>NZ_MUKA01000040.1 GCF_002150735.1 Streptomyces africanus
ACCCATCCCGACAGCGTTGTACGGGGAGAGGCATCATGAGACATGTCGCAGAGACAAGACGGTTCATCGCAGGCGCGGTCGTCACCCTGCTGCTCGCCTGCGCGGCGGTGGTGCTGACAGCGGCCCAACCGGCACAGGCCGCCGGATCGAACTACTACGTCGACTGCTCGGCGTCGACGAACGGCACCGGCACCTCCGACTCGCCGTGGAACTCCCTGGCGGGCCCCAACGGGAAAACGTTCGCACCGGGGGACCAACTGTTGCTGAAGCGAGGGACGACCTGCTCCGGCACCCTGCACCCGCTGGGCTCGGGCAGTGCGTCCGGCGGGTCCATCTCCATCGACGCCTACGGCACCGGCGCCCTGCCGGTCATCGCCGCGGGCGGTGCCACGGATGCGATCTACCTGCACAACCAGGAGTACTGGGAGATCTCCGACCTGGAGATCACGAACACCGGCGCGGTGAAGGGGGCGAACGCGCGGCGCGGTGTCTACGTGGTGCTGGAGAACTACGGCACCGGCAACCACTACAAGATCAGCAACCTCAGCATCCACGATGTGAACGGAAACAACTCCAAGGAGGTCGACGGCAGCGCCGGCATCCTCTTCGCCGTTCTCGGCACCACGACGCCCAGCGCCTTCAACGACGTCGTCATCGACGGCAACACCGTCGCGAACATCGCCCGCAGTGGCATCAACATGTCGAGCACATGGCTGTGCCGGCCGTCCATCGGCTGCAACAACCCCGCCTGGACCCCGTGGACCGGCGTCGTCGTCAGGAACAACACCGTTCATGACACCGACGGCGACGGCATCGTCGTGCAGATGTCCAAGGACGCCCTCATCGAGCACAACGTCGTCTACAACGCGGCCAAGGCGAGCAACGCGGCGAACGCCGGTATCTGGGCCTGGGACTCCGACGGGACTGTGATCCAGTACAACGAGGCGTACGGCACCAAGAAGAACTCCGGGAACCCCGACGGCCAGGGCTTCGACGTCGACTACGGGCAGGACGGCACGATCGTCCAGTACAACTACAGCCACGACAACGAGGGAGGGTTCCTCCTCTTCTGCGGCTGCGGCGGAGGGTCACGCCTCAGCAGTAACGCGATGGTCCGCTACAACGTCAGCGAGAACGACCGTCTCCGCGTCGTCAACATGCTCGGCTCCCAGGACTCCGAGTTCTACAACAACACCATCTACATCCCGTCCGGATCCACCGCGAACATCTTCGAGGTCTCGGGCGCCTGGAACGACCTCACCCTCGCCAACAACCTCATCTACAACCTGGGCAGCGGCGACTACGTCTACACCTCCGGCCAGCCGGCCTCGAACTTCTCCTGGCGGAACAACCTCTTCTACGGCAACCACCCGTCCGGCGAGCCGGCCGGCAACGGCAACATCACCGCGGATCCGCTGCTCGTCTCACCCGGCAGCGGCGGTACGGGCATCGACTCCGTCGACGGCTACCAGCTCACTGCGGGCTCCCCGGCCATCGGCGCGGGAGTCGTCATCCCCGACAACGGAGGCAAGGACTACTGGGGGTCGCCCGTTCCCTCGGTCTGCGCGCCCGACATCGGCGCCGACCAGTTCAGCTCGCCCAACGACGCGACCTGCCTCGCGAACGAGAACCTCGGCTTCGAGAAGGGGTCGCTCTCGGCGTGGAGCGCGTGGAACTCCGCCTCGGTGGTCAACTCGGGCGCCCACAGCGGAACCTACGCGGCCCGGGTCGGACCGTCGCCCGCATCGGTCGAACAGTTCGTCCCCGTCGCACCCCGGACGACCTACCGCGTCTCGGGCTGGGTGAAGTCCGCCGTCGCCGGTGAGGTCATGAACGTCGGCGTCAAGAACACCGGCGGCCTGGAGACGGTGGCGAGCGCCGGCGGCACCGACTGGACGTTCGTCTCCGCCGACTTCACCACCGGGGCGGCGAACAGCACCGTGCGCCTGTACTGCTACAAGAGTTCCGGCAGCGGGAACGGCTACTGCGACGACCTCGCCGTCACCCCCGTCAAGAACCACGTCGTCAACGGCAACTTCGAATCCGGCCACACCGTGCCCTGGCGCAACGGGGACTTCTCACTCACCAGCACGTCATCCAACGGCAACGCCGCCGGACTGACGAACTCCTCCCTCAGCGGCGGCACCCTCTGGCAGCTGATCTACACCCTCAAGCCGAACACCACATACCGGCTGTCCGGCGCGATCAGGAGCCAGACCGCCGGCACCACCACGGCACTGGAGGCCAAGCTCTACAACGGCACTGCTGTCACGAGCGCCTCGACCACGTCGAGCACCTACACGAAGCAGTCGACGACCTTCACCACGGGCTCGGGTGTGACCTCCGCTCGCATCTACTGCCACCTCGTCTCCGGAAACGGTGACGGCTACTGCGACGAAGTCACCCTGACCCAGCAGTGACCGACGTTTCTCCTCCGGCGGCGACAACCGGTGACGAACTGGCCGTGAACTTCAGCCTCGCGTCTCGACTTGGAATTCGTAAACTGATCGGTTTACGATGGGCTTGAAACCGACCGGTTTCATCAGTCGGAGTCCCGGCGAGATGCAGGGCGTGTTGTCCGAGTCCGGAGTAAGTCATGAGTGGGATTCAGCCGTTCCGCGTCCTGCGTGCCAAACCCCTGTGGATCGCCAACGGCGTCATCACGGGCGTCCTCGCGCTGCTGTTCACCGTGTTCTACGTCGGCGCCAACGTCGATCCCGTCGATCACATGAAGAATCTGCCCGTCGGCCTGGTGAACGCTGACAAGGGGGCCGCTGCCGGCGGCGAGCAGGTCGACCTGGGGGCTCGGATCACCGAGTCGATCAAGAAGTCCACCGCGAGCGGGGGCAAGATCGATTGGAAGGTGATGGACGAGAAGGAGATGAAGGAGGAACTCGGCAAGGGCAAGCTGTACGGCGCGCTCGTCGTGCCCGCCGACTTCACCTCCGCCACCACCGCACTCACCGGCACCGCGACCACCGAAGCCCCGACCCGTCCGACGCTGACGGTGCTGACCAACCAGTCCGCCGGCAGTGTGGGCTCCAGTCTGGCCCGGACTGCGACGACGCAGGCGGCCGAAAGCGCCTCGCTCCAGGTGGGCAAGGAGCTCACATCCCAGGGCGGGACCGGGCAGGCGAAGCTGCCCGCCGCGGCACGCGTTCTGCTGGCCGACCCGGCCGCCGTCACAGTCGAGGACGGTCATCCCCTCGACTCGCGCAGCGGCCTGGGCATGACGGCGTTCTACTACGCGCTCGTCCTCGTGGTCGTCGGCATGCTCTCCGCCAACGTCATCAGCGGCCAGGTGGACCACGCCCTCGGCTACACCCACAACGACATGGGCCCGCTGCGCCTGCGCCGCCCGCTGATCCGGGCGACACGGGTGCAGACCCTCGCCGTCGGCAGCACTCTCATGGCCGGGCTGTCCCTGCTGATGGGGAGCCTGGTCATGGTGGGCGCGGTCGGCCTCATGGGGATGCACGCCGCCCATCTGCCACTGCTGTGGCTGTTCTCGGTGTGCGCCATCGCCGTCTCCGGGATCGGTGCGCTCACCCTGCTCGCCGTCTTCGGCACGCCCGGCATGCTGGTGGTCACTCTGGTCTTCATCGGGATGGCGGTGCCGACGGCCAACGCCGCCACGCCGATCCAGGCACTGCCCGGCTTCTACCGCTTCCTGGCGGAGTTCGAACCACTGCGGCAGATCACCGGCGGCATCCGCTCGATCCTCTACTACGACGCCCAAGCCGACGCCGGCCTGACCCGGGGCTGGGTCATGATGGCCGCCGGCCTCGCGGCAGCCGCTCTCTTCGGCTTCGGCATGACCAGTTGGTACGACCGCAAGGGGCTGCACCGCATCCCCTCCGAGGCGGAGCCCGAGAAGGTCGCTTCGGTATGACTGCCAAAGCGAAGCAAAGCCCTCGGGAGCGGCTTCTGGAGGCTGCGGCCACTCTCACCTATCGCGACGGAGTCGGCGTCGGCGTCGAGGCGCTGTGCAAGGCGGCGGGGGTGTCGAAGCGCTCCCTGTACCAACTGTTCGAGAGCAAGGACGAACTGCTGGCGGCGAGCCTGAAGGAGCGCGCTGCTGCCTTCGTGGCGAGGGCCCTGCCCCCGGCGGGTGATGGCCGTTCCCCCCGCGAGCGGATCCTGTACGTCTTCGAGCGGGTGGAGTCGCAGGCGGGTGCGCCCGACTTCCAAGGCTGCCGGTACCTGGCCGTGCAGATCGAGCTCAAGGACCAGACCCACCCCGCGAGCCGGGTGGCCCACCAGATCAAAGCGAACCTGACAGCCTTTTTCCGTTCCGAGGCCGAACGGGGTGGGGCGAGCGATCCCGACCTGCTGGCCCGGCAGCTCATCCTGGTCTTCGACGGCGCCAGTGCCCGCGCGGGGATCGGCGCCGACAGCCTGGCCGGGCTCATCGCGCCCACTGTGACCACCCTGCTCGATGCGGCAGGCATGCACTGACGTCTTCGAGCACGGACTTGGCCGATGGGCACCAGGTCGGCCGGCCTCTGAAGCGACTTGCATGGCGAAACCGATCGGTTTACGGTTGGGAAACCGATCGGTTTTTATCTTCGTGGAGGTAGTCGTGACAGCAATCAAGGGCGCCACCGTCTTCGTCACGGGAGGCAGCCGTGGCATCGGCAAGGTGCTGGTCGAGGAGCTCTATGCGCGCGGGGCCGGCAAGGTCTACGCCACGGCCCGTGACCCGCGCACGGTGACTCACCCCGATGCCGTTCCGCTGGCGCTCGAGGCCACTGACCCGGCATCTGTGGCGGCGGCCACCGAGCAGGCCCGGGACGTCACCATTCTGATCAACAACGCCGGGGCCTCCGTCCGCGCTTCGTACCTCGACTCGCCGATGGAGGACGTGCGCCGGGATCTGGAGACCAACTTCTACGGGCCGCTGCTGGTCACCCGGGCCTTCGTGCCGGTCATCGAGCGCAACGGCGGGGGCCACATCCTCAACGCCCACTCCGTTCTGTCCTGGCTGGCCGACGGCACGCCCTACGGCGCCTCCAAGGCCGCTTTGTGGTCGCAGACCAACTCCCTGCGCCTGGAGTTGCGGCCGCGCGGCATCGCGGTGACCGGGCTCCACATGGCCTACGTGGACACCGACATGACGTCGGGTGTCGACGCGCCCAAGGCCGACCCCCGCGACATCGCCGTAGCCGCACTCGACGGCATCGAGGCGGGAGCACACGAGGTGCTGGCCGACGACACCACCCGCTGGGTCAAGTCCCAGCTGTCCGCCGACCTGGAAGCCTTGTACGCCCAGTTGAAGAGCTGACAAGGAGAGCTGGTACTCCTGGCGTCACCAGTTCGGGGCGCCGGCGTCGGCCGAGTACCGGGTCGTCGCCCCCGGTCAGCGCGGCTACGCCGGGAGTCATTCGCTCTCCCTCGCATGGCGCTCGCATCCTTCCCCCCCACCAGACAGAGGACACCTTGATGCCAGATCGCAACCCCGTCCTGATCACCGGTGCCGCCGGCGAAGTCGGCGGTGTGAGCCGAACGATGGTCGACATGCTGCTTGAACTCGGGCACCCGGTGCGCGCGTTCGTGCGCCAGGACGACGAACGCGCGGATTCGCTCCGCCAGGCCGGGGCCGAGGTCTTCGTCGGTGACCTGCTCACCATCGCCGACGTGAGCGCCGCGCTGAAGGGCGTCCGCCGCATCTACTTCAGCATGAGCCTGTCGCCGTACTACACAGACGCCGTCGGCCTGATGGCCGCGGCGGCGCGAGCCCAGGGCGACATCGAGGTCTTCGTCAACATCTCCGAGTACGAGCAGTCGTTCATGACGTTCGACAAGATGACCGCGCCGGAGGAAGAGCGGCGTGCGTGGCTCGGCGGACTCGTCGCCAACTGGTCGCCGCAGCAGCGGGCCCACTGGGTCGCCGAGCAGGTGCTGGACTGGTCCGGCCTCCCGACCGTCAACATCCGGGCGGCCATGTTCGTCGAGAACCCCCTGATGACCTGGCTGGCGCTGGAGCCGCTGAGCAGGGGTGAACTGCGCCTGCCCTTCGGTGATCACCAGCTCGCGCCCATCGCGGGCTACGACGTGGCGGAGCTGTGCGTGAAGATACTGGCCGACCCGGAGCCGCACATCTCGAAGTCCTACGACCTCAACGGCCCGGAGCTGAAGGACATGCACGGGTTCGCGGAGGACTACGCGGCCGTTCTGGGACGCGAGGTCACGTACGTTCCCGAAGACGTCGAAACCTGGAACGAGACCTATGTCGACACCGCCCTGTCGGCGCTCCCGCACACCGCGGAGCACCTCAAGACCCTGACCCGGCTGAAGGGCGGCGGAGGCTACCGCGGCACCACCGACCAACTGGAAACCCTGCTCGGACGCCCGCCGAAGACCGTGCGGTGGGCGCTCCAGAACCACCCGCGCATCCGGAAGCTGACGGCTGCCTGAACCGCTGAGACTCCTCGGGTGGTTCGGTAACCGCGGAGGGTCTTCGCCAACCGTCGAAGCGGTAGCCGGCACGGTGGAAACTTTCGAATGTGGTCCCTACCGGTCGACAGAAGACATCCCATGACTCGACGCTTCGGGTATGGATCGCAGACATTTTCTCGCACTGTCCACCACAGCCGGAGCGGGCGC
This sequence comes from Streptomyces africanus, assembly GCF_002150735.1. GTDB lineage: Bacteria > Actinomycetota > Actinomycetes > Streptomycetales > Streptomycetaceae > Streptomyces > Streptomyces africanus. The sequence goes on from NZ_MUKA01000040.1 coordinate 6,607, forward strand.
GGCGGCCCTCACGTCGTCCGGCGGCGCCTGTGCCACCGAAGGAACCGGCGCCGACCGGACGCCGCCACAGGATGCCGCCGCAGCCGATCAGAAACTGGATGAGTTCGTGCTCTGGTATCCCCGGCCGGCCTCCGCGTGGCTGGAGGCATTACCCATCGGCAACGGGCGGCTCGGCGCCATGGTCTTCGGAGGCACGGACACCGAACTGCTCCAGCTCAACGAGGACACCGTGTGGGCAGGCGGTCCCTATGAGCCGGCGAACCCCAAGGCTCTGGCCGCCCTTCCCGAGATCCGCCGGCGCGTCTTCGCCGGCGAGTGGAGCGCCGCCCAGTCCCTCATCGACTCGGACTTCCTCGGAGTCCCGACGGGCGAACTGATGTACCAGACGGTCGGCAGCCTGCGGCTGGCCTTCGCAGCAGACGGCGAGGCAGCGGACTACCGGCGCACGCTTGACCTCGACTCAGCGGTCACCTCCGTCCGGTACAGGCGGGGCGGGGTGACGTATCACCGCGAGACCTTCGTCAGCCACCCCGACCAGGTGATCGTCATGCGGCTGACGGCTGATACCCCGGGGGCCGTCTCCTTCACGGCGGCTTTCGACAGCCCTCAGACCGTGACTGCGTCCTCGCCCGACCGGATCACCATCGCGATGGACGGAACCGCGCAAACCCGTGAGGGCATCAAGGGACAGGTTCGGTTCCGGGCCCTGGCCCGCGCCCACGCCGAGGGCGGGACGGTCGCCGGCGGCAGCGGGAGCCTCGAAGTCACCGGAGCCGATGCCGTCACCCTGCTGATCGCGATCGGTACCAGCTACACCAACTACCAGGACCCGACAGGCGACCACGTCGCCCGCGCCGCTGCCGCGCTCAACGCCGCGTCGGCCATGCCCCACGCCCGGCTGCTGCGACGCCATGTCGCTGACTACCGGAAGCTGTTCCGGCGGGTGGAGGTCGACTTCGGCAGGACCGACGCCGCGGAACTGCCCACCGACGAACGCGTAGCGAGGTTCGCCACCGCCGCCGACCCGCACCTGGTGGCCCTGCACTTCCAGTACGGGCGCTATCTGCTGATCTCCTCGTCACGGCCCGGCACCCAGCCCGCCAACCTCCAAGGCATCTGGAACGAGTTACTCAGTCCGCCTTGGGACTCGAAGTACACGATCAACATCAACACGGAGATGAACTACTGGCCGGCCCCGGTGACCAACCTCATGGAGTGCTGGGAACCGGTCTTCGACATGCTGGCGGACCTGTCTGTGGCCGGTGCGAGAACGGCCGAGGCGCAATACGGTGCCGGCGGCTGGGTCACCCATCACAACACCGACGCCTGGCGCGGCACGGCCCCTGTGGACGGCGCGTTCTGGGGCATGTGGCAGACCGGGGGAGCCTGGCTGTCCACCGGCATCTGGGAGCACTATCTCTTCAGCGGCGACCAGCAGGCGCTGCGTCGCCGCTATCCGGTACTCCGCGGCGCGGTGCGGTTCTTCCTCGACACCCTGGTCACCGATCCACGCACCGGGCACCTCGTCACCTGCCCCGCGGTCTCCCCGGAGAACGCCCACCACCCGGACGTGTCCGTGTGCGCGGGGCCGACCATGGACAACCAGATCCTGCGCGACCTCTTCGACGGATTCGTCAAGGCATCGCAGTTGCTCGGCGAGGACCGCGCCATGCGCAACGCGGTCCGGGCCGCACGCGGGAAGCTACCGCCCATGAAAGTCGGTTCCCAGGGGCAGTTGCAGGAATGGTCGGAGGACTGGGACGCCACCGCGCCCGAGCAGCAGCATCGACACGTCTCCCATCTGTACGGTTTGCACCCCAGCAACCAGATCACCAAACGGGACACTCCCGAACTGTTCGCAGCGGCCCTCACGACACTGGAGCAGCGCGGAGACGCGGGTACGGGGTGGTCCCTCGCCTGGAAAATCAACTTCTGGGCGCGGCTGGAGGACGGCGCACGCTCCTACAAGCTGTTGACCGACCTGCTCACCCCCGAGCGCACCGGGCCGAACCTCTTCGATCTGCATCCGCCTTTCCAGATCGACGGCAACTTCGGGGCGACGGCGGGCGTTGCGGAGTGGCTGCTGCAGTCCCATGCGGGTGAGCTGCATCTGCTGCCCGCGCTGCCTCCGGCGTTGGCGAACGGACGGGTGCGCGGTCTTCTCGCGCGAGGCGGCTTCGAGCTGGATCTGAAATGGCGCGAAGGCGCGTTGGAGGGCGGTGAGTTGCGTTCCCGCTCGGAGAATCGGGCGCTCGTGCGGTCTGCGACCCGGTTGAAGGTAACCGCTCACGGGCGCCCCGTCCCAGTACGGCACCCGGAGCCGGGGGTGCTCGAGTTCGAGACGCGGGCGGGGACGAGATACCGCTTGACGGCCGTCGACTCGGCAGCTCCCCTGTGAGTCGTGCCGCTACGGATCTGCCGGCGTAGTCGGCTGTCGGGACGACACCGGCCCGGGAATGCGGTACCCGGGCCGGTAGGGACACCTCTCAGAAGCGGGTCGGTCGGGGAGTGGACCGGATCTTGGCGGACGCCCTCTCCGTCTTGACCCCTCTGCGGTGGGGCGGTGCCGGGCAGGCACTCGCTCGTCCGCATCCCGGGCTCGTTCAGAGTCGCGAGCAGCGGCCGGTCGCGCCGGTCGCGACCGGTGGTCCGAGGCCGGTGACGCGGCGGTCTGGCCGGGAAGGGCGCGACGTGCTGCCACGGGTGCCGGTCACCCGACGGCAGGATCGCCCAGCAGATCCTCCAAGCCGGCTGACATCCCGGCCAGGAGATCACGCCGCGGGTCGATGAGCCACTGGAGCTGGAGACCGTCCCACATCGCGACAAGGGCCGCCGCGATCAGCTCGGGGTGCCTGCGGTTCGAGATGCGATCCAGGTCCTGGTCCCTGCTGACCGCGGTCGTGAAAGCGGTGACGACCCGCTCGTACCTGTCACGGAACCACTCGTGCGCCGGGTGGTCGGGAGCCGAGGCCTCCGCGGCCATCAAGGCGAGGAGCCGCAGCATCTCGGGCCTTTCCAGGTTGCGGCGGACGTACCGCAGGACCGCGTAGGCCACACCCTTTCCCCGGCTGTCCGCCTCGAAGGAGTCGATGCTCGCGGAGTCCGCGTTCTCGAGGACGGCCACGAGGAGCGCGCTCTTGCTCGGAAAGTGGTGCACGACGCTGGTCAGGCTGAGATCGAGCTGCTTGGCGATCTCCCTCAGGGACCCGCCACGGTAACCGCGAGCCGCGAACACGGCGGTCGCCGAGGCGACGATCTCGGCCCTGCGCTGTGCGCTCTTGGCATACGGGCCTCGGCGAGTGGCCGGACGGGCCGCCGTTTTCTCGGTCATACCCCCAACCCTAAGCGGGCGGCGCGGGGCGGTGTCCGGCCGATAACTCGCCAACATCACCCTCGCCGAAAGTGTGGCACCTGTTCGGTTTTCGCTGTACGGTCTCGCTGACCCACACCACGACGTGCGGTAGGGCCGCTCACGCATCCACCGGGTGGAGAGGAGACGGACGAGGATGTCCACCTCGCATTTGTCGAAAGCGATCATCGGCGGTCTGGCCGCCACACTGGTTCTGGCCGGTTGCGGCCGGTCCGACACACAAGGCAGTGGGGGCGCCAAGGGCGCTCCCATCAGCGACTCACCTGCCAAGGGCGAGATCAACGTTTGGGCCATGGGCACCGAGGGCGAGCGCCTGCCCGAGCTGGCCGCGCGCTTCCGGAAGGCCAACCCGGACGCGAAGGTGAAGGTCACGGCCATCCCGTGGCAGGACTACGCCAAGAAGGTCGAAACGGCGATCGCCTCCCAGGACACGCCGGACGCCACGCTCGTCGGATCCGCCGACCTGACGAACTTCGCCTCGACGGGCGGACTCGAGCAGGTGCCGGCCGGTCTCGTCGACACCTCGTCCTTCTACCGAGGCGCCGCTCAGAGCACCACGTACGACGGGGGCACGTACGGCGTCCCCTGGTATGCGGACACCCGCGTCCTGTTCTACCGCAAGGACCTGGCACAGGCTGCCGGAGTCTCCGCGCCGAAGACCTGGAAGGAGTACGGCCCGTTCCTCAGGGCCCTCCAGAAGCAGGGCGCGAAGTGGGGCCTGGCGCTGCCCACCGGCGTGGCGGCGAGCTGGCAGGGCGTCCTGCCCTTCATGTGGCAGGCGGGTGCGCGTCTCATGAACGACAACGGCACCGAGTTCACCTTCGACACACCCCAGGCGCTCGCGGGGCTGGAGTTCTACCAGTCGTTCTTCACGTCGAAGACCGCGACCCGCAACGGGGCGGTGAGTCTGGGGGAGATCGAGCCGCAGTTCGTCGCCGGTTCCACCGCCGCCCTCATCTCGGGCCCCTGGGAAACGGCACTGCTGAAGGGGGCCGGCGGAGCGGACTTCGTCAAGGACAAGGTGGGGGTCGCCACGCTCCCGAAGGGAGCGACGTCCAACGCCAGCTTCATCGGGGGAGGGCACTGGACGGTGTTCAAGAAGGCGAAGAACCGCGACGGCGCCTGGAAGTTCATCCGGTGGCTCTCCGAGCCCGACGTCCAGCAGGACTGGCACGAACTGTCCGGAGACCTGCCCGCCGTCCAGGCGGCCTGGGACGAGGGGAAGCTCAAGTCGGACCCGACGCTGGCCGTCTTCCGGTCCCAGCTCCGGAGCGCGCTTCCGGGCCCGACCGTCACCACCTGGAAGCAGGTCTCAGCGGTCCTCGATGCCGAGATCGAGAAGGTGGCCAAGGGGGTCTCGTCACCGAAGGCGGCCCTGGAACGCATCCAGGCGAAAGCGTCCGCGATCGGAACGGGGCCGACTCGATGACCACGGCGACCTCCCTGAAACCCGTACGCGAGAAGTCCTCCACCAGGCAGCCGGCTCAAAGGTCGAGGCGCGGTTCCGGACGCCTGCGGCGCACAGTGGTCGCCTGGGCCTTCTGCTCACCCTTCGTCCTGCTCTTCGCCACCTTCGGCATCTGGCCGGTCTTCTCGTCCCTGTCGATGAGCGTCACCGACATCACCAGCAGGGACGTGCGGACGCCCTTCAGCGTCAACTTCGTCGGCCTGGAGAACTACACCGCGCTCTTCGACGATCCCACCTTCGTCCGCGCCGCCTTGAACACGCTCTACTTCGTCGCGGTGGGCATACCCCTGACGATGGTGCTCTCCCTCGCCGTCGCCGTCGCACTCAACTCCGGGATCCAGCGCGCGAAGGGCTTCTTCCGGGTCGCCTACTTCGCCCCGGTCGTGACGAGCATCGTGGCGGTGGCGGTCGTGTGGAGGTACCTCTACAAGCCCGACGGGATGATCAACTCGGTCCTGTCCGTCGTGGGAATCTCGGGGCCGGACTGGCTGAACGATCCCCACTGGTCCATGCCCGCCCTCATACTGATGGCCGTCTGGCGGCACTTCGGCATCCCCATGGTGATCTTCCTGGCGGGGCTGCAGTCGATACCGCCCGAACTGCACGAGGCGGCCGTCGTGGACGGCGCGTCCCGCTGGCGGGCCTTCCGCAGCGTGACCTTGCCGCTGCTGCGGCCCACCACGCTGGTGGTCGCCATCCTGCTCAGCATCAGCTACCTCCAGTTCTTCGAGGAGCCTTTCGTGATGACGAGCGGCGGCCCCTTGGACAGCACGACCTCGATCAGCTACTACGCGTACCAGCAATTCGGCTTCGGGAACTACGGACTGGCATCGGCCGCGTCCTATGTGCTGGTCACCGCGATCGCCCTGCTGAGCCTTCTTCAGTTCCGCATCTTCCGAGCGAGGGCCTGACATGACCGCCACCACGACAACGACAGGGCCGGCCTTCCCGGACCGCCGCCCGTCCCGGCGAGTCCCCACCGCTCGTCTCGTTCTCTACGGCGCTCTCGTGCTCGGACTGCTCGCGACGCTGGCGCCTTTCGCCTGGATGTTCCTCGGCTCGGTGAAACCGACGGGCGAGATCGTCGCCCATCCGAGTTCCTGGCTTCCCCGGTCCCCGACCTTCGCCAACTTCGAACAACTTCTGTCCAAGCAGAACTTCGGCCTGTACTTCCTGAACAGCACAGTCGTCGCGGTGGCTTGTGTGCTGGGAAACCTGCTGTTCTGCTCGATGGCCGGATACGCCTTCGCGAAGATCGAGTTCGCGGGGAAGCGCCTGCTCTTCGGCCTCGTCATCACCATGCTGATCATCCCCGGCGTCACCACCTTCGTCCCGCTGTTCGTGCTCGTCAGCAACATGGGCCTGGGCAACTCCTACCTCGGGCTCATCCTGCCCTTCCTCGTGACACCGTTCGGCGTGTTCATCATGCGGCAGTTCATCCGGGACATCCCGGACGCCCTCGTCGAGGCGGCGCGCCTCGACGGTGCGGGCGAATCCCGGATCTTCCTCAGGGTGATCCTGCCGCTGACACGGCCGGCGCTGGCGACACTGGCGATCCTCACCTTCCTCGCGCAGTGGAACAACTTCCTGTGGCCGCTCGTCATAGCGCAGACAGAGGACCACTACACGCTGCCCGTCGCCCTCGCCCTGTTCTCCACGGGAGCCAACGGCACCAACTACGGCCTGCTGCTGGCCGGGGCGGTCACGGTCGTCACACCGATCATCCTGCTCTTCCTCGTCCTGCAACGGCACTTCATCCAGGGCATCGCCAACACCGGCATCAAGTAGACCGCCGCGTCGACCGACGCACACAGAACAGGAGAACCAACCATGCTTCGTCCCCAGGACGGCCCCACTCGTGAACGCCGCTCTCTCGGCGGCCTGTGGAGCTTCCGCCTGGACGCGGAGGGTGCCGGCCGTGCCGAGGGCTGGTGGCGCTCGCAGCTCGCGAGCGCCGTGGACATCCCGGTGCCCGCCAGCTACAACGACATCTTCCCGGACAAGACCGTCCGTGACCATGTCGGGGACGTCTGGTACCAGACGCAGGTATGGGTTCCCGACCGGTGGGCGGGGGAGCGGACGGTACTCCGCTTCGACGCCGCGACGCATCGCGCCATCGCCTGGGTCAACGACGTCGAGGTCGCCCGGCACGAAGGCGGTTACACCCCCTTCGAGGCCGACGTCACGGCGCACGTGCGGCCGGGTGCCGAGAACCGTGTCACCGTCGTGGTCAACAACGAACTGACCTGGGAGTCGATACCGCCCGGCCGGGTGGAGGAACGAGCGGACGGCCGCCGGGTGCAGCACTACTTCCAGGACTTCTTCAACTACGCGGGCCTGCACCGGCCCGTGTGGCTGTACACCACGCCCCCCGTCCACATCACCGACATCACCGTGACCACCAGCCTGCAGGACACGACCGGCCTCGTCGCCTACCGCGTGGACAGCACCGCACAGGCCGGAGGGCACGAGGTGCGTGTCTCGCTGCGCGACGCCTCCGGGGTCGAGGTCCATGCGGCCACCGGCGCGGAGGGGACCCTCAGGATCGAAGACGTGCACCCCTGGGCGCCGGGCGACGGCTACCTCTACGAACTCGAAGCCACGCTGTGGAGCGCCTCCGGCGACCTCGTCGACAGTTACCGGCAGTCCGTGGGCGTGCGCACCGTGGAGGTACGGGGCACGGAATTCCTGATCAACGGAATCCCGTTCTACTTCAAGGGTTTCGGCAAACACGAGGACGCCGCCGTACGCGGCAGGGCCCACGACGACACCCTGATGGTGCATGACTTCGCCCTGCTGGAGTGGACCGGCGCGAACTCGTTCCGCACCTCGCACTACCCCTATGCAGAGGAGGTGCTGGACTATGCGGACCGACAGGGCGTGGTGGTCATCGACGAGACGGCAGCCGTCGGCCTGAACCTGAACATCGCGGGAGGTGTTTTCGGCTCCGGCCGTAAGGCGTCGACGTTCTCGCCCGACACCGTGGGTGAGAGCACACTTCGCACGCACCTGCAGGCGGTGAGGGAGCTCGTGGCGCGCGACAAGAACCATCCGAGCGTCGTGCTGTGGTCCATCGCCAACGAGCCGGACAACGTCCAACCGGAGGCGCGCGACTACTTCGCACCACTGGCGGCCGAGGCACGCCGGCTGGATCCCTCACGGCCCGTCGCCTACGTCAACGCGCTCATGGGCAAACCGGACCAGTGCGTGGTCACCGACCTGTTCGACGTCGTGCTCCTCAACCGTTACTACGGCTGGTACTTCGGCCCCGACGACCTGGCGACGGCCGAGACGGAGTTGGAAGCGGAACTGCGGCAGTGGGCCGCGCACGACAAGCCCATCGTCATCACCGAGTACGGAGCGGACGCCTACCCCGGACTGCGCAGCGTCGTACCCAGCCCGTGGACCGAGGAGTACCAGACCGAACTGCTCGACGTGTATCACCGGGTGTTCGACCGTGTCGACGCGGTCGTCGGCGAGCAGGTCTGGAACTTCGCCGACTTCGCCACGGCGCCCGGTGTCTTCCGTGTCGACGGCAACAAGAAGGGAGTGTTCACCCGCGAACGTCGGCCGAAGGGCGCGGCGTTCAGGCTGCGCGCCCGCTGGCGGAAGGGCGACTGATAGGCCCCCCATCAAGAGAAGGGCCCCGGGTCCGTGTCGGGATCGTCCGCACGGACGGGTCTGAGCCAGACGTATCGCGTCCTGCTGCGCGGAACGATGACTTGGGCGGCTGGGCGATACGGATGGCTGTCCGTGCAGTGCCGACGCTCCACCGGACTCGGCCGCCCAGCAGGTCGGGCAGCAGCACCTGCACGGCAGTACGACGACTTCTGGAGGTCGTGCCATGGCGACGGCCCAGATCGTGAGGGACGTGTGACCGACCGGGAGGCGTGCAGGGCCGACTGGTCACCGTCACTCCAGGTACCCCGGTCGACATCATGCGCGAGAAGGCAGCGCGCCGCCTGCCGGTGGTCGACCCCGACTCCGCGCTGGGCCGGATCAGCGCGGCGGAACCCAATACCTGAACGACCACCTGGAACGAAGCAGCGGGTTGAGATGCCGCACATCCGCCAGGTCGAGGGGGGTATGCCACGGGCGCCTGAACTCACATTCCGTCCATCGACGGACCGGACATCTGCAGACCCGGCAGCAGCCAGTCCTGGAACGGGGCGAGGACGGCCAGCACGAGGAAGGCCACGCCGACGGCCCAGCTGACCCAGGGGCCGCCGCGCCACAGCTTCTCCAGGAAGATCACCGCGGCCAGGCCCGCCATCGCAGCCACGTTCATGAAACCGAGCGGGATCAGTACGATCATCAGTCCCCAGCAGCAGCCGACGCAGTACAGCCCGTGGTGCGCGCCCACCCGCAGGTCCTTCGCCGACGGCCGGAAGCGTGCGTATCGAAGCAGCTGGAACATCGGACTGCGGCAGTGCCGCAGGCAGACCCGCTTCAGTGGGCCGAACTGCTGCAGCCCCGCCAGCAGGAACGCACCCGCACCGATCCAGCGACCCGCATCCGGGTGGCTGTCGACCAGACGCCCGGTCGCGGCCAGGGCCCCGTACGCGAGCAGCCCGAATCCGGCCCAGGCGAGCAGGTAACCGCCGACGAACTCGGCGGTACGCAGGGCCCTGACACGGCCCGTGGTGCTCCGGCGGATCGCCTGCACCCAGGTGAGGGCGACAGGCGCCAGCGACGGCAGCATCATCGCCGCCATCATGACCACCCACAGGAGGAGGAAGAGCGGGAGTACCAGGCCCATGGTGCCCGGCTCCGTCCCCATGTCGCGGGACCGGGCGACCGTGAGCAGCCAGGCCAGAGCGGCGATCAGCACCAGGAGAACCCAGCCGAGGACCAGATCACGCCTCGGCAGCAGCACTCCCGCCCGGGTGGGCACCGGCGGGGCGAACCGGAGATGGGGCATGGCACACCTCCCATCGTCGCCCACTGCCCGATCGAGCAGGCGGCCCGCGCAGCAGCATGGCTGCGAAACCCCGGCGCGTGCGGCGAGTACTGAGAAGACATCTCCAGCACAGCACAGAATCGCAAGGCTCAAAAGCGGAACGCCGGGAAGCGGCTCTCGTCGGTGACCGGACCCACCCCGTGCGGTGGCGACTACGACGGAGGGCAAGGCTGTCGACGACGCCGATCTGAAACCGGCAGGCAGATGCCTTACCGGGCCGGGACCGCTCAGGACCTGTATCGGCCCCCCGCTGCGGCGGTGTGCGGTGCGGGGGCCCTGCGCAGGACTGGGAATTCCTCGCCGGGCAGGCGCATGCTGGAGACGAGGCCGCTCCGGGTCGTGGCCGGCGGGCTCTGCGCGGGACAGCCTCGCTCCCATGACCCTGCGGTAACGGGGGAAGAGGAGGTCAGCAAGATGACCGAAGCAACCACCAGCCCTACCTGGCGCCTGGTCGGCGACTGGTTCGACACCTGCAAGTGCGCCATACCCTGCCCCTGCACCTTCGCCCAGCCCCCGACCGAGGGCGACTGCGACGGGGTGCTCGTCTGGCACATACGCGAGGGTCGGTACGGGGAGGTCCGGCTCGACGGGCTGAACTTCCTGATGCTCGGGTCCTTCACCGGCAACATCTGGGGCGGCGCCGCGACGGACACGTCCGCCGCCTTCTTCGTCGACGCGCGCGCCGACGACCAGCAGCGTGCCGCCCTCGGCACGATCTTCAGCGGTGAGGCGGGGGGCTGGCCGAAGCAGTTCAACGAGCTCGCCCCCTTCGACGTTCGCGGCATGGAGGTCGCCCCCATCACCGTGGAGATCGCCGACGACCTGGGGTCGTGGAGCGTCGAGGTCCCCGGCCGGGTCACCGCCCTTGTCGAGGCTCTCGGCGGTCCCACCACGCCCGCCGGCGCGCGGGTGCAGCTCCACAATCCCGGCGGTGCCGAGGTCGGCCCGGGCCAGGTTGCCACATGGGGCCGCGCGACCACGGACCGGGCCGACGCGTTCGGCTTCAGCTGGGACCGCAGCGGCAAGTCCAGCAAGCATTTCCCGTTCGACTGGAGCGGCCCCGACTGATTGAGCGACCCTGCTCCGGACCTACCTGTCCGCCGTTCTCACTCCCAGGTCGGGGACGGACAGCCACTCAGGTCTTGCCGTACTCGTCGTGGCGGCGCAGCCAGTGGGTCTGCTCGCCCTCCTCGTGGCGGCCCAGCGGCGCACGGTCGAGAAGCCCGTAGTAGGCCATGGCAGGCTCGAGGCCGCGCGCGGTGGTGACGTACGTTCGGTGAACGGTGCCGTCGAGGAGTGCGTAGGCGCTCATCCCGGGCCCCTCGGTGACGTAGCCGCGTACGTCCGTGCCGGACAGCTGCGCCATCTGACTCACCGTCGGCGGGACGTCGCCCTCGAGGAACGGCCTCAGCTCCTCCTCGGTGTACTGGAAACCGAGGTCGCGGTGGAAATCGCTGCCGCCGGCGGAGACCCAGTCGAAGCGCCAGCCCATTCGCTCCCGGTAGGAAAGGAGCTTGTCCAGCGGCGCCCGCGAGGAGCAGATCAGCGTCACGTCGCGGGCCCTGAGGTGGATCACATTGGGGGAAAGGGTGTCCGCGATCGAGGAGCAGACCGTGCATCCGGCCTTGTACGGCGGGCCGAACATGAAGTGGTAGATCAGCAGCTGGGAGCGTCCGTCGAAGAGGTCCGCGAGCGACTTGGTCCCGTCCTCGGTCTCGAAGAGGTAGTCGTTCTCGACCGGCACCCAGGGGAGCTCCCGCCGCTTCCGGGCGAGTTCGTCGCCGCGTCGGGTGAGTTCCTTCTCCTGCGCCAGCAGCTCCGCGCGGGCTGCCTCGAATTCCTTCTGTGTGCCGATCCTGTGCTCAGGCATGGTCTCTCCCTCCTGAGCGGAGCGGATCACCGAGCCTGTGCCGGCGTATCCGTCCGGCCCTACGTCCACCGTACGCGCGCGGCGGCGGGCTTTCGCGACCTAGCCGGGGCCCTCGCCAACGAGATCATCCCCTGACGCGACTGGCTAGGTGTGCTGTCCCGGGACGTTGGTGACAGGCGACACGCTGCCTTCACGCTGAGACTGTGTGCCCGGAGTGCCCCGGCAGGGCTACTCGCTGGACCGGACGGACGGGGAGCCGCTGCCGGCTCCTGAGCTGCCGCCGACACGCCTGAAGTCGCGGGGAACGGTGCGTCGACGGAAAGATCAAGCCCATCACCGACCGGGCCTACCCCCGACTCGCAGACGGGCGGGGACTTGCTTCTGAACACTGCCGCCCGCCCGTCGACCGCTCGAAAGGGGCGGGGCCGGTCAGCCCAGTTTGAGAAGGCCGGCTTCGACGACGGCACCGCCGAAGGGGCCCGCGAGTTCGGCGAGGCGCTCACAGCCGGCGTCACCGAGGGCCGCGTAGGCGGGAAGGGCCAGGCGGTCGGTGCGGTCCTCGATGTGCCGGCGCAGGCGTACGCCTTCCGGGCTGAGGGAGTCGCCGTCCAGGAGACCTCGCTCGCGCAGGCGCTCCTGAGTGCCGGCCCACTCCTCCTCGGGCCATGCACGGCTCGCCTTGAGGAAGTCGACGGGGACCTCACCGGTCGCGGCGTGCAGAATCAGCGCCTCCAAGCCTCCGACGCCCTCGCTCAGCAGGCATGCGACATGGCCGTCTCCACGGAACTCCCGGAGCAGTGTCTGGGCATGCCACAGCCGCAGTACCGGCTCCTCCGGCCACGGCAGTGCGGCATGCGCCGCGAACAACGGCCGGCCCTGTGCGTGTTCGCAGGCCGCCTCGGCGGCCCGGCGGGTCAGCGCCAGCACCTCGTCCATGGTGGGCAACTCGTGGATTCCCGCCCGTCGCAGGGCTTCGCCCGCCGCGGCGTACCGTGCGTCCAGCACCTGCTGCGGTGTCGTCGCGTCCCAGGCCCCGTCGACCGCCTGCCGTACGACATCGGGGTTGAAGTTGTAGAAGGTCGAGATGACCAGCTCGGCGGAAGCCCGGCCGAATGCGGCGCTCCTGGAGGTGAAGTACCCGGCGCGACCGCTCAGGCCGAGGTCGGCGTACCGGCGCCTTGCCTCGGGGACGAAGTAGATCATGCCGTGGACGGGCTCGAGACGGCGCCAGGCCGCGCGGGCGGTCTGCATCGGGTCACCTCTTCGGAGTGTCGGCGAGTGGGACATTCGCTGTTGATTCACTACGTGCCGTGGGCTTGCAGGTGTTCGAGCAGCAGGCGGCTGAGCGTTTCGGGCGCCTCCTCGGGGATCCAGTGGCCGACGCCCTGGAGGGTCTCGAACCGGTACGGCCCTTGACCCATCGCTCGGTCTCCTGTGCGACTGCCGGACCGAACGCGCTGTCCTCCGTGCTCCAGACGTACAGGGTGGGCACGTCGACGACGCCGATCGCGCGGACGCGGCCGGGGCGGGCGTGCGCGGTCCACCAGGCCACCGCGCCTCCCCAGTCATGGCCGTCGGGTGCCACCACGCGGTAGCCGTGCGCGGCCAGCGCCTCGATCTGCCGCCGCCACACCAGCCCGGTCTGCGGGAAGCCGTGCAGCAGCAGCGCCGGGCGGCCCTCGGGCGGACCCGCCGTGATCGTGTCGAGCACGCCCGCACCCGTGGAGATGCTCAGCTGAGTCACGACCCACCTCTTCGTACCGACTGGTCGGTACCCTCCAGGCATGAGGGCGGACTGTCAAGGGCCGGGCCGTGGTTGAACCTGACGCCGAATTCAAATATAACCGGCGGACGGACGAACCGGGCCAACAGGAAGCAGTGAGGCGACATGAGGGAAGCAGTCATCGTTTCGACGGCACGCACACCGATCGGAAAGGCGTACCGCGGCGCGTTCAACGACACCCAGGCGCAGGAGCTTGCCGGACATGCCCTTGCGCACGCGGTGCAGCGGGCCGGGCTCGAGGGAGGTGAGGTCGAGGATGTGATCTTCGGCTGCGCCGTGCAGCAGGGGTCCTCGGGTTTCAATGTCGCGCGTCAGGCCGCTCTTCGCGCCGGACTTCCGGACGTCGTGTCGGGGATGACGATCGACCGGCAGTGCTCGTCGGGCCTGATGGCCATCGCGACGGCCGCCAAGCAGATTGTCACGGACGGCATGCAGGTCGCTGTCGGCGGCGGTGTCGAGTCGATCTCCCTGGTGCAGAACGACCACATGAACACCCACCGCATGGCGGATCCCTGGCTGGTCGAGCACAAGCCGAGCATCTACCTGCCGATGCTGCACACGGCGGAGATCGTCGCCGAACGCTACGGCGTGAGCCGGGAACGCCAGGACGAGTTCGCGCTGGTGTCGCAGCAGCGCACGGCGGCGGCGCAGGAGGCCGGCCGGTTCGACCAGGAGATCGTGGCGCTCGACAGCGTCAAGAAGGTCCTGGACAAGCAGTCCGGGGAGGTGCGGGACGAAGCCGTGACCCTGGCCCGCGACGAGGGCAACCGGGCGTCGACGACGCTCGAGGGCCTGGCCGGACTGGCGCCGGTGCTGGCCGACGGTGAGGTGAGCGCGCGATCCAGCGTCACGGCGGGCAACTCCTCGCAGCTGTCGGACGGGGCTTCGGCGTCGGTGCTGATGGAGGCGAAGGAGGCCGAACGCCGCGGACTTCAGCCGCTGGGCGTCTACCGGGGTATGACCGTTGCCGGTTGCGGGCCGGACGAGATGGGCATCGGCCCGGTGTTCGCCATTCCGAAGCTGCTGAAGCAGCACGACCTCACCATCGACGACATCGGCCTGTGGGAACTCAACGAGGCGTTCGCCTCCCAGGCGCTGTACTGCCGGGACGAACTGCACATCGACCCGGAGCGGTTCAACGTCAACGGCGGCGCCATCTCCGTCGGTCATCCGTACGGAATGACCGGCGCCCGGCTGGTGGGGCACGCCCTTATCGAGGGCAAGCGCCGCGGTGTCCGGTATGTGGTGATCTCGATGTGCGTCGGGGGCGGCATGGGCGCAGCCGGACTGTTCGAGGTCGCCTGAGATGCCGAGCGTGACGGACAGGGCGCGAACCGCGGTCCTCGTGGACTTCGGCGGTGTCATCACCTCCAGTGTGCTGCGGGCTTTCACCGACTTCGGCGCCTCGCTCGGCGTCGATCCGCGCCTGCCGCTCGACCTCCTCGCCCGGGACGAGGCATCACGCACCCTCCTGGCCGACCACGAGTGCGGCCGTGTCGACGCCGGAGCCTTCGAGCGAGGGTTCGCCGAACGGCTCCGTGCCCACGGCGCCGACGTGACGGCCGAGGGGCTCACGGCCCGCATGCAGGCGGGCATGTCGATCGACCAGGACATGCTCGCGCTGCTCGGCGATCTCCGAGCCGCCGGGCATCCCGTCGCGCTCGTGTCCAATTCGTTCGGTACCGGAACCTACGACGGCGTCGAACTCGCGTCCCTCGCCGACGTGCTCGTCATCTCCGCCGAGGTCGGGATCCGCAAGCCCTCCCGGCGGATCTACGCGATCGCGTGTGAACGCCTCGGCATCGACCCCGAGGAGGCGGTCATGATCGACGATCTGCGGCAGAACCTCGACGGAGCGGCTCGGATCGGAATCGGGGGCGTACTGCACACCAGCGCCGCCGACACCCGCCACCAGCTCGCCGAACGCTTCGGGATCACAGCCTGACCGATCCCCGCCGTTGCGGAGGCGGCCACGGCACTCACGGTGCCCTCGGTGCCCTCCTGGACGCTGTCCCCGGGCGTGTCGGTCACCGCTGCCCCGGCCGGCGTGGCCGACCGGGGCAGCGACGAGACCGCGGCCATCCTGCACACCTCGGGAACCACCGGGCGGCCGCCGCCATTCGTGATTGTGGTGTCGGATTCAAGTACAGTTCCCGGGATGGAGACCACTGCGGCCGAGGAGATCGACGGCGAGCAGGCGCCGCCCGTGGCGCCCCTGACGCACCTTCGTGAGCCCCCCACGACGAAGCGCGGTGCGCGGACCCGGGCCGCGTTGGTGAAAGCCGCTCGGAAGGTGTTCGAACGGGACGGCTACCTCGACACCCGCCTCACCGACATCACCAAAGAGGCTCAGTGCGCGGCGGGATCCTTCTACACCTACTTCGCCAACAAGGAAGAGGTGCTCGCCGCCGTCCTCCTGGAGGCGCAGGAGGACATGATGCACCCCGGCATGGCCCGGGTGGAGGGCGCCGACGATCCCCATGCGGTACTCGAGGCGAGTAATCGCGCGTACCTCGAGGCGTACAAGCGGAACGCGAAGCTGATGGGCCTGCTCGAGCAGGTCGCCCAAGTGGAGCCGGAATTCCGGGAGTTCCGGCGTCGGCGCGCCGACGCGTTCATCCGCCGCAATGCCCGTGGCATCGCCGACCTGCAGGCGCGGGGTGTCGCGGACCGTGAGGTCGATCCGATGATGGCCTCCCGTGCGCTGTCGGGCATGGTCAGCGTCATGGCCTACAACGCGTTCGTGCTCGGCGAACGGCAGGAAGAAGGTCCGCCGGTGGACTTCGAGGAGCTCGTGTCCACGGTGACCCGGCTCTGGGCGAACGCCCTCCGCTTCCCTGACCGCCGCTGATTCGCCTGCCTGTAGCCGCTCACCCCCCTGGGGTGGGCGGCTTTTTTCATGTGGACCCGGGCGGCTGGCTATTGAACTTGACGTCGGATTCAACTATACAGATCGGACGCATCGCACGCCCCGTACCGGAGAGGGTTCGCTGTGGACGTTACACAAAGAGTCGCCGTCGTCACCGGTGGTGGCGCGGGCGCGCCCGGCCTCGACGCGAGCGAGCAGCACTGGGACCGCTCGATCGACGTCAACCTGCGAGCCCGGGCACGGCCCCGTCCCCGGGACGTTCCGCTGAGCCTGCGCAAACCGCTGATCGGGGCGATCAACGGGGTGGCCGCCGGCCTGGCATGGTGGCGGCCCTCTTGCCACCGGCAGCGTGGTGGACACCGCTTCGCCTACGCCTCCGCTCTGGCGAGGTGCTGCTCCCCGGCATCCACGGCCACCGTCAAGAGCCGGCTGAGCAACGACGTGGACGGCACCTACGCCGATTCCGTGGCCCGGGCGGAAGGCCTCATGCTCCAGGCCTTCCGCGGGTCCGACGTCGTCGAGGGCGTGGCCAGTCACCTGGACAAGCGCACGCCCGACTTTCCCTCCCTACCCGTCAGGAGTTCGGATGTCCCTGTTTGAGATGTCGGACCGCGCCAAGAAGTACCAGGCGGATCTGCTCGAGTTCATGGATGAGCACATCTACCCCGCCGAGGCGGTGTACCACGAGCAGATGCGCGCGTCCGGTGACCCGCACTTCCACCCGCCGATCCTGGAGGAGCTCAAGGCGGAGGCGCGCAGGCGTGGACTGTGGAACCTGTTCCACCCGCACCCGGAGTGGGGCCCCGGTCTGACGAACCTCGAGTACGCGCCGCTGGCGGAGATCATGGGCCGCAGCCACATCGCCTCCGAGGCGTGCAACTGCAACGCGCCCGACACCGGCAACATGGAGGTGCTCACGCTGTTCGGCAGCGACGAGCACAAGGAGAAGTACCTCAAGCCGCTGCTCGACGGGACGATGGCCTCGGCCTTCGCGATGACCGAGCCGCGTGTCGCCAGCTCCGACGCCACCAACATCGAGCTGCGGATGGAGCGCGACGGGGACGCGTACGTGCTCAACGGCCGCAAGTGGTTCGCCTCGAACGCGATGCACAAGAACTGCAAGGTGCTCATCGTGATGGGCAAGACCGACCCCACGGCGGCTCCCCACCGCCAGCAGTCGATGATGGTCGTACCCGTGGACGCCCCCGGGGTCACCGTGGTCCGGAACCTCCCGGTGTTCGGGTACGCGGATCGCGAGGGCCATGCGGAGATCGTCTTCGAGAACGTCCGGGTGCCGGGCAAGGACGTACTCAAGGGCGAGGGCGAGGGATTCGCGATCAGCCAGGCCCGGCTCGGGCCCGGTCGCATCCACCACTGCATGCGGGCCATCGGCGCGGCCGAGCGGGCGCTGGAACTGATGTGCCGGCGCGCACAGTCACGGGTGACCTTCGGCAGCCCGGTCGCCGAACGGTCCAACATCCAGGACTGGATCGCGGAAGCGCGCATCGACATCGAGATGATCCGCCTGCTCACGCTCAAGGCCGCGTACCTGATGGACACGGTCGGGAACAAGGAAGCGCGCACCGAGATCGCGGCCATCAAGGTGGCCGCTCCCGAGATCGCGTTGAAGATCGTCGACCGCGCGATCCAGGTGCACGGGGGAGCGGGAGTGACCGACGACTTCCCGCTGGCCATGATGTACGCGCATCTGCGGACGCTGCGGCTGGCGGACGGTCCCGACGAGGTGCACAAGCGGGCCATCGCCAGGCAGGAGCTGCGGCAGTACCGCGACGCGGCGACGGCGGCGGTGAGCTGAGAAGGCGGGACGCGATCTCACGCACGCTTCGGAAGCCTGGACATCCGCAGAGGGGCTTGGCGAGGACGGCCTTGCGGTGGCTGAAGGTCTCGATGGAGTAGCGGCCGTGGTAGCTGCCCATGCCGCTCTCCCCGACGCCCCCGAACGGCAGGTCGGAGACGGTGAGATGGGCCAGCGGCAGGCCGAACCCGAGGCCGCCGGAGGAGGTTTCGGCGGCGAGCCGCTCCCGGGCGGTGTCGGAGTCGGTGAACGCGTACAGGGCCAGCGGCTTGTCGGGCGCGGGGTCGTTCATGGTTCCCCCATAGGTGCGGTAGGGCGGAAGGGGGGCATCGACGGGGGATCAGGGG
>NZ_MUKA01000334.1 GCF_002150735.1 Streptomyces africanus
GAGCTGCTCCACCCCGCGTCGGTGAATGCAACGTTACGTCACCGCGGAGCACGGATGCAAATCGCTTACGCAGCGGCACCCCGCTCCGCCGGGCTGCGCACCCACCCGACTCCAGCCACAACGCCGAGCACCGAGCAGCCCACAGTCACGAACCCCGGCATCAGGCCGACAGCTCCTGCCTGAGCGCATCCCGCAACCGAGCCGCCCGCTCCGCCACAGACTCCGGCCCCAGGGACACCGCCCGATCAGCCCACCGCTGCCCTTCCGCCAGCTCCCCCCGACGCGCGTAGACCAGGGCCAGCCGCAACGCCGCCCGCCCGTGCCCGGCGTCAGCCGCCCGGGTCCACCACACCGCCGCCTCGGGCTCGCTCCCCTCCCGGGCCAGCAGCAGCCCGAGATTGAACGCCCCGTTGCGGGACCCGGCCTCGGCCGCCTCCCGGTACCACCGAGCCGCCTCGACGACGTCCCCCCGGGCGGCGGCGAGCATGCCCACCCGCACCTGCGCCCGCCGGTGCCCCTGCGAGGCCGCTCTCTCGTACCACTCCTCGCACTCGCTCCGCCGGTGCACCGGCTCTCCGAGCTCGTGCGCGGGCTCCGGCGGCCGGCGCGCGTCGAGCACCGTCGCCAGCCGGTACGCGGCCTCGGCGCTCCCGCCCCCGGCCGCACACCGCAGATGCCGCTCGGCCTCCTGCTCGTCGCCGTCCCGCAGCCGGGCCATGCCGACCTGGAGCGCCGCCTCGGTGTGCCCGGCGGCCGCGGCACGCTCGTACCAGCGCAGCGCGGCCTGCTCCTCGCCCCGGCCGGCATGCAGGATGCCCAGGTTGAAGGCGGCGTCCACGCTCCCGGCCTCCGCAGCCTTGGAGAACCACGGCTCGGCGCCGGTCTCGTCCCCGGCCCGCAGCAGCAGGATCGCCAGCGCGTTCGCGGCTTCCCGGTGCCCGGCATAGGCCGCGCGCCGGTACCACTGCTCGGCCTGCGCGGTGCGCCCCTGCTCGGCGCAGAGCAGCCCCAGGTTGTAGGCGCCGTTCACATCGCCCGCGTCCATCGCGGCCCGGTACCACCGCTCGGCGGTCTGGGTCTCGCCCCGCTCGGCGTGCAGCGCTCCCAGCGCGTTCGCCGCGTTGCCGTCGCCGTCCTGGGCGGCCCGCAGCCACCACACGGCGGCGTTCTCGGTGTCGCCCGCGTCGCGCAGCAGGAATCCGAGCGCGCAGGCGGCCCGCGCCTCGCCGTCCTTGGCGGACGTCAGGTACCAGCGTCCGGCCTCCTTGAGCTCGCCGCGCTTCTCCAGGATGGTCCCGAGATGGAGCGCGGCCCGCCGGTGGCCGCGCGCGGCGGCCTGTCGGTACCACTGCTCGACCTCGTCCGGCACCTGGACACCGCTGTCGCCGTCGGTGTCCCGCGCCGCCTTCCGGTCCAGCCTCCGGGCCAGACGGTACGCCGCCTCACGGTGCCCGCGCTCGGCGGCGACTCGCAGCCACTTCTCGGCTCCGGCGTCACCGCGGTGCTCCAGCAGGTCGGCGAGGGCGTAGGCGCCCAGGGTGTGCCCCTGTTCCGCGGACTGGCGCAGCCAGTACTCGGCGGCGGGTTCGTCGCCGCGCTCGCGGTGGTGCCGTCCGAGGGCGTGCGCGGCCGCGGCTGATCCGGCGACGGCGGCGATCCGCCACCAGCCGGCGGCCTCGTCGGCGTATCCGCGCTGGTGGAGAAGGACTCCGAGGTTGTTGGCGGCGGCCCGGTCGCCCGCGGCGGTGGCGGCACGCAGATGGGGTTCGGCACCGTCGAGATCACCACGGCGCAGCAGCATGGCCCCGAGAACACTCATCGCCTCGACGTCGCCGGCCTCGGCAGCGAGCCGCTGACGCAGCTCCTCGGCCGCCTCGTCGGCGATTTCCCCGGTCTCGTCCGGGGTGTCGGTGTCCTCCCGGCTGGAAGGCTGCACAAAACGCCCTGTCTCGAACAGAGTTGCCTTGTCCCCCATAACGTCCATCGTCGCACCACCTGCAACCTGGGTACACCTGGTATACCGCAGCCAGTGAGGTCACTACAGCGTTTTGTCGACATGCCCACAGAGAGACAAGTCAAACACAGATCTCCCAACTCCCCCCGGCGGCACGGCCGCAGCCTGCACCAGCACATGCGTTCACACATCACGAAGGCCCGGATTCCGTTGTGGAATCCGGGCCTTCGTGGTCGCTCCGTCACTCGGACTTCGCGATTCAGTAGCGGGGACAGGATTTGAACCTGCGACCTCTGGGTTATGAGCCCAGCGAGCTACCGAGCTGCTCCACCCCGCGCCGTTGTGTTCACAACCGTATCACGGCGCGGGGTGGGCATTTGACCAGGCCAGGCCCTAACTGCTCGGCTTCGGGGTCGGGCTGCCGCTCGGCTTGGCGCTCGGCTTGGCACTCGGACTGGCGCTGGGCTTGCTCTCGGCGCCACCGCGGCCGGCTTCGGACTGCGCGTCCTCGGCCCGCTTCAGAGCGTCCTCCAGATCCTTCTGCGCTCGGCCGTACGCCTCCCAGTCGTTGTCCTTCAGGGCCTCCTGGCCCGCGTCGAACGCCTTCTGGGCGTCCTCCAGGGCCTGTTGGACCGTCGGGTTCTCGGACGTCGGCGGTGGCGTCGTGGTGTCGCCCTCGTCCGGTGGCCGGGGGGCCTGCCCCTCAGTTCCGAAGATCTTGTTGAGGGCATCGTCGAGCGTGTTCTCGAAGGCGGTCTGGCCTCCATAGGTGACCAGCACCTTGCGCAGCAGCGGGTACTTCAGTCCACCACCGCGTACGTAGACCGGCTCTACGTAGAGCAGTCCGCCGTCGAGCGGCACCGTCAGGAGGTTGCCGTACTCGACTTCGGAGTCGCCGCCTCTCAGGAGCCTGATGGACTCGGCGATGTCCTCTTGGGAGTTGAACTGGCTCTGGACCTGTTTGGGCCCGTTGACCGTCGTGTTCGTCGGCAGTTTCAGGATTCTGATCTTGCCGTAGTCACTGGCGCCCGCCTCGGCGTCGACCGCCATGAACGCGCTGAGGTTGTCCCGGCCGTTGGGCGTGAAGGTCGTCGTCAGCGAGAACGCCTGTGCCTTCTGGTCGGGCATCTTCATGCTCAGGTAGTACGGCGGCACCGCGTTGCCCGACCGGTTCGTCGGGTCGTCCGGCACCTGCCACACCTCGCTGCCGCTGAGGAACGTCGTGGCGTCCTTCACGTGGTAGCGCGTGAGCAGCTCCCGCTGGACCTTGAACAGGTCCTGCGGATAACGCAGGTGGTCCATCAGGTCCTTGGAGATGTCGCCCTTGGGCTTCACCGTGTCCGGGAAGGCCTTCATCCAGGTCTTCAGGACCGGGTCCTTGGTGTCCCACTGGTAGAGCTTGACCTCGCCGGTGTACGCGTCGACGGTCGCCTTCACCGAGTTGCGGATGTAGTTGACCTGGTTCTGCTGGGCCACCACCGCGCGGTTGTCGTTGGCCGCGGTCAGCGAGTCGGCCGTGGTGTCACCGAGGGTCGTACGCGAGGAGTACGGGTATCCGTTCGTCGTCGTGTACGCGTCGACGATCCACTCGATATGGCCGTTCACCACCGCCGGGTAGGCGTCGCCGTCGATGGTCAGCCAGGGGGCGACCGCCTCGACGCGCTCCTTGGGCGTGCGGTTGTACAGGATCCGCGAACCGTCGCCGATGGCGCCGGAGTACAGGATCTGCGGCTCGCCGAACGCCACCGCGTACGCGGCCCGGTTGACCGGGTTGGAGAGGTTGACCCCGCTGTCGCCCTTGTAGCTGGTGGTCTTCTCGCCGTTGTCGTCGGAGTAGTCGATCTCCTTCTGGGGACCGCCGACGATCGAGTACGTGGTGGTCTTCTCGCCGTAGTAGACCCGCTGCTCGTACGTGCCGAGGTCGCCCTCGGAGGGCAGGTCGGACTCCGTGAAGTTCGGACGGCCCTGGGCGTCGGCGCTGGTGCCCTCGGCGGCGACCACTCCGTAACCGTGGGTGTAACGGAAGTGGTTGTTGATCCAGTTCTTCTTCGGGATGCCCGCCAGGTTCAGCTCACGCAGGCCGATGACGGTGTCCTGGTCCTTGCCGTCCTTGGCGTAGCGGTCGACGTCCAGGTTGTTCGGGAACGCGTAGTAGTTCCTGATCTGCTGGAGCTGCTGGAACGTCGGCGAGACGATGTTCGGGTCCATGATCCGGATGCTCGCCGTGGAGCCGACGTCGTCGCGGAGCGTGGTCTTGTCCTCGGTCTTGCTCGTGCCCGAGTAGTCGGTGACCTTCGTGCCGTCGATGCCGTAGGCCTTGCGCGTCGCCTCGAGGTTCTTCTCGACGTACGGCGCTTCCTTGGCCTGCTCGTTCGGCTGGACCTGGAACTTCTGCACGATCGCCGGGTAGAGGCCGCCGATGAGGATCGCGGAGAGCACCATCAGGCCGAAGCCGATCACGGGCAGCTGCCAGGTGCGCCGCCACAAGGTGGCGAAGAACAGCAGAGCGCAGATGACGGCGATGCAGAACAGGATCGTCTTGGCCGGCAGGTAGGCGTTGGCGTCGACGTACCTCAGGCCCGTCCAGTTGTCGGTCGCCCTGAAGTCGCTGGACTTCACGGCGAGTCCGTACCGGTCGAGCCAGTAGGCGACCGCCTTCAGCGCCACGAAGACGCCGATGAGCACCGACAGGTGCCCGGTGGCCGCCGCCGTGGCGCGGGCGCCGGGGCTGGTGACGCGCAGGCCGCCGTACAGGTAGTGCGTGAGCGCGGCGGCGATCACGGACAGGATCGCGGCGGCGAAGCCGAAGCCGAGCAGGAAGCGGTACCAGGGCAGGTCGAAGGCGTAGAAGGAGACGTCCAGCTTGAACTGGGGGTCCTTCTGGCCGAAGGGCACGCCGTTGACCCACATCAGCCACGTGCGCCACTGGCCGGACGCGGAGGCTCCGGCGATCAGGCCCACCAGGGCCGTGATCCCGATCAGCAGCCACTTCTTGTAGGGCGCGATGCCCATCCGGTAGCGGTCGAGGTTCTGCTGCTCCATGGACATGGCGCTCAGCGGCGGCCGCAGCCGGTGCGCCAGCCAGATATTGACTCCGACCGCGAGCGCCATGAGCAGGCCGAAGACGAAGAAGAGCCCGATCTTGGTCCACAGCGTGGTGGTGAAGACCGACGAGTAGTTCACCGACCGGTACCAGAGCCAGTCCGTCCAAAAGCCCGCGAACATGGTGAACACCATGCCGAGGACGGCCAGGACGCCCAGTGTCATGAGCAGGGTCCGGACACGCCGGGACGGGCGGCCCACTCTGATCCGCGGCCCTGTCGGGCCTCCGCCGCGGTCCGGCATCTGGAAAGCCAAGGTGCGCACCTCGAAGTTCGCTGTTGATTCGTAAGGCCCGCGTCTTCACGGACCGTCCGTGGCCCCCGTGATCGCGGGCCCCCACCTATGCAACTTACTCACCGTTTACTCGGTTCCCGATTCCGGCCGGGAACGAGGCAGGATTGTGACCATGTCCAACACTCCCATGGCGGCGAGCCCGCTCACCCGGGCCGTACTCGAGATCGACGAGTACGTCTCCGGCCTCGGCTGGGACCAGTCCGCCCGCCTCTTCGCACTCGTCGACACCGCCCGGCTCCGGGCCGAACAGCCCTCGCTCGCGGACCGGCTCGGTCTGGACGACGCGTCGGAGAACCCCGGCCTCACCCCGATCGAGCAGGACGAAGTTCCAACGGGCAAGCCGCTCGACGAGTTCCTGGCCACCATCGCCTGGCCCGACGCGGTGGCCGGCTGCGCTCTCGCCGTGGAGCGCCTGATGCTGCCGCCGTCCGCGGAGGCCCAGGTTCCGCAGGGTCTGGACGAGGCCGCGCTGACGAAGTGGGTGGCGGACCACCCGGACCGTCAGGAGGTCCGTATGACGGTCGGGGTCCTGCGCGACGGCACGCGCGAGTCGGCCCTGCGCCTGCGCGAGAAGGACTCCCCGACGGAGGTCCTCACCGGATCCGATCTCGTGCCGGGTCTGGCGGAGGCACTGGCGGCGACGTTCGAGGAGTAGCCGGCGGCTGCGCGGTCCGGGCCGGTCTTCCGGCCCGGCGGGCTACTTACCGCACTTCGGCAGATCGGCGGTGTCGCCGCTGCGGACGTCCTTGAGGGCGCCGAGGGCGTCCTCGATGGTCTTCACCTTGATGAGGGTGAGGCCCTCGGGGGTGTCCTTGGCGGCGGCCGCGCAGTTGTCCGCGGGCGTCAGGAAGTACTGCGCGCCCTTGGCCCGCGCACCCACGGTCTTCATCTCGATGCCGCCGATCGGACCGACCTTGCCCTCGTCGTCGATCGTCCCCGTACCGGCCACGAACCTGCCCCCGGTCAGGCTGCCCGGCGTGAGCTTGTCGTAGATGCCGAGCGCGAACATCAGACCGGCGCTCGGCCCGCCGACATCGGCCAGCTTGATGTCGATGGTGAACGGGAAGGTGTGGTCGGTCCCCGCGGAGATCCCCACGATGGCCCGCTTCTCACCGGCGTCGTCCGACGTCGTCGTGGTGATGGTGATGTCCTGTGTCTTCGTCGGCGTCCGCTTCTCCTTCTCCGCGGCGGCCTGCTCCTTGGCGGGCACGATCGTGAAGCGGACGTCCTGGCCCGGCTTGTGCTTCGTGACGAGCTTCGCGACGTCGGTCGGCTCCTTCACCGCCGTACCGTCGACGGCCTTGATCACGTCCCCGGCGTGCAGCTTGCCCTCGGCCGGGGATCCCTTGACGACCGTCGAGACGATGACCCACGACTTCACCGGAACGTCGAGTTCCTTCAGCGCGGCGACCTTGGCGCTCTCCTGGGACTGGCTGAACTCCTCGGCGTTCTCCTGCGTGGACTGCTCCTCGGTCTTGCCGTCCGGGTAGAGCGTCTCGTGCTGCACCACCTTGTTGTCGTGCGCGAGCCAGCCGTAGACGGCCTCGACCAGGTTCATCCGGTAGTCGGCGCTGGTGACCCGGACCGTCGTCATGTTCAGATGGCCACTGGTCGCATACGTCTTCCGCCCGGAAATCTGGAGCACCGGCTCTCCGCCGTGATCGCCCAGCGTGTTCACCGTCGGCCCCGGGGACATCTCCGAATACGGCACGGGGATGAACACTCCCGCGCACAGGAGCGCGATCAGCATCAGGGTGGAGGCGAGCATCGTCGCGGTGCGGCGTGGCATGACTCGACAGTACGGGACGGTTCTGTCAGCGCACCGTCAGGGCCGCCCGTCCGGGGCGGCCCTGTGCTCTCACACGCTTGTGACCTGCTCTTTTCCCTGGCCTTCAGCGCCCGGCCGGGGCTTCTCCATGGCCTCGCGGAAGCGGGCGTAACCGATGAGTTCCGGGCCGTCCCCACGGGCCTTGCGGGTCCGGTTGGCCCAACTGCCCCAGAGGCCCGCGCCGATCGCAGCCACAAGCGGAATCAGCAACCAGGCGAGCGCCGCCATGCCGACCTCCAACCCCTTGAGCGTCCGCAACTGACTGATCAGCAGATTAACCATCCGCAGTGACAACGCTCACGCCAGGGGTCCGGTTACGCAACCGGAAGGCTGCCTCCCGAATTCAGCAGGCGCCGACCCACTCCTCCGTTCCGTCGGAGAACTTCTGGTGCTTCCAGATGGGCACTTCGTGCTTGAGGTCGTCGATCAGCTTCCGGCAGGCCTCGAAGGCCTCTCCTCTGTGCGGGCACGAGACGGCGACGACCACGGCGAGGTCACCGACCCGGAGATCCCCCACCCGGTGCACGGCCGCCAGCGCCCGCACCGGGAACTCCGCGACGACCTTCTCGGCGATCCGCCTCATCTCGGCCTCCGCACTGGGGTGGCAGGAATACCCCAGCTCCGCCACGTCGGCACCCCCGTCGTGGTTCCGCACGGTGCCCACGAAGAGCGCGGTGCCGCCGGCCGCGTCGTCCCCGACGGCCCGGAACACCTCGTCCACGGAAAGTGCCGTGTCCCGGATCCCGACCAGCCTGATCGGATCCTGCGCGGCCTGCTCACCCGGGTGATCACTCGTGGATGCCATGCCTCCATCGTGCCGTACGCGACCGACAGCGCGGAATAGAGCTATCGACCGGCACGCGCGCGTGGGCGTTGGACCCTCCTACGACTCTCGTACGGCGGGACCGGAGAGGCGGCTCTCCCACGGCGGGACCGGGGAGACGGCGCCGGCGGGCGGGTCAGATACGCCGCCGGGCCTTGCGCGCCCGCCGCACCACCGCGGCCGCGCCCAGCAGCGCCACCGTCGCTCCCGCGGCACCCGCGGCCGTCGCGTCCTTGCGGCCCAGTCGCCGCCCGGCCACCGTGTGCCGGCCGGAGACCTCCTCCAGGAGCTCCGCCAGCACCTCCTCGTTGGTGTACCGCGGCCGCCACCCGGCGTCGTGCAGCCGGCTGCCGCTGACCACCCAGGGGTACATCGTGTACGCCAGGTCCCCGGCCGGAGACGGCGTGAGCCCGATGCGGTGCAGGCGCGCGGCCGCACCGAGCGCGACAGCCGACGGCAGCTCCATGCGCCGGATGCCGCTGAGCTCCTCGACCTCCTCCTGTTCCAGCCACCCGTCGCAGCCGACGGTCAGTTCCCCGTCGACCTTCTCCAGGACGGCGTACTCCAGCGCGCTGCACAGGTCCTCGACGTGGCAGAACTGCCACGCGGGCCGCGACCCGGCGACCACGAGCAGCCGGGGAGACTCGAAGTACCTGGTCAGAGCCGTGTCCGTGCCTCCCACCAGGATCGCCGGCCGCACCACGGTGACGTTCAGCCCCGGGTGTGCCCGTGGTGCCCGCCGCGCCAGCCGCTCGATCTCCAGCAGGTCGCCGACGCCGGTCGCCTCGGCCGTGGCCCGCAGCTCCGCGTCCTCGGAGAGCGGCAGCTCGTTGTCCGGCAGCGCCCCGTAGACCATCGCCGAGGTGCACAGCACGACCCGGTGCACTCCGGCCGCCGCGGCCGCCGTCAGGACGGTCTGCGTCCCTCGTACGTTGTAGGCCGTTCGGGCGGCGGCGTCGGTCTCCAGGTCGAGGTCCAGCGCCAGGTGCACCACCACGTCGGCGCCCCGCAGCTTCTCCGCGATGGCCGGATCCCGTACGTCCAGGATGTGCCACTGCGCCGCGGCGCACTCGCCGCGCCGCTCGTCGATGGCGACGACCTGCTTGACCTCGTCGGACGCGGCGAGCTGCTCGGTGAGCAGGGCGCCGACGCCGTACGCGGCACCGGTGACCGCGACGACGGGTCCGCGCGCCGCGGGGCTCGCGGAACTGGTTGACTGGTTTCGCGCTGCGCGAACCTGCGGATCTGGGGAACTCACCGGGCGTCTCCAGCGGTTGTCTTCAGTACGAGCGCGAGCGACGCGTGCGTACCAGGTGGCATCCATCCTGCCGCAGGCTGTCAGTCGGCGAAGCACCGAGGCCCGATCCGCCCCAGGTGTCTACGCTGGGTGGTGTTGTCGGGCAGCCGCGCCGCCGGAAAGAACCGGCGGCCCTACCAGCCGAGGAATCCCGTGAGTGACACCCCATTCGGATTCGGCCTTCCGCCGGAGGAGCCGGACGACGGCGACGAGGGCAAGAAGAAGGACCAGGAGAGCGGTGGTGGTCAGGGACCGGCCAATCCGTTCGGTTTCGGCGGCCTGCCCGGAGCCGGAGGATTCGGCGGCCCCGGCGGCCCCGGTGCGGACAATCCGTTCGCAGCCATGTTCGGCTCCCTGAACCCCAACGACCTGGGCGCCGCGTTCCAGCAGCTGGGCCAGATGCTCTCCTACGAGGGCGGCCCGGTGAACTGGGACATGGCCAAGCAGATCGCCCGCCAGACGGTCTCCCAGGGCAGTCCTGACGGCACCAAGGACACCAGCGTCGGCCCCGCCGAGCGCAGGGCCGTCGAGGAGGCCGTCCGCCTCGCCGACCTGTGGCTCGACGACGCCACGTCGCTGCCGTCCGGTGCCGGCTCGGCCGTGGCCTGGAGCCGCGCCGAGTGGGTCGAGGCGACCCTGCCCGCCTGGAAGGAGCTCGTCGACCCGGTCGCCGAGCGCGTCGGCACCGCCATGGGCGACGTCCTGCCGGAGGAGATGCAGGCCATGGCCGGCCCGCTGATCGGCATGATGCGCTCGATGGGCGGCGCCATGTTCGGTACGCAGATCGGGCAGGCCGTAGGCGTGCTCGCCGGCGAGGTCGTCGGTTCGTCCGACATCGGCCTTCCGCTGGGCCCGGCCGGCAAGGCCGCGCTGCTGCCGGTGAACATCGAGACGTTCGGCAAGGACCTGAGCGTCCCGCAGGAGGAGGTGCGGCTGTATCTCGCCCTGCGCGAGGCCGCCCACCAGCGGCTCTTCGCGCACGTGCCGTGGCTGCGCTCGCATCTGTTCGGCGCGGTCGACGGCTACGCCCGCGGGATCAAGGTCGACACGGCCAAGCTGGAGGACGTCGTCGGCCAGTTCGACCCGCAGAATCCCGAGCAGCTCCAGGAGGCCCTCCAGCAGGGCATGTTCCAGCCCGAGGACACGCCCGAGCAGAAGGCCGCCCTGGCGCGTCTGGAGACGGCTCTGGCGCTCGTGGAGGGCTGGGTCGACGCGGTGGTCCACGCCGCCGCGAAGCCCCGCCTGTCGTCGGCCGACGCCCTGCGCGAGACGCTGCGCCGCCGCCGCGCCTCGGGCGGGCCGGCCGAGCAGACGTTCGCCACGCTGATCGGCCTGGAGCTGCGCCCGCGCCGCCTGCGTGACGCCTCCCGTCTGTGGGCCTCGCTCACGGACGCGCGCGGTGTCGACGGCCGGGACGCCCTGTGGCACCACCCGGACATGCTGCCGACGGCCACCGACCTGGACGACCCGGACGGCTTCGTGCACCGCGAGCAGATCGACTTCTCCGAGCTGGACAAGATGCTCGGGGAGGCGGCGGACAAGCCCGACCTGAAGAAGCCGGACCTCAAGAAGGGCGAGGACGAGGGCGAGGGCGAGAACAAGGGCGACGACGCCGAGTGAGCCTGTACGACGACGCGGTCCTCGTGCTCAAGGAGTACGAGGACCAGACGGACCTGCGCCAGGCCTACCTCGACCATCTGGCGCAGCACCCGGACGGCCTCTGGAAGGCCTGCCGTGCGGGCCACATCACGGCGAGCGCCCTGGTGATCGACGCCGAGGCCGGGCGAGTCCTGCTGACCCTGCACAGAAAGCTGCGGATGTGGCTCCAGATGGGCGGCCACTGCGAGCCGGGCGACAGCTCCCTCGCGGCCGCGGCCCTGCGTGAGGCGACGGAGGAGTCCGGCGTCTCGGGGCTCTCGCTGCTGCCGGGCGGCCCGGTGCGCCTGGGCCGGCACCCGATCCCGCCGCCGTGCCACTGCCACTTCGACGTCCAGTACGCGGTCCTGGCGCTCCCGGACGCCGCACACGCGATCAGCGACGAGTCGCTCGACGTGCGCTGGTTCGGGTACGACGAGGTGGCGGAGGTGGCCGACGAGTCGGTCGTCCGCCTGCTGGAGGCGACCCGCGCGAGGCTCGCGGCCTGAGCATGTGTAAGGGGCGGCCGCTGGTGCGGCCGCCCCTTACATTCGGTCCTGACGCTGCGCTGCGCGCCCTCAGGGGCGCGGGGAACTGCGCGACCGGCCACAGACGGGCCGCGGCCTGGGCCGGACCGCACAGTCCCCGGCCCCGATCGGCCCAACCCGCGGAGCGATCAGTTCCAGACGTTGCCCTGGTTCTGACCGCGTGCTCCCTGCTGGCCCATGCCGTACTGGGCGGCGAGGCCCGAGCCGATCTGGGCGTTCTGCGGCGGCAGCAGCTCGCTGGGCTGGACGAGCGCGAAGCCGCTGCCCATGAAGCTCAGCTCCCAGCCCTCGCCGGTGCTGCCGCGGCGCCGCCACACCCCGGAGGAGTGCGTCTGGGCCTGCATCTGCACCCGCAGGCTCGTCGACCAGGCGACGATCGCGTCGGCGTCGCAGTTGACGTACTTGTCGGGCGTCACCTGCATCAGCAGCGGCATGCCCGAGGTCATCAGGGCGATCTTGCCCCGGCCGGTGATGTTGAGCTGGTACTTCCCCGAGCCGGAGATGCCGTAGAGGCTGTCGACGGCGATGACCTCGTGGTGCAGGGAGGAGTCCATCGCCAGCACATAGCTGCTGTCGACGGTGAGGCCGTCCTGCTCCACCTCCATGACGTGGACGTGCTGCTTGAGGTTGGCGAGGTAGACGGTGCCCTGCCCGTGGCAGCGCATCAGGTCGAGTCCCTCACCGGTGTGCGCACGCGAGCGTGCCTGGTTGTTGCTCTGGTACTCGGCGTCGAACTCGACGAGGCCCTGGTAGGCGACCATGGTGCCCTTGCGGGCCAGGATGTCGTCGTGGCCCTCCAGGGCGACGCGCAGCATCTGCTTGTTCTGCAGACTCCAGCGGTCCTGGGTCTGCTGCTCGTTGTAGGCGAAAATCGGGCTCTGCATGGCGTGTTGTTCCCCCTCAGCCCCGGACCCGGATGCGGTCGGTGCTGTCCTCGCTGGGCTGGACGACGACGATGCCCTGTCCGGAGAAGGCCATCTGGTAGGCCTCGCCGCTGCCGCGGCCGATCAGCGACTGTGCCCGGAAGCTGCGCTTGCCCTTCACCTTGAGGTTCGGGGACCAGGCGACCAGGGCGTCGGGGTCGACGTACGTCTCGTCCTCGCCGCCTCCGCAGTCGACGACGATGGGCTTGCCCCGGGAGGTCAGCGCGACCCAGCCCTGCCCGGAGATCCGGGTGTTCCACAGGCCCTGTCCGGCGAACTTCGCCAGGCCCTTGACCCGCTCGACGCCCCACGTGAGGTGGGCGTCGAAGGCGAGCAGGTTGGTGGCGTTGACGGAGATGCCGTCGCCGTTGAGGTTGATCACGACGACGTTCGCCCCGTAGTCGGCGAGGTAGAGCAGGCCGTCTCCCGAGCACTTCATCAGGGGCGCGCCCTCGCCGGTCATCCAGTCCTTGGCGATCTGGCGCACGGCCGGCGGATTGGGCTCGTACTGCACGAAGCCCTCGTAGGCGACCATCGACCCCACGCGTGCGAGGAGGTCGTTTCCGGTCTGCATGGCGACCTTCAGCATGTGGTTGCCGTGGTTCTCCATGCGGGCGGTGACGGGTGCGGGGGCGTGGCCCGCGAGCTGCTGTGTCATGACGGGCTCCCTCAGACCTCGTACGGCTGGACGACGATGAAGTTCCCGGGCGCTCCCCGGAACTGGAGGTTGACGCTCTCTCCGCTGTCCCCCGGGTAGGCGTTGCGGCGCATCCGCACCTGGCTGGAGACGACGACCTGGGCGGCGGCCGACCAGGCGACCACGGCGTTGCAGTCGGCGAACGTGGTGGGCGTGACCGGCAGGACCACGGGCGTGCCGTGGGTCTTCACGACGATCGTGCCGGTGCCTGTGAACTGCATCGTGAACAGCGCGCCCCCGGGGATGCCGTGCCCCTCGATGCGACGCACCTCGTACTGCAGGCCCTCGTCGAAGGCGAGGACGTTCTCGGCGGAGACGCAGATGCCGTCGCCCTGGAGCTCGATGGGGTGCAGCATCGTGGAGTCCTCGGCGAGGAACACCTGCCCCTGGCCGGTGCAGCGCATCAGCTGCATCTCCTGGCCGGTCGCGTTGCCCACGATCCGGCCGGCGAAGCCGGCGCCCTTGTAGCTGAAGTCGACCTTGCCCTGGTAGAGCACCATGCTGCCCTGGCGGGCAAGCACGGGCTGCCCGCCGATGCCGAGGTCGACGCGGACGAGCTTCTTGTTCTGCTGCGTCCAGCGCTGCCCGGTGGGTGTCTCCTTGAACTTCTGGAGCGCGGCGGCGACACCGGGACCCTGCGGTGCTCCCTGGGGAATTCCCTGAGGCGCTCCTTGCGCCCCTCCGTAGGGGGCGTGCCCGGGCGGCTGCTGACCGTAGCCCGGGCACGCCCCCTACGG
>NZ_MUKA01000335.1 GCF_002150735.1 Streptomyces africanus
GTAGGGGTCGTCGGTGAGGGCCGTGGCCGCTCCGCGGGCACGCCGCAGGTGGGCGCGGGCGGCGTCGCGGTGGCCGAGTCTGTCGTAGTCGGCGGCCAGGTTGAGGTGAAGGGAGGGGTAGAACGCGCGGACGGCGAGCGCCCCCTCCCCCGAGGGGGTCCCGGCGACGGTGATCTCCTCCGCCGCCGTCAAGGCGCGCAGGTCCCAGGCCAGTTCGTCGGCGGGATCGTCCTGCGTGTCGGCCAGGTAGTGGGCGAGGGTGCAGCGGTGCAGCGGGTCGCCGTGCTCCCCGATCTCCGCCCACAGGTCCAGGAACCGCTGCCGGGCCTCCTCCCGGTCGCCGGCGTGGTGCAGCATGACGACCTGCCCGATCCGCGTCGGCACGGCATCCGGCACCGCATGTCCCTGTCGCTCCACGACCACGCCCTCCGCACCGCTCGCCCGCTGTTCCTCCCGACGCTAACCGCAGGCCGGGAGGATCCGGCTGAGGCCGCTCCGTACGTCGCCGGGGCGTGGGCCCGTCAGCCCAGGCTCGGAATCGTCCAGTCGATCGGCTCGTGCCCCTGCGCCGCCACCGCCGCGTTGATCTGCGTGAACGGCCGCGAGCCGAAGAACTTCTTCGCCGACAGCGGCGACGGATGCGCACCCTTGACCACCACGTGGCGCGACTCGTCGATCAGCGGGAGTTTCTTCTGCGCGTAGTTCCCCCACAGCACGAACACCGCCGGGTCGGGCCGGCCGGCCACCGCGCGGATGACCGCGTCGGTGAACCTCTCCCAGCCCCGGCCCTTGTGCGAGTTGGCCTCGCCGCCGCGGACCGTGAGCACCGCGTTGAGCAGCAGGACGCCCTGCTCGGCCCACGGCATCAGATAGCCGTTGTCCGGGATCGGCGTGCCCAGCTCCTCGTGCATCTCCTTGTAGATGTTCCGCAGGGACGGCGGGATCCGCACGCCGGGCCGGACGGAGAAGCACAGCCCGTGCCCCTGCCCCTCGCCGTGGTACGGGTCCTGACCGAGGACCAGGACCTTCACCCCTTCGTACGGCGTGGCGTCCAGCGCGGCGAAGACCTCCTCGCGCGGCGGATAGACGGGGCCCTTCGCCCGCTCCTCCTCGACGAACTCCGTCAGCTCCTTGAAGTAGGGCTGCTGAAGCTCGTCGCCCAGAACCCCGCGCCAGGACTCGGGCAGCATGGCGATGTCGGTCACGTCAACGTCCTCACGATGTGCGGTCACTTCCAGGCCACAGAACCTACCGCCGACCACTGACAACGTGCCGGGAAAGCCCGGGGACAACGTGCCGGGAAAGCCCGGTGCCCGCCCCGCCTACCAGGCGGTCTTGCGGTGCAGCTCCCACATCATCATGATCGTCGACGGGTCCATGGCCCGCTCCGCGCCCGAGACGTCCCGGCTCGCCGCCACGTACTGCCGGCCCTGCCACAGCGGCAGCAGCCGCGCGTCGTCCACGAGGATCCGCTGGGCCTCCTCGAACTCCTTCTCCACGTTCGCGCGGTCGCTCTCGCGGCGCGACCGGGGCAGCAGATCGCCGGTGATCTCGGGCGCCGGGTAGGGCGTTCCGAGGGCGTTCTGCTCGCCGACGAACGGTGCGATGAAGTTCTCGGCGTCCGGGAAGTCGGGGAACCAGCCACGCCCGAACACGGGGTACTCGCCCTTCCGGTAGCCCTCGACGTACGTCTTCCAGGGGCGGCTCTTCAGGGTGATCGAGAACAGGCCCGAGTCATCGAGCTGGCGCTTCAGCTCCTTGAACTCCGCGGCGGTCTCGGAGCCGTAGCGGTCGCTGGTGTACCAGAGGGTGAGCGGGACGCGCTGGTTGATGCCGGCGCCGGTGAGGATCTTGCGGGCCTTGGCGACGTCCGGGTCGCCGTAGTCGTCGAAGAAGCCCGTCGTGTGACCGGTGAGGCCCTTGGGGACCATGGAGTACAGCGGGTCGACGGTGTCCTTGTAGACCTTGTGGGCGATCGCCGCCCGGTCGACGACCTGGGCGATGGCCTGGCGCACGGCCTTGCGGTTCGCCCAGGAGTCCTTCGGGTTGAACACCAGGTAGTTGATGTCGGTGCCGGTGCCCTCGACGAGCTGGATCTCCTCCTCCGTGGAGGCCTTGCTCTGGAGATCGACCACGTCACCGGCGCCCAGGCCGCGGTAGGTGACGTCGATCTGCTCGTCCCGCAGGGCCTTGACCATGGCGCCGGAGTCCTGGAAGTAGCGGATGGTCACCGCGTCGTTCCGGCGCTCCGCGTAGCCCTTGTAGCTGTCGTTGCGGACGAGGACGGCTTCCTTGCCCTCGTCGTAGGAGTCGAGGGCGTACGGCCCGGAGCCCACGACGTCGCTGCCCTTGCGCAGGGAGTCCTCCGGGTAGGCCGCCGGGGAGACGATCGACATGGCCGGGGTGGCGAGCACGAACGGGAAGGTCGCGTCGGGCTTGTTGAGGTGGAAGATCACCTCGCGATCGTTCGGCGCCTGGACCCGCTCCAGGCTGCCGAGCAGACCGGCCGGGCCGCCGTTGACGTTGATCTTGCGGATCCGGTCGAACGAGTACTTCACGGCGCGGGCGTCGAGCGCGTCGCCGTTGGAGAACTTCAGGCCCTCGCGCAGCTCGCAGCGGTACACCTGGTTCGAGGAGTCGCTGAAGCCGCAGCTCTCGGCGGCGTCCGGCTGGGGCTCGCTCGCGCCGGTCGGATAGCTCAGGAGCGTCTGGTAGATGTTGCGGAACAGCTCCCAGGAGCTGTCCCAGGAGGCGGCAGGGTCGAGCGTGCTGGGGGCACTGGTGGTGCCCACGACGATCGGCCCTTCGTCCTCCGGAGTGTCGGACGACAGCACGCCGCATCCGGCGAGCAGGGACGATATGGACGCGATGGCCGCCACCCGCCGCAGGCATCGGTTCCGGTTGAACACGCGCACGCTCCTCGATCTGCCATACCAAGGGTCGGCAGACCATACCGCAGTGCCGTGCCCGCTGACCCGCCCCGGGACATCACCTCTTGATCGATAAACCTTTGACTACGTTGTCAGCGGCGTTTGCGGCGTTTTTACGCCGGCACGGGCGCCGCCTGTCCGCAGGGGCGCCCGTGCCGGGCCGTGCCGTCGCCGAGGTCAGCCCGTGCCGGCGTTGAGGAAGATGCCGCCGTCCACGACGAGCGTCTGGCCGGTGACCCAGTCGGACTGCCCGGAGGTGAGGAACGCCGCCGCGCCGCCGATGTCGGAGGGCACGCCGAGCCGGCCGAGCGGATAGGCCGCGGCGGCCTCCTCCTCCCGGCCCTCGTACAGGGCCGTGGCGAACTTGGTCTTCACGACGGCCGGGGCGATCGCGTTGACCCGCACCTTGGGCGCGAACTCGTGCGCCAGCTGCACGGTCAGGTTGATCATCGCCGCCTTGCTGACGCCGTACGCGCCGATGAACGGCGAGGGCGACAGGCCGGCGACGGAGGCGATGTTGACGATCGCGCCGCCGTTGTCCTTCTGCCAGGCGTGCCAGGTCCGCTGCGCGAAGCCCAGTGCCGAGACGACGTTGGTCTCGAAGACCTTGCGGGCGACGTTCAGGTCCAGATCGGCGATCGGACCGAACACCGGGTTCGTTCCGGCGTTGTTGACCAGGTAGTCGACGCGGCCGAAGGCCTCCATCGTGCGCTCGACGGCGGCGGCCTGGTGGGCCTCGTCGTGCGCCTTGCCCACCGCGTAGATCGCGCGGTCCGGACCGAGCCGCTCGACGGCTTCCTTGAGCGCGTCCTCGGTGCGGCCGGTGATGCACACGCGGTCGCCGCGCGCGACGAGCGCCTCGGCGACGCCGTAGCCGATGCCGCGGCTGGCGCCCGTGACGAGCGCGACCTTGCCGGAGAGTTCAGTCATGTCCGTGAGCTCCTGTGATCCCTAGTCGAGCGGTCCGCCGGCCACGTACAGCACCTGGCCGGAGACGAACCCGGCCGCCTCGCCGGTGAAGAAGGCGATGGCGTTGGCGATGTCCTCCGGCTCGCCGACGCGCGCCACCGGGATCTGGGTGGCGGCGGCGGCCTTGAAGTCCTCGAAGCCCATGCCGACGCGCTCGGCGGTGGCCTTGGTCATCTCGGTGGCGATGAAGCCGGGGGCGACGGAGTTGGCGGTGACGCCGAACTTGCCGAGCTCCTTGGCGAGGGTCTTGGTGAAGCCCTGGAGGCCGGCCTTGGCGGCCGAGTAGTTGACCTGCCCGCGGTTGCCCAGGGCCGAGGACGACGACAGGTTGACGATCCGGCCGAAGCCCGCGTCCACCATGTGCTTCTGGCAGGCCTTGGACATCAGGAAGGCGCCGCGCAGGTGCACGTTCATGACGGTGTCCCAGTCGGAGACGCTCATCTTGAACAGCAGGTTGTCGCGCAGCACGCCGGCGTTGTTGACCAGGATCGTCGGCGCGCCGAGCTCCTCGGCGATCCGCGCGACGGCCGCCTCGACCTGCGCCTCGTCCGAGACGTCGCAGCCGACCGCGATGGCCTTGCCGCCGGCGGCGGTGATCTTCTCGACGGTGTCCTTGCAGGCCGCCTCGTCGAGGTCGAGTACGGCGACCGCGCGACCCTCGGCTGCCAGCCGTACGGCGGTGGCGGCGCCGATCCCGCGCGCGGCACCGGTGACGACGGCGACCCGCTGCTCAGTGGTGGACATGGCTGCTTCTCCTCAGGTGAGCGACCGCTTAGTACCTTCAGTGGGTGTGACGCTAGAAGCCCTGGCACGCGGTGTCAACGGGCGCGCTCGGCATGTGATCCATTACCCGTGCCCACCCTGCCCGGCGGCGCCTTCCGGGACACCCGATCGGCCTACGGCCGCGCGCCGCCGGGCAGGGTGGGC
>NZ_MUKA01000336.1 GCF_002150735.1 Streptomyces africanus
CCAGACCAAGGAGGTCCTCGGCCTGGACGAGGACGAGACGATCGTCCTGTCCGCTGTGGTCGGCGTACCGCGCGAGACCGGGGGTGCCGTGCTGGACCTGCGCACATAAGGCCCCCCGGAACAGCCCCACCCACCGACAAGGAACGCGTATGCCCACCACCGCACCGCACGACTGGAGCGCCTGGCACCTGCACCTCGGCACCACGGCCCGCAGCGCTCACGACCGTGTCCTGACGGACGTCATCGGCCCGACGGTCGGCGAACTGCCGCCCGACACCCCCTGGTTCTTCATCCGCTACTGGCAGTCGGGCCCTCACCTGCGGCTGCGGATCGCCGGCCTGTCCCCGGAGGCGTACGCGTGCGCGGAGCAGGCCCTGCGCGACCGGCTCGGCGTCGCGGGCCGGCTCGCACCCGGCGAGGAACCACTGGCACGGGAGACCTACCAGGAGGGCGCGGCCCGGCTCGCCGCCGCCGGCGAGACCGGTGTCAACGCCACCGTCCAGGCGCTGCTGCCGCCCGGCGTGCACCGCGCCGACTACGACCCCGAGTACGAGCGCTACGGCGGCCGCACGCTGATGCCGGCCGCCGAGGCCCTCTTCCACCGCTCCAGTGAACTCGCCCTGCGGCTGGCCCCGCTCGTCACCAGTGAGGCGCGGCGCGCCCGGCTCGCCCTGCGCGGCACGCTGTCCGCCGCCGTCGCCCTCGGCGGCCCGGCCGAGCGCGCCCACTACTTCGCCCGGGGCCGGGACGCCTGGCAGGCGTGGGCGCGCGACGCCGGGCACCCCGGCGAGCTGCTCGACCGGATCACCGAGGTCGACCAGGACCCGGCCGCGGCGGGCGTCTCACCGGACGCCCACGGGCCGTTCGCCGACTGGTACGAGGCCCTGACCGCCCACGCCGCCGAGATCCGGCGCCACTCACCGGTCCATCCCGGCATGATCCTCTTCTCGCACGCCCACATGCTCCACAACCGCCTCGGCCTGAGCATGCTGGAGGAACTGCGCACCTACGCCTGGCTGGCCCACGTCTTCCCGATACCGGCCCTGGTGACGACCCGGGCAACCGACCCGGCCCCCACGGGGTGATTCCCCCGCCCCCGTGGGTGCCCACGCAAGAGGCCCGGCCGGAATCCCCTCACCGGCCGGGCCTCTCGGCGTGCCCGTTCATCCCTCCCGTACGAACTCGGCCCGCACCCGCACGCGCAGTTCCGCTCCCACCAGACCGCGCATGCCGCCGACCCCGCACGCGTGCCGGTCGACCAGGGCGGCGGCCCGTACGACGGCCCGCTCGCCCCGCACGGTCAGCTCGTCGACCGTGAACGTCACCGGCGTGGCACGCCCCTTGACCTCCAGCAGACCGGCCAGGCCCAAGCCGTCCTCGTCGAGGAGTCGTTCACCGGTGAGGCGCAGCTCGGGAAAGCGCTCGGCGTCCAGGAAGCGCGGGCCGCGCACGGCCGTGTCCCGCTGCGGGTTGCCGCTCTCGAAGCCCGCCGCGCCGGCCGCGGCGTCGAGGCGGAGCAGCACGCCGTCCGGGCCGAGCTCGGCACGGCCCGAGCGCACCGGGACGGAACCCCGCACGGGCAGGAAGAAGAAGTGGCGGCCGGTGAACTCCACGGTGGAGCCGGCCGGTTCGAGGCGCCAGGTCCCGCTGAGGGCGGGGTTCGGGCGGGTGGTGTGGTCCACGGACATGGTGGGGTCCCTTCTCATGGGGAGTGGGGGTCGTCGGGAAGCGCCGAGGGGGCCTCCGGGAGGCCCCCTCGATGTGGTCGGGTCGTGTCGGCTCTACTCGGGGCGCGGGTCCCAGCGGAAGCTGCGTACGGCGATCAGGGCGCCGACGACGCCCCAGGCCGCCAGCACGGCCAGTTCCTTCCACTGGACGCCGGCGCCGTGCGCGAACGCCGCGAGCATGGCGTCGTTGAACGGTTTCACCGGCAGCACCCCGGCGATGGTGTTCATCGTCCCGGAGTGGATCGGGAAGTAGCTGCCGGAGATGAACACCAGCGGGAACTGGATGAACTGCACGACCGCGGGCGCCGCTTCGGAGTTGCGGATCAGGGAGGCCACCCCGACGCCGAGGGCGCAGAAGCTGGCCGCGCCGAGCACCAGGGTGAGCGCGAGGACCGCCCATTGCGCCGGCCAGGGCACGCCGTAGAGCCGTCCGACGCCGATCACCAGCGCCACGTCGACGACGCTGACGACGACGCAGTGCACGAGCAGGCCCGCGAAGTACACCCAGGCGGGCAGCGGGGTCGCGTGCAGCCGCTTGAGGACGCCGGTCTGCCGGCGCATGGCGAGGACGATCGCCAGCTGGCCGTAGCAGGCGCCCAGCACGGAGACGGCGGCGATGGTCGGCGTGTAGTACTCGAGGCCGCTCAGGCCGAAGAAGAAGTCCTGGCCCTCGCTGCCGGCGAACACGGCGCCGAAGACCGAGATGATCACGATCGGCAGGACGAAGGTGAACACCATCGACTGCGGGTTGCGCCAGAACGACAGCTGCTCGTAGCGGATCTGGTGGGCGAGCAGGGCGAGGGAGCCTCGTTCGTCGGGCCGCTCCCGCCCGGCGCGTGGGGCCCGTCGTCCGGCGGCGGTGGTCGTGGGGGGCAGGGTGCTGGTCATCGGCGGCTCCGTCCGGGTCGGCGCCCTCGGCGCGCACGCGCCGCCGAGGACGGTGTGCGGTCCCGCCCGGTGGACGGGGACGAGGCGTCCTGCTGTACGTACGAGCTGGTCATCCCCAGGTAGACGTCCTCCAGGGTGGGCTGCTCGACGGTCAGCCGCTCCAGCGGTGTGCCCCGGTCCAGGGCCCAGGAGGTGAGCCGGTGCAGGGCGGCCGTCGGCTCCTTCGCCTCGGCCGTGACGAGACCGTCCTCGGCGTCGCTGACCGGGATCGGCACGTCGTCGATGGCGGCACCGGCCGGCAGCGCGAACCGGATCCTGGCGAGGGCGGTGTCCCGCCCGCCGATGGTGTCGGGTGTGCCCGTGGCGACGATCCGCCCGGCGGCGATGACGGCGACGGAGTCGGCCAGGGCCTGCGCCTCGTCCATGTAGTGGGTGGTCAGCAGGATGGTCGTGCCGGCGTCGCGCAGGCTGCGTACGACCTCCCAGGCCCCGCGGCGGGCGCCCGGGTCGAAGCCGGTGGTCGGCTCGTCGAGGAACAGCAGCTTCGGGTCGCCGATCACGCCGAGGGCGAGGTCGAGCCGCCGCTTCTGCCCACCGGACAGGTCCTTGACCTTCGCGTCCCGCTTCTCCTGGAGCCCCACGAGGTCGATGACCTCGTCGACGCCGCGCGGGGCCGGGTAGTAGCCCGCGTTGCGGGCGATGGTCTCCCGCACCGACAGGTACGGCTCGACGGCGATGTCCTGGAGCACGAGGCCGATCTGCCCGCGCAGCACGCGCCCGTCCGCCTTGTCGCCGGGATCGCGGCCGAGGACCCGTACGTCACCGCCGTCGCGGTGCCGGAAGCCCTCCAGGATCTCCATGGTGGTGGTCTTGCCGGCGCCGTTCGGTCCGAGCAGGGCGAAGATCTCCCCCTCCTCGACGGTGAAGTCGACGCCGCGCACGGCCTCGTGGTCCCCGTACTTCTTGAGCAGGCCATCGACGGCCACCGCGGTCACCGCGGTCGCTCCACTCGTCGTTCGCGTGTCACGGCGTGCCTCCAGGTGTCGTGCGTCATGGGGTCGTCTTCTCCTGGAAGTTAGGGCCGGGCGGGGGTGCGGCAGCAGGTGTGACGGGGGTTTCGATGACGTCCGTCACGCAAGCGGCGACAGTTGTCAGCACAGCGGGGCGGGGCGTTGCCGCCCGGTGGCGGGCGCCACATGCTCGGGACTCGACCGATGACAGTGCGTCCACGTCGAGAGCGCGCACCACGGCGGTGCGAAGGACGTGGCGCGAAGACCCGGAAGGCGGTCCCTGAGGTGCTGTTGGGCGAAGACACAGAAGGGCGGCGGCAGCCCGGGAACCCCGCGGGCCCGGCCGGCGGGGAGCGGCCGGTGGTCGCCGTCGTCGGCGCGGGCATCGGCGGACTGACCCTGGCGGGCGCGCTGACCGCGAACGGCACGCCGTACGTGATCCACGAACA
Source organism: Streptomyces africanus (assembly GCF_002150735.1). Classification (GTDB taxonomy): domain Bacteria; phylum Actinomycetota; class Actinomycetes; order Streptomycetales; family Streptomycetaceae; genus Streptomyces; species Streptomyces africanus. The sequence goes on from NZ_MUKA01000336.1 coordinate 4,075, forward strand.
GGCCCGCGCACTGGGCGAGGTGGGGGCGGGCGTCCAGCTCTCCCCCAACGCGATCCGGCCTCTGCTGCGCCTCGGCCTCGGACCGGCGCTGGAGGAGCACGCGGTGCGGATCGAGGCGATGGAGGTACGCGGCTGGAACGGGCGGCCCATCGCCCGCACGCCGCTCGGCGCGGAGTGCGAGCGCCTGTTCGCGGCGCCGTACCTGACGATCCACCGGGCGCATCTGCACGACGCGCTGCTGTCCCTGATCGACCGGGAGCGTCTCGGCCTCGGCCAGCGGCTGAGCGCGGCGCGCGAACTCCCGGACGGCGCTGGCGTCCGGCTCGCCTTCGACGACGGCACGGTCCGCGAGGCGGACGTGGTGGTCGGCGCGGACGGCATCCACTCCACGGTCCGTGAGACGCTGCGCCGCGACGAGCCGGTCTACTCGGGCCTCGGCATCTACCGCGGTCTGGTCCCGGTGGACGCGTTGCCGGCCGAGGCCCGCGAACGGCTGGTGCGGCTGTGGCTCGGCCCGGGTGGGCACTTCGTGTGCTACCCCGTCGCGTCCGGCGCGTACCTCAGCTACGCCGCGACCGTGCCGCTGCCCTCCGACGCTCCGCCGCGCGAGTCCTGGTCCCGGCCCGGCGACCCGGACGAGCTGCGGGCGGTCTTCGGCACATGGACGGGCCTGGTGGCCGACATCGTCAACGCGGTCGAGTCGACCCACCAGTGGGCCCTGCACGACCGCCCGCCGCTGCGCACCTGGTCCACGAACCGCATCACCCTCCTCGGCGACGCGGCCCACCCCATGCTGCCGTTCATGGCCCAGGGCGCCAACCAGGCGATCGAGGACGCGATGGACCTGGCGGCCTGCCTGGCGGGCGCGCCGGTCCCCGCGATCCCGGAACGCCTGTCCCGCTACGAGTCCCTGCGCATCCCGCGCACCGCCGAGGTCCAGCGCGGCTCCCGCGGCAACGCGGGCATCCTCCACCTCCCCGACGGCCCCGCCCAGCGCCGCAGGGACGCCCACATGGCGGTCCACGCGGCCCTGCACGACCGGGCGGCGCTGTACGCCCACGAGACGGGGCGCAGTGTGGTGCCGGTGCCGGCGTGAGGACGTGATCCGAAGCGTGATCCGGAAAAAGTCCGAAACATTCGAGTACCGGAACCTTGTCCTCCGCGCTATAGGGGCAAGGAACTCACCCGCCCGGCAGCCCCACGACCCACCAACTACCCACTTAAATGGGCGAACCCCCCACGATCACCCCACGGCAGCCGACGAATATTTCGAAACTCTCACCGAAAGCATTGACAGTTGACAGGGCCCGGCCAACACTCCCGATGACACAGGCTCCCCATCGACCGACCCCCACCAGGACGAGGAGGAAGCACCCCCATGAAGAAGTCATCGAGCCGCTTACGGCTGCTCATCAGCAGCGCCTGCACCATGCTGCTGGTCGCCTTCGCCACCATCGCCATGCCGGGCACCGCCCACGCCGACACGGTCGTCACCAGCAACAGGACCGGCACCGACAACGGCTACTACTACTCCTTCTGGACCGACGCCCCGGGCACGGTCTCCATGACCCTGTCCTCCGGCGGCAAGTACAGCACCTCATGGCGGAACACCGGCAACTTCGTCGCCGGCAAGGGCTGGAGCAACGGCGCCCGCCGCACCGTGAACTACTCCGGCACGTTCAACCCGTCCGGCAACGCCTACCTGGCCCTCTACGGCTGGACGGCGAACCCGCTGGTCGAGTACTACATCGTCGACAACTGGGGCACGTACCGGCCCACGGGCCAGTACAAGGGCACCGTCACCAGCGACGGCGGCACGTACGACATCTACAAGACGACCCGGTACAACGCCCCGTCCGTCGAGGGCAACCGGACCTTCGACCAGTACTGGAGCGTCCGGCAGTCCAGGAGGACCGGCGGCACCATCACGACCGGCAACCACTTCGACGCCTGGGCCCGGGCCGGCATGCCCATGGGCAACTTCAAGTACTACATGATCATGGCGACCGAGGGCTACCAGAGCAGCGGCAACTCCAGCATCACGGTGTACTGACGATGGGAACCACACCACCGCCCTCGTTCCGCACCCTGCTCACGAGACTGACGGTCCTCACGACGGCCGCAGCCGCCGCCCTCACGGCCACCACCGCGACAACCGCGGTCGCCACCCCGTCCCGGGCCGCCGCCTGCACCGGATACGTCGGCCTCACCTTCGACGACGGCCCGTCCGGCAACACGACCGGACTGCTCGACGCACTCCGCCGGAACGGCCTGCGGGCCACGATGTTCAACCAGGGCCAGCACGCGGCCGCCAACCCGTCCCTGGTCCGGGCCCAGGTGTCCGCCGGCATGTGGATCGGCAACCACAGCTACACCCACCCGCACCTGACCGGCCTGAGCCAGTCCCAGATCGACTCCGAGATCTCCCGGACCCAGCAGGCCATCGCCAACGCGGGAGGCGGCACACCGAAACTGTTCCGCCCCCCGTACGGCGAGACCAACGCGACGGTCACGTCGGTCGCGGCCCGCCACGGCCTGACCCAGATCATCTGGGACGTCGACTCCCAGGACTGGAACGGCGCGAGCACGGAAGCGATCGTCCAGGCCGCCGCCCGCCTCACCAACGGCCAGACCATCCTCATGCACGACTGGTCCGCCAACACCCTCGCAGCGATCCCCCGCATCGCCCAGGGCCTGGCGTCCCGGGGCCTGTGCGCGGGCATGATCTCCCCACAGACGGGCCACGCGGTGGCTCCCGGCTGAGCGAACGGCGCGATGGCCTCCAGCGCCATCGCGCCACCCGGGCAGGACCGGACGGCCCGTTGTCAGTGTCCGCCCCTACGATGCGCCGCATGCCTGAATGGATGCATGTGTCCAGCGCGGTTCTGGAATCCGGTTGGCACGACGAGGTGAATCTCGTGTTCGCGCGTGGGATGGGGCCGGACGCGCTTGGCGAGGGGTTGCGGGG
>NZ_MUKA01000337.1 GCF_002150735.1 Streptomyces africanus
GGAACGTTCCGTCGACGGGCGCTGTCCGTACACGGATACCCATGGTCTGTTCTGGCTCGGGCCTTACCTGCAATATGGCTCTCCGCGCGAACATGGGCCGGAATTTCACGCATGTTCCGAAAGGCGACAGCCATGCCAGCCACGCACTTCCGGGCTCGAAGGGAAGCAGCGGGCCCCCATCGGCATCCGAACCGCAATTTCCGACGTTGACGGCCAGTAAGACTTCCTGCGCCGCCCTTACCCGTGGGCGCGCGGCGGCTGCAAGGTCAGCGGTTCACGACCGCCACCGAGCGGACATCCAAGGCCACCGCCTTCGGCTTCTTGTCCTTCTTTTCCTTCCCCGGCTTCTTCCTCACCGCGTCCACCTGGGTCTGCCCGCTATCGCTCACGGTCGAGGCCGCTTCGATGGCCGCTGGTGCGGCGAGGGCTCCGCAGAGTGCGAATCCGCACACGGCTATGGCCGTGCGCTTGCGAATGGCGACTTCCATGGTGCATCACCTGACTCCGTGAATTGCAGTCCAGGGTGATGCGCTTGCGCCAGTAGGAGTCAAAAGGTTGGACCCGTGTTGTGTGCTTCAGTAATTCTTTATGGAGCTCATTGGATTTCCCGTATACGGCCTTCATGTCCGGGTTTCCCGACCCCAGGACAGCGAGAACCAGGCCATGCGCAGGCCGGTGCGCTGGAGACGTCTGAGTGCCCCGCACGCTTCGGACCAAGCCCTGGCCCGGTCTCCCGTGACGGCACATCGAGGGCACATGGCAGTGGGAAACGCTGCGAAACGATGACATTCGTCTAGGCTTGTTTTCGCTGGTCAGACTTGTCCTCACGTGTAACGGCAGGTCAGCCGTTCGCACGTACGGATACCCTTGACATGTGACCGACGCCCACGAGACCGCAGCAGACAGCTCACTGCGAACCACCGGAGGCGCTCCTCCGGACGACGGCGGATCTTCTGCTACGGAGGCGCCGATCCCTTTGCTGGAACCGCGTGAGGGCATTCCGCCCGTGATCGCGGACGAGGCCGCCCTGGCCCGGACGATCGCCGCCTTCGAGGCAGGCTCCGGTCCGGTCGCCGTCGACGCCGAGCGGGCCTCCGGCTACCGCTACGGCCAGCGCGCCTACCTGGTCCAGCTGCGCCGCCAGGGCGCCGGAACGGCTCTCATCGACCCCGTCGCCTGCCCCGACCTGTCCGCCCTGGGCGAGGCCCTGTCCGGCGTCGAGTGGGTGCTGCACGCCGCCACCCAGGACCTGCCCTGCCTGCGCGAGATAGGCATGGTGCCGACGCGGCTGTTCGACACGGAGCTGGCCGGGCGGCTCGCCGGGTTCCCCCGGGTCGGCCTCGGCGCGATGGTCGAGGGCGTCCTCGGCTTCGTCCTGGAGAAGGGGCACTCCGCCGTCGACTGGTCGACCCGGCCGCTGCCCGAGCCCTGGCTGCGGTACGCGGCGCTGGACGTCGAGCTGCTCGTCGACCTGCGCGACGCGCTGGAGAAGGAGCTGGACCGGCAGGGCAAGCTGGAGTGGGCCCGCCAGGAGTTCGACGCGATCGCCTCCGCGCCGCCGCCCGAGCCGCGCAAGGACCCCTGGCGGCGCACGTCCGGCATGCACAAGGTGCGCCGGCGGCGACAGCTGGCTGTCGTACGGGAGCTGTGGCAGACCCGGGACCGGATCGCCCAGCGACGGGACGTCTCGCCGGGCAAGGTGCTCGGGGACGCGGCGATCGTGGAGGCCGCGCTGGCGATTCCGGCCAACGTGCACGCGCTGGCCGCGCTGAACGGTTTTGGACACCGGATGAGCAAGCGGCAGCTGGAGCAGTGGCAGGCGGCCGTGGACCGGGCGAAGGCGCTGAGCGAGGCGCAGTTGCCGCAGCCGGGGCAGCCGGTGACCGGGCCTCCGCCGCCGCGGGCCTGGGCGGACAAGGATCCTGCGGCCGCGGCCCGCCTCAGTGCGGCCCGGGCCGGGGTCTCGGCGCTCGCCGAGGAGCTCTCCATGCCGCAGGAGAATCTGATGACGCCGGACACGGTTCGGCGGGTGTGCTGGGAGCCGCCGGCGGTGGTGGACGCCGAGTCCGTGGCGGCCGCGCTCGCCGGGCATGGTGCGCGGCCGTGGCAGGTGGAGCTGGTGACGCCGGTGTTGGTGGAGGCGTTGTCCGCGAAGGAGGCCTAGCCGCCGTAGCGCTTCGCGGCGTACGGCGGCTGCGGGCCCTGCCTTCTACTTCGTGGCCCCTTGAGTGAATCCGTTGTAGATGAACCGCTGGAGGAACAGGAAGACGATCAGGGTCGGGGCGATGACGAGGATCGCGCCTGCCGAGATGGTCTCCCAGTGGGCTCCGAAGGGGCCCTTGAAGCGGAACAGGGACGTCGAGATCACGCCAAGATCTTCGGAGGGCATGTAGAGGAAGGGGATGTAGAAGTCGTTGTAGACATTGATCCCCTTCACGATCACGACCGTCGCGATCGCGGGCTTGAGCAGCGGGAAGATGATCTTCCGGTAGACCGTGAAGGCGTTGGCGCCGTCGATGCGGGCCGACTCGTCCAGTGAGACGGGGATGGCCCGTACGAACTGCAGGAAGATGTAGATCGACACGATGTCCGTGCCCATGTAGAGCGCGATCGGCGCCCAGAGACTGTCGAACATCCCGAAGCTGTTCACGATCTGGAAGGTGGCCACCTGGGTGGTCACCCCGGGGACCAGCGCGGCGACCAGGAACAGGCCCAGGACCAGCTTCCGGAAGCGGAACCGGAAGCGGTCGATGGCGTACGCCGTCATGGAGCCGATGAGGACCGTTCCCCCGATGGCGACGACCAGGATGACCGCCGTGTTGGCGAACGCCGAGAGCATCCGGCCGTCCTGGAACGCCGTCACGTAGTTGGCGAAGTTGAGCGGGTCGTCGGGCAGCGCGAGGGCGCCGCTGTCGTCCGCCATCTCCCCGGAGGTCTTCAGCGACGTCAGGAAGACCACGGTGAGCGGCAGGAGCACGACCAGCGTCGCGAGGACCAGGGACAGGTACACGAGGGCACGGGCCACGGCACGGCGCGTCATACGAGGTCCACCTTGTCGTCCGGGACGAGGCGCCGCTGCACCCAGGTCACCGCCAGGATGATCAGCAGCAGTACGACGGCCGCCGCCGAGGCGAGGCCCGTCTTGTTGAACTGGAACGCCAGCTTCACGGTCTGGATCACGAAGGTCTCGGTGCCGGTCGCGCCGCCGGTCATGATGTACGGGATCTCGAAGACCGACAGCGACCCGGAGACGGACAGGATCACCGACAGGCTCAGCACGGGCCGGATTCCGGGCGCGATGATGTGGCGGAACTGCTGCCAGCGGTTCGCCCCGTCCAGTTCGGCCGCCTCGTACAGCTCCCCCGGGATCGACTGGATCGCGCCGAGGAAGAGGACGAAGTTCAGTCCCAGGTAACGCCAGACCGAGACGCCGGCGAGGGAGACGTTGGCCGACGTGGGTGTGCCGAGCCAGGCGCGGTCGCCGTCGTAGCCGAAGAGGCTCAGGATCGCGTCGAGGGTGCCGCCGTCCTGGAAGAAGTACAGGAAGACGAAGCCGATCGCGACGCCGTTGATCAGGTACGGGAAGAAGAGCACGCCCTTGAAGAAGCCGCGGAAGCGGACGTTGAAGCTCAGGATCGTGGCGAAGTACAGGGCGGCGCCGATCTGCACCGCGGACGCGGCGAGGTAGTAGCCGCTGACGAAGAACACCTCGAACAGCTCGGACCGGGTGAAGAGTTCGGTGTAGTTCTCGGCGCCCGTGTAGTGCAGCTCGGGGCTGACGCCGTCCCAGTCGGTGAAGCTGTACGCGACCATGTTGACGATCGGCGCGTAGGTGAAGGCGATCAGCAGGGCGAGCGGGGCGATCAGGAACAGCCAGGGGGTCATGCCCCGCCACCGCCGCGGCCGGTGCGCGGCGGACGGCGCTGCCGGCCCGGCGGGCGCGGCCGGCCCCACCGGCCGCGCCGCCTCCCGGGTGGTGTCGGTCATCAGGACCCCAGATTCTGCTGCGCCTCGGTCCACTTCTCGCCCAGCCCGGTCAGGAAGTCGTCCAGGCTGCCCTTGCGGGCACCGCGCGCGAGGTCGACGAGTTCCTGGCGGTAGTCGGGCTTGTAGATGCCGACCTCCGACTGGTTGTCGATGGACTTGACCTCGGCGCCCTTGGTGTCGTCGATGTCGAGGAGCTTCACACCCGCCTCCTCGTACGGCTTGAGGATCTCCGGCAGCGGGGCCTTCTTGAGGGGCGACAGGGCGAGGTTGGCGTCCGCGTAGCCGGACTTGTCGGTGAACCAGTCGATCCAGGCGCGGGCGGCGGCCTTGTGCTCGGAGTGGACGTTGACGGCCTGCTGGTAGTCGGGGGACGTCACCGCGCAGAACGTGCCGTTCTTCTGGGCGGGGAACGGCATGAAGCCGATGTCGGCCGGGTCGGTGCCCGCCTGCTTCGCCGCGTCCTGCATCTGCACGATCGCCCAGGAGCCGAGCCACATCGTGGCGATCCGGCCCTTCGCCAGGCGGGGCTTGGACGCCTCCCAGTTGGTGGTCGTCGGGTCCTTCTCGATGAGGTCCGACTTCACGATGTCGTGGAGCAGCGTGTCACCGACCCGGAGGTCGGCGCCCTGCGCCCAGGGGTTCTGCTCGGCGAGCCGGGTGGTGGCCTGGGTGTCGCAGCCGACCGAGCCGTTGACGTTCGTCCACTGGGTCAGCGGCCACATGTCCTTGAAGTTGGTGTAGTACGGGACCGCGTCGGTCTTGGCCTTGACGGCCTTCAGGTCGTCGAGGAACTCGGCCGGGGTCGTGGGCCAGTCGGTGACGCCGGCCGCGCTCCAGACCTTCTTGTTGTAGACGAAGCCCGGGACCACGCCGATCGGGCTCTGCCCGTAGACCTTGCCCTCGACGGTGGAGTAGTCGGTGAAGCGGTACTTCTTGCTCCGCTCGGCCTGCGTGCCGAGGGAGGCGAAGAACCTCGGGTAGTCCTTCTTCTCGATCACGGCCGGGATCATCAGGACGTCGCCGTAGTTCTCCGTGTTCATACGGATCTTGACCTCGCCCTCGTAGTCGGTGAGGCCGTCGAACTCGACCTTCACCTTGGGGTAGGTCTTGTTGAACTCGGCGGCGTACTTCTTCATCGTCCCGTCCTGCACGAGGTCGGTCCGGTGGGTGAGGACGGTGATGGTCCCTTCGACCTTGGCGGGGTCGTCGGGCGCCTTGGCATCCGCGCCCTGGGAGGTGCCTCCGGTGCCGGTGCAGCCCGAGGCCAGCAGGGCCGCGCCGACGGCGAGGGCGAGGACGGTACGGCGGTTCATGTGCATCAGCTCCGTTCGCGGAGGGGAACTCGGGACGGAAGAGCACGTGCGGTATGGCTGGTTCGGCACTCTGACAGCGCTTTCTCAACCGGTAAAGTCCCATTCCCGCCAACGCTGCGAAACCTGTACACGACTCTTCACTGGACCGGTTAAGGGAGTGCGCATGCTTCAGGCCACACCGCTCGGCGACGGATGGATCCTGCGGCACGAGCCGGACCCGCTCCCGGCCTCCGTGCCGGGCTGCGTGCACACCGACCTGATGACGGCCGGAGTCATCCCGGATCCGTTCCTGGGCCTGGGCGAGTCCGAGGTGGCGTGGGTGGGGCGCCGGGACTGGACGTATGAACGGGAGCTCACGACCGCGTCCGCGCAGGAGCAGACCGACCTGGTCTTCGACGGGCTCGACACCGTCGCCGAGATCTCCCTGGACGGACGGCTGCTGGGCAAGGTGCGGAACATGCACCGCTCGTACCGGTTCGACGTGACGGGGCTGTCCGGGCGGCTGTCGGTGCGGTTCGTCTCCGCCTACGCCGAGGCCGAGGCCGTGCGGGGACGGCTGGGCGAGCGGCCCGCCGCCTACGCCGAGCCCTACCAGTACCTGCGCAAGATGGCCTGCTCCTTCGGCTGGGACTGGGGGCCGACCCTGGTGACGGCCGGGATCTGGCGGCCGGTGCGCCTGGAGCACTGGTCGACGGCCCGGATCGCCCGGGTGCGTCCCCTGGTCACCGTCGACCAGGGGGTCGGCGTCGTCGAGTTGGCCGTCGACGTCGAGCGGACCCGGGTCGAGGCGCCGCTCACCCTGGAGGCCGAGGCGGGCGGGGTGCGGGCC
>NZ_MUKA01000338.1 GCF_002150735.1 Streptomyces africanus
GAGCTTGTCGCTGTCGCCGTGGCCGATGAAGACGTGCTTGATGGTGGGCACGCGCAGCATGTGGATGTTCTTGCCGACGTTCGCCGCGTAGAGCGCGACCCGCACCGTGGACAGGTCCATGTTCATCAGGTGCACCCCTCCGGGCACGCAGATGACGGGGACCGTGGTCGGCGCGAGGTTGTTCAGGATGGCCCGCTCACGCAGGATGATCAGCGGCTTGGAGTCCAGCTTCTCCATGGTGTCCAGCCACATGTTCACCTGGTACGCGGAGTCCTTGGAACCGGAGAAGTACAGGACCGTCTCCGGCTTGTACTCGCCCAGCCAGTCGTCGACGGCGGCCAGCACCTTCTCGGCGTTCGGCGGGATCTTCCGGCCGCGGACGTACGGTATGAGCGCCAGGACGTACAGCGTGGCGACGGCCACCGTGATGCCGATGCCGACGAAGCCGACGAGGGCGGACTTCACCTGCGCGGCGAGCAGGATGCCGGCGACCGCGAAGAGGTCGAGGTGCAGCATCTTCTCGGCGGAGCGGTGCAGCAGCCTGCGCGGCGGGGCGTCCGGGATGCGGATGCGCGACTTCAGGTCGACGTTGCGGGTGGCGACCGGCATGCGACGGCGGTTGCGGATCAGCTGGACCAGCGCGCCGTGCGGGGCCTGCAGACCGTAGAAGGCGATGAAGCAGGCGATCGCCCCGTAGTAGATCAGGTTGTCCGCGAGGGACAGCCGGGCCAGCAGCAGGACGAGGAGCAGCTGCCGGATCAGGAAGCGGATCGACAGGCCGGCCCGCACCTTGCTGAGGCGGTTGATCAGGTAGCTGCCCTTGCGGTGCAGATAGTGGTCCGCCAGGTACGTC
>NZ_MUKA01000339.1 GCF_002150735.1 Streptomyces africanus
CGCCGTAGCCGGAGCCGATGACGATGGCGGGGGCGGTGTCGACTGCGGGGGGCTGCGCCGCTCGGGCGGAGTCGAGGCCGATGCGGGTGAATCCGAGGGTGGCTGCGGTTTGCAGTGCTGCCATGCCCAGGATCTGACGTCTTGTCAGCTGACGCTGCGTCAGGTTTGATGTCATGTGCGCAGCATCGGCGGATTATTTGGTTCCGCCTAGTGGGGTGCCGAGTTTTCGTCGTGGGCGTGTGCGGGTGCGTTGTGGTTGATCGCGCCCACGCGGCGGAGCCGCACATCGATACAGCCCCGCGCCCCTGAAGGACGACACCTACAGCAAGTTCCTCAAGTGCTCAGCCAGCAGGTCCCAGCGCCACTTCTCCTCGACCCATTCCCTGCCTCGCTCGCCCATCCTGCGGCGCAGGCCGGCGTCGCCCAGGAGGGTGATGATGCGGTCCGCTGCCTCCGACGGAGAGCCGCCGCGGACCACCCAGCCCGTTTCGCCGTCGAGGACCGCGTCCGGGGCGCCGCCCGAGTCACCGGCGACGACCGGGAGGCCCGTCGCCGAGGCCTCGAGGTAGACGATGCCGAGGCCCTCGACGTCCAGGCCGCCGCGGCGGGTCCGGCAGGGCATGGCGAAGACGTCGCCGGCGCCGTAGTGGGCGGGCAGCTCGGACCAGGGCACCGGGCCCGTGAAACGGACGGAGGCGGCGACGCCCGTGTCCTGGGCCAGCCTGCGGAGGTCCTTCTCGTACGGGCCGCCCCCGACGATCAGCAGTACGGCGTCCGGCTCGGCCGCCAGGATCCGGGGCATGGCCTGGATCAGGGTGTCCTGGCCCTTGCGCCGCACCAGCCGGGAGACGCAGACCACCACCGGGCGGTCCGTCAGGCCCAGCCGTGCCCGCACCTCGTCGCCGCCCGAGCCGGGGTGGAAGGTCTTCTCGTCGACGCCCGGCGGCAGCTGCGCCATCCGCGCGGCCGCGTGCGGGCTCAGCGCGCCGGCGATGCGGGAGCGCGTGTACTCGCCGAGGTAGGTGATCGTGTCCGTGGAGTCGCCGATCCGGCGCAGCAGCTGCCGGGCGGCGGGCAGCTGTGCCCAGCCGGCCTCGTGGCCGTGCGTGGTGGCGACCAGCCGTTCGGCGCCCGCGCTCCGCAGCGCCGGTGCCATCAGGCCGAGGGGGGCCGCCGCCCCGAACCACACGGAGGTGCACCCGTGCTCCCGCAGCAGCCCGACGGCCCGCCGGGTGGCGCCCGGCGTCGGCAGCAGCATGGTCGTGCGGTCCCGTACGACGGTGAAGGGCTGTTCGGCGTCGAAGGCGGCGGTCGCCGACACGCCCTCCCGGCTCCGCTTCCAGGTCGACGCGTAGACGACCAGCCGCTGCGGGTCCAGCCGCAGCGCCATGTTGTGCAGAAACGCCTGGATGCCGCCCGGCCGGGGCGGGAAGTCGTTCGTCACGATCAGGGTCTTGCGCACGCCGCCGACCCTACCGAACCGCCCCGCACGGCCCTGCACGCCGGCAGGTGTGGCACGCTCACAGCTGTCGGGGACATCATGGCTTCTTCGACACGGCACGCGGACGGGCAGGGATTCGGTGAGGACGACGGGCGCGAAGCGGTCCCTGGCATGGCTGCTGGTGGCCTGGGGCATCACGAGGCTGGTGCTGCTGCTGTTCGTACTGAAGGTGTACGTCTTCCCGGGCCCGGACGTCACGAGCGACGTGTCCGTGATCTACCACGGCTGGTACGACGTCCTGCGCAGCGGAACGTTCCCTCGGGAGGACGTCACCTGGCAGTACCCGCCCGCCGCCGCCCTGGCGATCCTCTCCCCCGGCCTGCTGCCCTTCCTGCCCTACGCGACCGCGTTCTTCGTGCTGGTCTGCGTCACCGACCTGGCCGTCCTGGCCCTGCTGGCATATGCGGGCCGGCGCCCGGGCAGGTCGCTGCGCGGCGCCTGGGTGTGGGTGGCGGGCGTGCCGCTGCTCGGGCCGACGGTGTACGCGCGCTACGACGTGATGGTCACGGCGGTGGCCGTGGCGGCGCTGCTCGCGGGCGCCCGGCACCCCAAGGTGATGGGGGTGCTGGCCGCGTTCGGCGCGCTGCTGAAGGTCTGGCCGGCGATGCTCCTGCTGGCCGCCCGCCGGCCCGCCTCCTGGGTGTCGGCCCTGGTCACCGGCGTCGCGGTGACGGGCGTGTGCGCCCTGGCCGCGCCGGGGGCGTTCACCTTCCTGACCTCCCAGCGCGACCGGGGCACCGAGGTGGAGTCGCTGGGCGCGCTGGTCTTCCATGTCGCCCGGCACTTCGGCTGGCGGGGCGAGGTGCGGCTGCACTACGGCTCGATCGAGTTCCTCGGGCCGTACGTGAGCGAGGTGAGCACGGGCGCGCTGTTCCTGACGGGGGCGGCCTTCGGCTGGCTGGTGCTGTGGCGGCTGCTGGCCCGGACCTTCGAGGAGCACACGGTCGCCGACGCGGCCTTCGTGGCGGTGCTGATGTTCACCACCACCAGCCGGGTGATCAGCCCGCAGTACATGGTGTGGCTGGTCGGGCTGGCCGCGGTCTGCCTGTACTTCCCCGGGAGCCGGATGCGGCTGCCGGTCGGGCTCGTCCTGGTGGCGTGTTTCGTGACGGTGCTGGAGTTCCCGCTCTACTTCGCCAACGTGGTGGCCAGCGACGGCCTCGGCCTGACCCTGCTGTTCCTGCGCAACGGCCTGCTCGTCGCCGCCACGCTCCTCGCCGCCCGCGCCCTGTGGCGGGCGACGGTACCGCGCACGGCCCCCGCCCCCGTACCCGCTCAGCCCACCACCCGCACCGACGAGACCCCGGTCTCCACCTGAGCGGGAGCCCGCCGGGACGGCACGCCCGCCCAAGAGGGCCGCGGGCGGTCAGCCCAGCTGGACCCTCAGATAGTCCCGCCACTGCGCCGTGAAGGCCTCCGGCGTCGTCCCCAGCACGTCGCGCATCGCCTCCTCCACCGCCCCGGCCCGCTTCCGGTGCTCCCCGACGGCCCGGTAGAACGCGCTCAGCCGCGCCTCGCCCCAGCGGTCGGCGATCAGCCGGCACGCCGTCCAGCCGCTCTCGTAGGCCCGGGCCAGGCGGCTCGCGTCGCCGGTGAAGCCGAAGTCCCTGTCGCCGGGGAGGGCGGACGGGATCCGGCCCTGGGTCACCGCGCGGGACAGTTCGGGCGCGGCCTCGGGCGGGGTGCGGCCGGCGGCCCGGTAGCCGACCCAGTCGGCGTAGCCCTCGGACAGCCAGAGCGGGGTGGCGGGGGTGGTGTGGGCGCGGGTGGCGACATGGGTCGTCTCGTGGGTGACGACGACCTGCTCGCCCAGGCTCCCGAGGAGGGCGAACGCGTCCGGGTTGACGATGACGCGGTCCGCGGGCGCCCGCGCCGGTGCTCCCGTCTCGCCGGTGGTGACCGCCGCGATGCCGCGGTAGGAGGAGGCGGGTGAGCCGAGCAGCCTGGCCATCCCCTCCAGCGACTTCGGTACGAGCAGGACGACGCGTCGGCCCCAGTCCCTGCCCCACGCCTGGGAGACGGCGGGCACCGCGCGGTCGGCCAGGTCCGCGAAGCCGCGCAGCGACCGGCCGGACTGTCCGACGCCGAGGACCAGGCTGTGCTCGCCCCGGACGGCCTGTACGGCGCCCTGGTCCCACAGCTGCTGGGCGGACTTCCTGGCGGGCCGGTCGGCGTCGACGGACCACTGCCCGTCCGCGTCGCGGCTCAGCCGCAGGGTGCGGCCGGCGGTCACCGGCGCCCGGTCGTACCCCGCGACGCGGTAGCGCAGTTCGGCGTCGGCGGTGGCGGTGTCGCCGCTGCGGTGCAGGGCGGTCACGCGGTACGACCAGGCGGCCAGGGGCAGCGCGCGCACCTGGGCGAAATCCGCCCCCGCGCCCGTGCGCGCGTAGGACCGCTCGTCGTGGTCGAGGACCGCGGCGGCCCGCCGGTCGAGGAGCCGCTGGACGTCCGCCGTGGCGCTGTCGGCGGCGGACCGGCCGCCGCATCCGGTCAGGGCGACGAGCAGCACGACGAGCGCCACCACCGGGGACCTCGACCTTCGACCAGCCACGGTCCCGATCGTACGGGCGCCGGGCCGCGCCGGTCAGACCCTGGTGACGGACGAGACGGGCATCATCCCGACCGGGTCGTAGCGCACGGGCGCGCCGGGATAGGGCGCGTGGATGACCTGGCCGTCGCCCATGTACATCCCGACATGGCTGGCGTCGCCCCGGTAGACGACCAGGTCGCCGGGGCGCGCCTCGGACAGCGGGACCTGCCGGCCGGCGTACCGCTGGGCCTGCGAGGTGCGCGGCAGAAAGACCCCGGCCTGCGCGTACGACCACTGCGTCAGGCCCGAACAGTCGAAGCCGGAGGGGCCGTTGGCGCCCCAGATGTAGGGCTTGCCGAGCGCGCTGCGGGCGGCGGCCACGGCGGCGGCTCCGCGTCCCGTGGCGGCGGTGGCGCCGCCGAGGCCGGGGATGCCGTCGCGGCCGGAGCGGGAGGCGCGGCCGTAGGCGTCACGCTCGCTGTCCGGAAGGGAGTTGAGCAGCCGCCGGGCGGTGGCGAGCTTGTGCTCGACGGTCTTCTTGTGGGCAGCGACGGCCTTGCGGCTCTTCTCCAGGTCGCGGAGCTTGCCGGCGGCCTCCGCACGGTCCTGGGCGAGTTCGCGCATGGCCTGCTGAAGCTCCTTCAGCTCACCGGCCTGGTGGGCCGTGATGCGGTCCAGCCGGGAGGCCTTGTCGAGATAGTCGTCCGGGTCGTCGGAGAACAGCAGGGCGAGGGACGGGTCGATGCCGCCCGACCGGTACTGGGCACCGGCGAGCGAACCGAGCGACTCCCGCATGGAGTTGATGCGCTGCTGCTGCCGGGCGATCCGGTCCCGGGCGGTGCCGACCTCGTCGCGCAGCCGGTCGGCGCGCTCGTCGGCCTCGTTGTAGGCCTCGGTCGCCTTCTCGGCCTGCTCGTAGAGGCGGTCCACCGTGGCCCGGGTGTCGTCGTACGGTGCGGCCGGGGCCGGTACCGCGCCCAGGGCGGCGGCCGTGACCGAAAGGAAGCTGACCGCGACACTGGCGTTCCGGTCGAACCCGGACGGTGCAAGACGGCGATGGGACCCCACGGGAAGCCGCTCTCCTTCCGCTGGCGGACTAGGAAACGCGGCAGACAGTAGCGGCGCGACGGGGGGCCGCCAACGACCATCCGTGGGTATGCGGCACGACGCCCCGCCACTGACGCAGGTCACCGGCGGGGCGTGGGCTCACTCGACGTTGCCGTGATTCGCCCGAACGGCGGACACGGTGTCCTGATCTTGGAGACGCCGGGGACTCCCGGGCGCCGGGATCAGACGCGGACGCCGAACATGAACGGGCCGCCGATGGTGTCCATCGACTCGTAGCGGACGACCGTGCCGGTGCGCGGGGCGTGGATGATCTGCCCGTTGCCGGCGTAGAGGCCGACGTGGTGCAGGTCGTTGAAGAAGAAGACCAGGTCGCCGACCTTGAGCTGGCTGACCGAGTAGATCTTGGTGCCGTACTGGGCCTGCGCCTCGGAGGTCCGCGGGATCTGCACGCCGGCCGCGGCGTACGCCCGGGAGGTGAGGCCGGAGCAGTCGTAGGAGCTCGTGCCGGTGGCGCCGTAGACGTAGGGCTTGCCGAGCTGGCTCTGCGCGAAGGCGTAGGCCGCGGCGGCGCGTCCGGAGCCGGGCGGGACGTTGCCGGTGATGGCGTCGCGCTCGCTGTCGCGGCTGGCGCGGTCCTGCTCGGCGGCGAGCGCCTGCTTCTCGGCGGCGGTGAGGCTGTTGAGCAGCTTCTGCGCGGAGGCGAGCTTGCCCTGGACTTCCTTCTTCTTCTTGCCGAGTTCGGCCCGGGTGGAGGCGAGGTCCTTGAGCTTCTCGGAGGCCTCGGCGCGCTCCTGGGCGAGTTCGCGCTGCTTCTCCTGGACCTTCTTCAGCGCCTCGACCTGCTGGCTGCTCAACTGGTCGAGCGTGGAGGCCTTGTCGAGGTAGTCGTCCGGGTCTGCGGAGAGGAAGAGCTGCACGGAGGGGTCGATGGAGCCGGTCCGGTACTGCGACGCGGCCGCGAGGCCCAGGCTGTCGCGCAGCTCGTTGAGCTCCTCCTGGCCGCGGGCGACGTTGTCCTGGATCGTGGAGATCTCCTTCTGGAGCTTCTCCTGCTTCTCCTTGGCCCCGTTGTACTTCTCGGTGGCCTGCTCCGCCTGCTCGTAGAGCTTGTCGACCTTGGCCTTGACCTCGTCCTTGCTCGGCTTCTCGCTGGGGGCGGCGTTGGCGGCCTGCGAGCTGAAGGCGACGGCAGCGGCGGCGGCGGTGGTCAACACGGTCACACGTGCGCGGCTCGGCTGCTTGGGACGACGGTGGGACGCCACGGGTGAAAAGCTCCTTCTGGCTCCTCCGCCGTCTCTCCCGATGAGTGATCACCCGAGCGGAGGTTCGGCCTGACCCTAGTGACCTTCCTGTGATCAGTTCAAATCCTCAGCTGAAAAATTGCGTCACGGTGAGCCATCTTTTCACCTTGACTCACAGGCGGTGAGCCCCATTTGACGCAACGTGGCACACAGACCTCACCAATTCGGGCATGAAGCCCGTACGTTACGCATGGTGCGAACAGTCGCTAGCCCCGCGAAAGGCGCTTCAGCAGCATCGCCGAGGCCACCGGTCGGGCGCCCGCGCGGGCCACGCCGTCGGCGACCTCCCGGTCGGTGGAGGCGACGATGACCGGCCGGCCGGGCGGCTCCGCGCGCACCAGCTGGCGGATCAGCTCGTCGGCGGTGACGCCCGGCTTCGAGAACAGCACCCGGACTCCGCGCGGGGGCGCGAGCAGGACCGGCGCGGCCAGTTCGGCCCCGTCGAAGACACACGTGACCTCGGCGCCGCTCTGCGCCGCCAGTTGTGAGAGCTGCCCCAGCAGCCGCAGGCGCTGCTTCTCCAGCGGCATCTGCGGATAACCCGTCTTGGTGACGTTGTAACCGTCGACGACCAGATGGGCCTGCGGCAGTGCCAGCAGCTGGTCGAGGACCTGCGGGTCGTCCTCGGACAGGGCGCGGGCGGCGATGTCCTTGGGGCTCATCCGGCCCGGCTCGACGGCGTCCACGGTCTCGGCGGGCCGCACGGACACCGGCGGCAGGGCCAGTTCGCGCCGGAGCCCCTGGGTGGCGTCCAGCAGGGTGTCCAGCAGCAGCCGTACCCGCATGTCCTCGACGCTGCGGCCCTCGCGCGCGGCCCGGCGCGTTGCCTCCAGGGCGGCCTCGGTCTCCCCCAGCCGGGCCTTGAGCCGCCGGCTCTCGCTCTCGGCGGCGGACACCTGGGCCTGCCCCTCGGCGCGGACGGCCTCGATCTCGCCGTGCGCCTTGCGCAGGGCGGCCTCGCCGCGCTTGACGTCGCTGAGGGCGGCGCGCAGCTTGCGGTGCAGCGACTCGGTTTCCTTCTTGGCCGATTCCAGCTCCGTGCGCAGCCGCTCCGTCTCGGCCCTGGTGTGGTCGCGGGCCCGGTCCAGCTCGGTGCGCAGCCGCTCCAGCTCGGCGCGGTTCTCCTCGTCGGCCCGCTCGGCGTCCGCCCGCTGGGCCTCCTCGCCGGCGGCGGTCACGAGCTTCACCCAGCCGTGGGGCCGCAGTACGTAGGCCGCGGCCGCCACGTCGAGCGGGTCCGCGGCCGGGGGCGGGGAGCCTGAGTCGAGGGCGCCGGTCAGTTCCGGCTGGGCCTCTCTGAGCTTCTCCCCGATGCGCTGCCGGAACAGCGGGTCGGTCTCCAGTGCCGCGGCCATGGCGTTGCCGGCGAACTTGGCCCGGCGGTTCGGGGCGAACCGGGCGTACTGCCTGAGCTGCGCGGGCAGCTCGCCGACCGTCAGCGAACCGAAGCCGTCGGAAACGATCTGGACGACTCTGCGGCGCACGCCGTCGGGCAGCGGACGGTCGAGCACCTCGGCGGCGCCGTCGCCCGGCCCCCCGCCTGTGGTCTCCACCATCCGTCACACCCCAATGCCTGTGCGGAGCCGGCTCCCCTCAGGAGCCGGCACCCGGCCTGTCCACGAGTTCCACCTGGTCCACCGCGTTGCACCAGCGGCAGCGCACCGACTCGATGGTCTCACTGAGCACCTCGCGCTCCTCGACCTTCGGCTCTCCGGCCAGGTCGAGGTGGACGTACTCGACGACCTTCGAGGAGCGGGTCACGTCGAACCTCGTGAGGTTGCCGCAGAGGGTGCAGCGCCACCGCGTCTCGGCGGTCGGCAGGGGAACCGTCATCGTGGCCTGTTCTCTTTCCTTCTAGTGTCCGTGACGCCACCGGCATCCCCGGTGCGTGTGGCTCGTAACCCTACGGCCTGGCGGGTCCTCGCCGCCCACGCGTCCACGGCGGCGAGGCGGTCTGTGCGGTTGCGTCCGGTTACGTCATGCTCTGTAGCCATGATCAGCAAGTGGAGTGCGTCGATCGTCCGGGCCGGCAGATCGGTCCGGGGGTCGTCGGCGCCGGTGACGTACTCACTGATCGCCCTGTGCTGCGCGGTCTTCCTGGCCGGACCCGCCTCGGGGCTCGGCCCTGCGTACGGCACGGGCGACGAGCTGCTCGCCGCGCAGCGGGCCTATTTCCGGCGCTGGGGCGTGATCCCCGCAGAACTGTTCGAGGGGTCCGCCGGATCGGCCCTCACCCCCGCGACGGCCCTCTTCGTCCACGGCAGCTGGGTGCACCTGCTCGGCAACATGCTCTTCCTCTACGTCTTCGGGGCGATGACCGAGGAGCGGATGGGCCGGGTGCAGTTCACCCTGTTCTACGTCGGCTGCGGCTCTCTGGCCCTGCTGGGCTACGCCGCCGCCAACGCGGACTCCGAGCAGTCCCTGGTCGGTGCGTCGGGGGCGATCTCGGCGGTCCTCGGTGCGTTCCTCTATCTGTTCCCCCGGGCCCGGGTGACCAGTCTCCTGCCGTTCCTCTTCTTCCTGCCGGTGCGCTTCCCGGCCTGGGTCGTGCTGCCGTTCTGGGCGGCGCTCCAGTGGCTGGCGGCGGGGCGGGCCCCGGACGGGCCGGGCGTGGCCTACCTCGCCCACCTGGTGGGCTTCGGCCTCGGCTTCGGCTACGCGTCGGTCCGCTACGGCCGTCCCGCCGGTCCCACTAGAGTGAAGTCCGCCCCTGCTCCGGCCCCTGAGGGAGAGAACCAGCCGTGATCACCGCGATCGTCCTCATCAAGACCAGCGTGGACCGGATCCCCGAGATCGCGGAGTCGATCGCGGCGCTGGACAGCGTCAGCGAGGTCTTCTCCGTCACCGGCACCTACGACCTCATCGCGATGGTCCGGGTGAAGCAGCACGAGGACCTGGCGGAGGTCATCCCCGGCCGGATCAGCAAGATCCCCGGCGTGGAGGGCACGGACACGCACGTGGCGTTCCGCACCTACTCGCAGCACGACCTGGAGGCGGCGTTCGCGATCGGGCTGGACAGCTAGCGCCGTCCAGCCTGCCGGGCCCCGGATGAAGAGTTCTTCATCCGGGGTTCACCATCGGCTCCGGATCCGGCCGCAGGATCGGGCGCATGGCTTTCTCCCCTCGTACGGCGGCCCTGTCCGCTCGGCGCCAGGCTCCTCCCCCGCTTCGACGTGCTGCTGGACCACCTCGACCTGGACGCCCGGCCGGCCCGCGCCGACCTGGTGATCACCGCCGAGGGGCCCCGGACCGCCAGACGCCGCGCGGCAAGGTCCCCGCCGAGGTGGCCCGCCGGGCCACGCTCCACGGCCGCCCGGTCCTGGCCCTGGCGGGCACGCTCGGCGAGGGCGCGCACGAGGTGCCGGGCGTGGACGCCTGCCACGGCATCCTGCCCGCCCCGATGGAGCCGGCCGAGGCACTGCTGCACGCGAGCGAACTGCTCACCGACGCCACGGAACGGGCCCTGCGGGTGATCGTCCTCGGCACCCGGCTACGTCCGGTGTCCGAACCCGTTCAGGCGGAG
Organism: Streptomyces africanus; assembly: GCF_002150735.1. Taxonomy (GTDB): domain Bacteria; phylum Actinomycetota; class Actinomycetes; order Streptomycetales; family Streptomycetaceae; genus Streptomyces; species Streptomyces africanus. The sequence goes on from NZ_MUKA01000339.1 coordinate 9,924, forward strand.
GTGTCCGGCACGCAACGCCCGTCCTCCGTGCGGTAGCTCCACCGCGCCCCGTCCGTCACGAGCTCGCGCACGGCCCGTACGAACCGCTCCACGTGCTCGTCCGGCGTGCCCGCGCCGAAGCTGACCCGGATGGCGTTGAGGGACTTCTCGCCGGGCGCGGCCTCGGGCGACCCGCACTCGCCCTGCGTCTGCGGGTCGCTGCCGAGCAGCGTGCGCACCAGCGGGTGGGCGCAGAACAGCCCGTCCCGCACGCCGATGCCGTACTCGGCGGAGAGCGCCGCGGCGAAGTGGGAGCTGTTCCAGCCCTCGACGACGAAGGAGAGCACACCGACGCGCGGGGCGTCGTCCCCGAAGAGGGACAGGAACCGCACCTGAGGGACGTCGGCGAGCCCCTCCCGCACCTTCCCGACCAGGTACTGCTCCCGGGCGACGAGGGTGTCGAAGCCGGCCTCCGTCAGCGCCTTGCAGGCGGAGGCCACGGCGTAGGCGCCGATGACGTTGGGCGATCCGGCCTCGTGACGGGCGGCGCTGTCGTGCCACTCCACGTCCACTCCCCCGTCCGTGCGCCGGGTGACCTTGCGGCTGGCGCCGCCGCCCGCGAGATACGGCTCGGCCTCGCGCAGCCAGTCGGCCCGCCCGGCCAGGACACCGGACCCGAAGGGCGCGTACAGCTTGTGCCCGGAGAAGGCGACCCAGTCGACGTCGAGGTCGGCGACGGACACGGGGTGGTGCGGGGCCAGCTGGGCGGCGTCGAGCACGATCCGGGCGCCGTGCGCGTGCGCGGCCGCCGCGAGTTCCCGTACGGGCCACAGTTCGCCGGTGACGTTCGAGGCGCCGGTGACGCAGACCAGGGCCGGGCCGTACCCCTCTTCAATGGACACAGTACGGTCGGCGAGGGCGCGCTCCAGGGTCTCGACGGCCTGGCGGGGGCTGCGCGGGGCGTCGAGGTACGTGACGCGGGCGTCGCGCCAGGGCAGCAGGGAGGCGTGGTGCTCGGTCTCGAAGACGAAGACCTGGCAGCCGGCCGGGAGCGCGGCGGCGAGGAGGTTGAGGGAGTCGGTGGTGGACCGGGTGAAGACCACCTGGTCACCGTCCCGGCAGTCGAGGAACTCCGCGACGGTCCGGCGGGCGTTCTCGAAGAGGTCGGTCGACAGCTGGGACAGGTACCCGGCCCCGCGGTGGACGCTGCCGTAGTACGGCGCGTAGGCGGCGACGTCGTCCCAGACCCGCTGGAGCGCCGGGGCGCTGGCGGCGTAGTCGAGCGCGGCGTAGGTGACCTCGCCCCCTGTGACGAGCGGAACGGTGACGTCCCGGCCCAGAACGGGCAGCGGGGCACAAACGGACTGGGCGGCGGCGACGGTGGAGACGGACATGACGGAACTCCCGTGAAGGCAGGTGGAATCCGCCCGCGAGGACGTGCCTCGAGCGGGGGTGAAGGAAAGAGGGGTGCGGAGGCGGGGCTCTGCGGCCCTATCGCATTCGCTGGTTCACGAGAGACTCCTCGTCACGCGCTTGCCACAGACCTCGCTGCCTGCGGCCTGGTCTTCACCCGGGGCACCCCGCCACGGACGGAGGGTTGCCGGACAGTCGGCCGGGGCCTCATGACTGTCACTCATGACCTGGTCAGGAACGTACGCGAAAAGATCGGCGTCCCGCAACCCGAGTCCGGATCGCGGGACACCCGGCGTCAGACAGCCCTACGCGTTGCTCGCCGCCACCCACCGCTCCAGGGTCCGCCTGGCGGCCCCGGAGTCGATCGATGCGGCCGCCTTCGCCATGCCGGCGCCGATCTGCTCGGCGAGTGTCCCCGGGCCGGGTTCGAGGGCCACGAGGGCCGCCGCCGAGTTCAGCAGGACCGCGTCGCGCACCGGGCCCGTCTCGCCGTCGAGCAGCCGCCGGGCGACCTCCGCGTTGTAGGAGGCGTCGGCGCCGCGCAGGGCCTCCACGGGGACGAGTTCGAGGCCCACGTCGCGCGGGTCGAAGGCCTCCTCGGTCACCTTGCCGTCGCGGACGACCCACACTCTGGACGTGGCGGTGGTGGTCAGTTCGTCGAGGCCGTCGTCGCCCCGGAAGACCAGGGACGAGTGGCCGCGCTCGGCGAAGACGCCCGCGACGATCGGTGCCATGCGCGGGTCCGCGACACCGACGGCCTGGGCGCGTACCTTCGCCGGGTTGGTCAGCGGACCGAGGACGTTGAAGATCGTCCGGATGCCCAACTGGCCGCGCGCGGCGCCCGCGTGGCGCATCGCCGGGTGGAACTTCGCCGCGAAACAGAAGGTGATCCCGGCCTCCTCGGCGACCTGGGCCACCCGGTGCGTCGGCAGCTCCAGGTTGACGCCGAGCTTCTCCAGCACGTCCGACGCCCCGGACGCCGACGACGCCGCGCGGTTGCCGTGCTTGACGACCTTCGCGCCCGTGCCGGCGATGACGATCGCCGACATCGTGGAGATGTTGACGGTCTTCGCCCCGTCGCCGCCCGTGCCGACGATGTCGACGGCCGGGCCCGGCACCTCGATCACGTTCGCGTGCGCGTACATCGCCCGGACGAACCCCGCGATCTCCTCGACGGTCTCGCCCTTGGCCCGCAGCGCCACCACGAGGCCGGCGATCTGGGCGTCCGTCGCCTCGCCGCGCATGATCAGGTCCATCGCCCACGCGGTGTCGTCGGCGGTCAGGTCCCGGCGGTCCAGCAGACCGTTCAACAGCAGGGGCCAGGAGCGGCCCGCCGCGGTGTCGCCTCCAGCGGGGGTCACAGCGCTCATAAGCCGCTCCAGGGTCAGGCGTCCCGCACTACGGGACGAGAGTCTCAACGAGGTCCACCCTATCCAGCCCCAGGGCACGCGAAGGGCCCCGTCCGAACACCGGACGGGGCCCTTCTGTGGCGTGGCGAAGCAGTGATCAGTGGTGGCCGTGGCCGCTCGTGATCTCCCGGTACTCCTCGGCGGTCGGCTTCGGGATCTGGGCTCCCTCGCCGTAGTAGGACTCGCTGAGCTTGGCGCGCAGCTTCTCGGAGCCCTTCACCTTGCGCTCGACACCGTTCTCGTCGACCGTCGGGCCGATCTCGGCCGGCTTGTACTGCTCGTGCGCCGTGAGCGTGTACATCTGCTCCTGGCTGAGCGGCTCGTGCACCTCGATGAACTCACCGTGCGGCAGGCGCTTGATGATGCCCGACTCGCGGCCGTGCAGCACCTTCTCCTTGTCGCGGCGCTGGAGGCCGAGGCAGATGCGCTTGGTGATGATGAAGGCGACGACCGGTCCGAGGAAGAACCCGATCCGGACGAACCAGGTGACCGAGTTGATCGACAGATGGAAGTGGGTGGCGAAGATGTCGTTGCCACCGCCGATCAGCATGATCATGTAGCCGGTGACCCAGGCGACACCGAAGGCCGTGCGCGTCGGGGCGTTGCGCGGCCGGTCCAGGATGTGGTGCTCGCGCTTGTCCCCGGTGACCCACGACTCGATGAACGGGTAGAGGGCGATGATCCCGAGGAACAGGCCGAAGAGGACCAGCGGGATGAACACGCCCAGGACGAGCGTGTGGCCCCAGAGGTTGATCTCCCAGCCCGGCATGGCGCGGACCAGACCCTCGGCGAAGCCCATGTACCAGTCGGGCTGCGCGCCCGTCGACACCTGGTCGGGCCGGTAGGGGCCCAGGACCCAGATGGGGTTGACGGTCGCGATGCCGGCGAGGGCCGCGATGGCACCGAAGACCAGGAAGAAGAAGCCTCCGGCCTTGGCCATGTAGACCGGCAGCAGCGGCATGCCGACGACGTTCTTGTTGGTCCGGCCGGGACCCGCGAACTGGGTGTGCTTGTGGTAGAAGACCAGGATCAGGTGGCCGACCACGAGCCCGAGCATGATGCCCGGCAGCAGCAGGATGTGGATCGAGTAGAACCGGGCGACGAAGTCGGTGCCCGGGAACTCCCCGCCGAACAGGAACATCGAGATGTACGTACCGACGATCGGCACGGACAGGATCGCGCCCTGCGTGAAGCGGACACCGGTGCCGGAGAGCAGGTCGTCCGGGAGCGAGTAGCCGGTGAAACCGGTGAACATGCCCAGGACGAACAGCAGGAAGCCGAACATCCAGTTGATCTCGCGCGGCTTGCGGAACGCGCCGGTGAAGAAGACGCGCATCATGTGCACGAACATGCCGGCGAGGAAGATGATCGCCGCCCAGTGGTGGATCTGCCGGATGAGCAGACCGCCGCGGACGTCGAAGCTGATGTCCAGCGTGGAGGCGAACGCCTCCGACATCAGCTGCCCCTGGAGCGGGACGTAGCTGCCGTGGTACTCCACCTCGTTCATCGACGGGTGGAAGAACAGCGTCAGGTACACACCCGTCAGGATGATGATGATGAAGCTGTAGAGGCAGATCTCACCCAGCATGAAGGACCAGTGGTCCGGGAAGATCTTGCGCATGTTGGCCTTGGCCAGGGAGTAGATCCCCAGGCGGCCGTCGGCCCAGTCGGCGACCCGCTCTCCGGCGGGTGCCTTGCGGCGGTCGTCCTTGTTACTCATCCGCGCTCCCAGAAGGCAGGACCGACGGGCTCTTCGAAGTCGCCGAGCGCCTCGAGGTAGCCCTCGTCGTTCACGCCGATGCGCAGCTGCGGCAGGGCGTGACCGGCGGGACCGAAGATCACTCGGGCACCGTCGGACAGGTCGAAGGTGGACTGGTGGCAGGGGCAGAGCACGTGGTGCGTCTGCTGCTCGTACAGGGAGATCGGGCAACCGACGTGGGTGCAGATCTTCGAGTACGCGACGATGCCCTGGTGCGACCACTCGAGCTCGCGCTTGTCCTTGATGTTCTCCGGCTGGATCCGGACGATCATCAGGGCGGCCTTGGCGATCTCGTTCTGGAAGTCGTGGTCGTGCTCCTCCAGGCCCTCGGGCTTGGCGAAGGTCAGCGAGCCGACCGCGACGTCGGAGGGACGCAGCGGCTCGTTCGTGTTCATGTTGACGAGCAGCTTGCCCTTGGACCAGAGCGTGTGACGCAGCTTGTCCTCGGGCAGCGGGCCGAGGTCGCGCAGCAGCACGACACCGGAGAGCGGCACCAGCGTGAGCGCGCCGAACATGGTGTTGCGGATCAGCTTGCGGCGGCCGAGCGCGGACTCCTTGGCGCCCTGCTTGAAGTCCGCGAAGACCTTCTCGCGCACCTCGGGCTCCGCCTCGATCGGGTGCCGCTCGTCGGCGATCTCCACGTCCGACATCAGGGTGCGGGCCCAGTGGACCGCGCCCGCGCCGATGCAGAACAGCGCGATGCCCAGCGTCAGGCCCAGCGCGAAGTTCAGCGCGCTGATGTGGCCCAGCGGGAAGATGTAGACCGACTTGTCGACCGGGAGCGCCACGAACGAGGCGATGAAGGCGATGGTGGCCAGCATCGACACCGTGAACAGCAGGGCGACCGAGCGCTCGGACCGCTTGGCGGCCCGCTCGTCGACGTCCTGGATCCGGTGCTCGTGAGGGGGCAGGCCCGGGTCGGCGAACGGGTGCTCGTCCGCGGGGGTCAGCGCCCCGTGCCCGTGCTCGTCATGTCCTGCGGACTGCTCGGACTGCTCAGCAGGCAGGTTCTCTTCTGGAATGTCTTGGCTACTCATGACTTCTTGGCCTTTGCGGTCCGGGCGGCGACCCACACGGCGACGGCGATCAGCCCGCCGAGACCGAAGATCCAGCCGAACAGGCCCTCGCTGACCGGCCCGAGGCCGCCGAGCTCGAGGCCGCCGGGGCTCTCGGACTTGCTGCTGTTGACCGCGTCCAGGTACGCGATGATGTCCTTCTTGTTCTTCTCCGACAGCGTGGTGTCGGGGAAGGACGGCATGTTCTGCGGGCCGGTCTCCATGGCCTCGTAGATGTGCTTCGGGTCGACACCCTCAAGGGTCGGCGCGTACTTGCCGTGCGTCAGCGCACCGCCCTTGCCGGTGAAGTTGTGGCACTGCGCGCAGTTGGTGCGGAACAGCTCACCGCCCTTGGCGATGTCGGCTCCCTGGGGGCCGTACTGCTCCTCGGTCGGGACGGCAGGACCGGCGCCCAGCGAGGCGATGTAGGCCGCGAGCTGGTCGATCTCGGCCTGGCTGTAGATGTTCTTCTTCTTCGGGACCTGCGGGCCCTGGGAGGTGGCGGCCGGCATACGGCCGGTGCCCACCTGGAAGTCGACGGCGGCGGCGCCGACACCCACCAGGCTCGGCCCGTCGGAGGTGCCCTGACCGCCGGTGCCGTGGCAACTGGCGCAGCCGACCGAGTAGAGCTTCTTGCCCTCCTCGATGGTGAGTGACTGGGCGGTTTCGTCGGCCTCAGCCTTGCTCGTGGGTGCGAACACGGCGTACAGCCCCCCGCTGAAGAGCAGCGCGAGGAGTAGGACGACGACCGCCGCCAACGGGTGGCGTCGTCGTGCGGAGAGCTTTTTCACGGATTACCCCGGTGTCAGGATCTTCTGCGTCGGTGCTTCTGGGATGCGTGCCTCGTCGGGCGCGCGCTGCGGTCCCGCTACTTGATCATGTAGATCGTGGCGAAGAGGCCGATCCAGACGACATCGACGAAGTGCCAGTAATAGGACACGACGATCGCGGCGGTCGCCTGCTCGTGGGTGAACCTCCGGGCCGCGTAGGTCCGGCCCAGGACCAGCAGGAAGGCGATGAGACCGCCCGTCACATGCAGGCCGTGGAAGCCGGTGGTCAGGTAGAAGACCGAGCCGTACGGGTCGGAGGACAGGGACAGGCCCGCGTCCTTGACCAGCTCGGTGTACTCGAAGACCTGACCTCCGATGAAGATCGCACCCATCACGAAGGTGACGATGAACCACATCCGCAGCTTCTTCACGTCACCGCGCTCTGCGGCGAAGACGCCGAGCTGGCAGGTGAGCGAGGAGAGCACCAGGATGGTGGTGTTCGTCGCCGAGAACGGGAAGTTGAGATGGGCAGCCATCTCCTTCCAGTGATCGGGACCCGTCACCGATCGCAGGGTGAAGTACATCGCGAAGAGGGCCGCGAAGAACATCAGCTCGGAACTCAGCCAGATGATGGTTCCGACGCTGGTGAGGTTCGGCCGATTGACCGACGGGTGCGCGTGCCCGGTTTCTACTGTCGTTGCTGTCGCCACGACCGACATTATGTCGGTCGCTTATCCCGCCCTCACTCCGGGGGGTGCCGTTCGGAGTGTCTGACCCGGTCGTACCGGTGTTGACGTGGTGTTCAAGGGAGTAGCATCCGGCCCAACGGGCCTGTCCTTACGACGCTGACGTCACGGAGGAACAATGCAGCCGACCGCCACGGTGCTGGTCTACAGCGACGACTCCAACACCCGCGAGCAGGTGCGGCTCGCCACGGGACGGCGGCCGGCGCCGGACGTTCCTCTGGTGGAGTTCGTGGAGTGTGCGACTCCGGACGCGGTGCTCAGGGAGCTGGACCGGGGTGGGATCGATGTCTGTGTGCTGGACGGTGAGGCCGTGCCGATGGGGGGCATGGGGCTCTGCCGGCAGATCAAGGACGAGGTGTTCGATTGTCCGCCGGTGTTGTTGCTCATGGGGCGGCCGCAGGATGCGTGGCTCGCGACCTGGAGTCGCGCGGAGTCGGCGGTGACGTTGCCGGTGGAGCCGGTGGAGTTCGCTGCTGCCCTGGCTTCCTTGTTGCGGTCGCGGGCGGCTTTGAACGCCTAGGAGCTCGGGGGCCTCGTCGTGGGCGGGTGCGGGTGGTCTGTGGCTTGTCGCGCCCACGCGGCGGAGCCGCTTATCGACACAGCCCCGCGCCCCTGGGGACGATGCCCCTGAGGGCGTTCAGGCGCTCTGCGGGCGTAGGCGGGCCCTGTCCGCCGGGGTGGGGCCCTCCGGGGTGCCGGCCGTCAGGGCGCTGCCTGTGCGCCACTGCTTCCACTCGAGGTTCCAGTCGCCGAAGCCGTTGCCGAAGGGGGCCATCGTGTCGCCGCCGGAGTTGATGACCTTGACGATGTCGCCCTCGCGGACGGTGTCGTAGAACCAGGCGGCGTTCTCGGTGCTCATGCCGGTGCAGCCGTGGCTGACGTTGGCGTAGCCCTGGGAGCCGACGGACCAGGGGGCGGCGTGCACGTACTCGCCGCTGTTGGTGACCCGCACGGAGTGGTGGACGACCAGGTCGTAGAAGTCCGAGGCGCCGATGCTGGCGCTGGTCATCCGGACGGTGCCCTCCTTGGCGAGGACGACCTTGACGCCGTTGCGGGTGTCGTAGCCGGGCCTGCCGGTGGTGACCGGGATCTGCCGGACGATCTCGTCGTTCTTGTAGACGGTCATCTGGTGGGCCGCGGCGTCCGTGACGGCTATGACCTTGTCGGCCGTGCTGATCGTCAGCGGCTTGGCCTTGCCGCCCCGCACACGGTCGCCGACCTTGATGCCCTCCAGGTTGCTGCGGACCTGGATGGTGGCCTGTGCGGGCCAGTAGTCCTTCGGGCGGTAGTGGAGCTCCTTGTCGTCCACCCAGTGCCAGGCGCCCTCCGTGGCGGGCGTGGAGGAGACCTTCAGGGCCCGTTCGACGACGGCCCGCTGGGACCTGTCCTTGACGGGCTGGCTCAGCACGGCCGTGACGGGCTGGCCGACGCCGTACGTGCCCGCCTTGGGACCGAAGGTGACGTCCAGGCGCTTGTTGCTGGTGGGCTTGCCGGTGTCGAAGGTGAGGACCTTGCGGCCGGGCGCCCCGTCCTCGTCCTCGGTGCTCACCCGGACCGTGTAGCTGGCGTTGGCGGCGAGCGGTGAGGTGCTGTGCCAGCGGCCGCCGTCGGCGGAGAGTTCGCCGGCCACGTAGCGTCCCGTGGCGTCGTGGGCCGTGACGTCCGTGATGCGCCCGTCGGAGTCCTCGGCGACCACTTCCAGGGGCTTGTCCGGGTCGGCCTTCTTGCGGCCCTCGGAGGGGGCGTTGAAGGATATCTGGTCCGCCGCGTCGTAGGGGCGGTGGGAGAGGGGGTTGCCGTCCGAGCCGCAGGCGGTGACGCCCGCGCAGAGGGCTGTCACCAGCAGCGTGCAACTGACGGCGGTGCGGGGGCGGGAGATCGCTGTGTGGCTCATGACCTCACGCTAGGAAGCGGCGTCAAGAGCGGCACGCCGGGTGACTCGTTCGAGTGACATGGATTGCGGCAAAAGCAGGGGCCCGGACGCTCCTCACGGAGTGTCCGGGCCCCTGGAGCGCTCGGCTCGTGTTACTGGGTGCGGCTCTCACCGCGGTAGTACTCGAAGACCCAGCCCCAGATGCCGACCAGGATGATCGGCAGCGAGAAGTACAGCAGCCACCAGCCGATCGCGATGGCCAGGAAGGCGAGGGCGCCACCGATGGCCAGGGAGAGCGGCTGCCAGCTGTGCGGGCTGAAGAACCCGACCTCGCCGGCGTCGTCCGCGACGTCCGCCTCCTTGTTGTCCTGCGCACCGACGTCGACCCGCCTGGCCGTGAAGCCGAGGTAGAAGCCGATCATGATGCACAGGCCGAAGGCCAGGAAGAGGGCCGTGGTACCGGCCGGCTCCTTCGACCACACGCCATAGACGACCGCCATGGCGAGGACGAAGACGCTCAGCCACATGAACATCTTGCCCTGGATCTTCACTTGCCGGCCTCCTTGCCACCAGCGATGGCCTTCTCGCCGTGACCGACGTTCTCGAGCTGGTCGAGGGCGGCGATCTCCGGGTGGTGCAGGTCGAACGCCGGGGATTCACTGCGGATCCGCGGCATGGTGATGAAGTTGTGCCGCGGCGGCGGGCAGGAGGTCGCCCACTCCAGGGAGCGGCCGTAGCCCCACGGGTCGTCGACGCCGACCGGCTTGCCGTACTTGGCCGTCTTCCACACGTTGTAGAAGAACGGCAGGATCGACATGCCGAGCAGGAACGAGCTGATCGTCGAGATCGTGTTCAGCGCGGTGAAGCCGTCGGCCGCGAGGTAGTCCGCGTACCGGCGCGGCATGCCCTCGGCACCCAGCCAGTGCTGGACGAGGAACGTGCCGTGGAAGCCGATGAACAGCGTCCAGAAGGTGATCTTGCCGAGCCGCTCGTCGAGCATCTTGCCGGTCCACTTCGGCCACCAGAAGTGGAAGCCGGAGAACATCGCGAAGACGACGGTGCCGAAGACGACGTAGTGGAAGTGGGCCACCACGAAGTACGAGTCGGAGACGTGGAAGTCCATCGGCGGCGAGGCCAGGATGACGCCGGTCAGACCACCGAAGGTGAAGGTGATGAGGAAGCCGGTCGCCCACAGCATCGGTGTCTCGAAGGACAGCGAGCCCTTCCACATGGTGCCGATCCAGTTGAAGAACTTCACACCGGTCGGGACCGCGATCAGGAAGGTCATGAAGGAGAAGAACGGCAGCAGCACACCGCCGGTGACGTACATGTGGTGCGCCCACACCGTCACGGACAGACCCGCGATCGCGATGGTCGCGCCGATCAGACCCGTGTAACCGAACATCGGCTTGCGGGAGAAGACCGGAATGACCTCGGAGATGATCCCGAAGAACGGCAGCGCGATGATGTACACCTCTGGATGGCCGAAGAACCAGAAGAGGTGTTGCCACAGCAACGCCCCGCCGTTGGCGGAGTCGAAGACGTGCGCACCGAACTTGCGGTCCGCCTCCAGGGCGAACAGGGCCGCGGCCAGGACCGGGAAGGCCAGCAGGACCAGCACACCGGTC
>NZ_MUKA01000340.1 GCF_002150735.1 Streptomyces africanus
CTCGCCCTGTGGGCCGCCTACGGGGGCGCCCCGGTAGGCGGCCCACAGGGCGAGCACGGGAGCGGCCACGACGGTGGCGACGACGGTCGTCGTGACGGCACGCGCGCGGAGGCGGTCCCTCCGGGCGGCGCGGTCCTTGGGGTCCATCGGGAAGCCGCGCCGGTCGAAGCGGGGTCCGGCGCCACGCGCGCGTGCGTGATGGGCCATGGCGACGTGCAGGGCCGCGCGCGGGGCGGACAGGACGGGCAGTTCGGCGGGTGTGACGCTGGTGCCGGGCCAGCGGCCGGGGATGGCGCGCTCGGCGGTGCGGCGGCAGCGCGGGCAGTCGTCGACGTGCCGGACGAGTTCCCGGCGCAGGGCCGTGCCGAGCACGGGCCGGTCGTCGCCGACGAGGTGCGCGACGCTCGGACACGCCCCGGTCTCGACGACGGCGAGGGCCGCACGCGTGCGTTCGACCTCACAGGCGGCGGAGGCCAGCAGGTCGCGGGCGGCGGCCAGGTCCATGCCCAGGACGGCGGCGACCTCATGGGCGGCCAGGTGGTGGCGCACGGCCAGTTCGAGCGCCTCGCGCTGCTCCGGGGTGGTGCCGGCGGCCTCCGGCCAGGCCAGCAGGGCCAGTCCGCGCCGCCGCCGCTCCTGGACCTCCTCGGAGACGGCCGGGCCGGACGGCCGGTCGGCGCGCTGGGGGCGGCCCGCGGCGTGGCTGCTCTGACGTTTCTGCTTGGCCTCGGCCAGCTTGCGCAGGCACGCCCAGCGGGCCAGCGCGTACAGCCACGCCCGGCGGTCGGCGGGGGCCTCGGGGACGTGCCGGCCGCGGCGCTCGGCGAGGGCGAGGGCGTCGCCCAGGGCGGCGGTCGCGGCGTCGTGGTCGCACAGCACGGACAGGCAGTAGGTGAACAGGCCGTCCAGGTAGGGCTCGTAGCGCGCGGGCGGCCGCTGCGCCAGCGTGCGCGCCGCCCCGCGGTCACGCGCTTCCCGGTGCGCCCGGTGCGGGCCGGCCGTGCGGGTGGAGCGGGTCGAGATCTCCGGAGTACTGCTCGTCATTCGGCGACCGTAGGCGGCCGGGAGTGGCACCTTCTGGCGGCTTGAGCACTTTTAATCCGTACGGGTGAAACGATCCCTCAATCGGGGACATGAACCAGTGGTTCCGCCGCTGGCGCGGGGTGGCGCGGCCCTGGCGCGCAGGTGGCCGCCCCGGTCGGCGCCCGCGTTGTCAGTGCCGGCGGCTACGGTTTCGTCCATGGCTGCCCGTACGAAGACCACCAAGGACCGCCCGTCCTACCGCTGCACGGAGTGCGGCTGGCAGACGGCGAAGTGGCTCGGCCGCTGCCCCGAGTGCCAGGCCTGGGGGACGGTCGAGGAGTACGGCGCGCCCGCGGTCCGTACGACGACGCCGGGGCGGGTCACCACCTCCGCCCTGCCCATCGGCCAGGTGGACGGCCGCCAGGCCACCGCCCGCTCCACGGGCGTGCCCGAGTTGGACCGCGTGCTCGGCGGCGGACTGGTCCCGGGCGCGGTGGTCCTGGTCGCGGGCGAGCCGGGCGTCGGCAAGTCGACGCTCCTGCTGGACGTGGCGGCCAAGTCGGCGAGCGACGAGCACCGCACGCTGTACGTCACGGGCGAGGAGTCGGCGAGCCAGGTCCGGCTGCGCGCCGACCGCATCCACGCCATCGACGACCACCTCTACCTGGCCGCCGAGACGGATCTGGCGGCGGTGCTGGGCCATTTGGACGCGGTGAAGCCGTCCCTGCTGATCCTGGACTCGGTGCAGACGGTGGCCTCCCCGGAGATCGACGGCGCGCCCGGCGGCATGGCCCAGGTGCGGGAGGTCGCGGGAGCCCTGATCCGGGCCTCCAAGGAGCGCGGCATGTCCACGCTGCTCGTGGGCCATGTCACCAAGGACGGCGCCATCGCGGGCCCGCGCCTGCTGGAGCACCTGGTGGACGTCGTCCTGAGCTTCGAGGGCGACCGGCACGCCCGTCTCCGCCTCGTCCGGGGCGTCAAGAACCGCTACGGCACCACCGACGAGGTCGGCTGCTTCGAGCTGCACGACGAGGGCATCACGGGCCTGGCCGACCCGAGCGGACTCTTCCTGACCCGCCGGGCCGAACCGGTCCCGGGCACCTGCCTGACCGTCACCCTGGAGGGCCGCCGCCCGCTGGTCGCCGAGGTCCAGGCGCTCACGGTCGACTCGCAGATCCCCTCCCCGCGCCGCACCACCTCGGGCCTGGAGACCTCCCGCGTCTCGATGATGCTGGCGGTGCTGGAACAGCGCGGCCGGATCAGCGCCTTGGGCAAAAGGGACATCTACTCCGCGACGGTCGGCGGTGTGAAGCTCTCGGAGCCCGCCGCGGACCTGGCCGTCGCCCTCGCCCTGGCCAGCGCGGCGAGTGACACACCTCTCCCCAAGAACCTCGTCGCGATCGGGGAGGTCGGCCTCGCCGGCGAGGTGAGACGGGTCACGGGAGTGCAGCGCAGGCTGGCCGAAGCACACCGCCTGGGCTTCACCCACGCCCTCGTTCCGGGCGACCCGGGCAAGATCCCCTCGGGCATGAAGGTCCTGGAGGTAGCGGACATAGGGGACGCCCTGCGGGTCCTCCCCCGGTCCCGTCGCAGAGAGGCCCCCCGGGACGAGGAGGGTCGCCGGTAGACTTTGCCCTGGTCTCGCCCGTCCGTGCGAACCGAGCGCGCGACACGGGGGCGCCCAGAACCTGCGACCGGAGGAGTGCAGTGGCAGCCAACGACCGGGCATCAGCTCCCGGAAAGTCCGGCGGGAGTGCCGGTACCGATGGCCTGATGCGCGCCTCGCTGAGCGCCGTGGCACCCGGTACCGCCCTGCGTGACGGCCTGGAGCGGGTGCTCCGCGGCAACACCGGCGGTCTCATCGTGCTGGGCTCCGACAAGACGGTCGAGGCGCTGTGCAGCGGCGGTTTCGTGCTGGACGTCGAGTTCACCGCGACCCGTCTGCGTGAGCTCTGCAAGCTGGACGGCGGCATCGTGCTGTCCTCGGACCTGTCGAAGATCCTGCGCGCGGGCGTGCAGCTGGTCCCGGACCCGACGATTCCCACGGAGGAGACGGGCACCCGGCACCGCACCGCGGACCGCGTCAGCAAGCAGGTCGGCTTCCCGGTCGTCTCGGTCTCCCAGTCGATGCGGCTGATCGCCCTGTACGTGGACGGCCAGCGCCGCGTCCTGGAGGACTCGGCGGCGATCCTGTCCCGCGCCAACCAGGCCCTGGCGACCCTGGAGCGCTACAAGCTCCGCCTCGACGAGGTCGCGGGCACGCTGTCGGCGCTGGAGATCGAGGACCTGGTGACCGTCCGGGACGTCTCGGCGGTCGCCCAGCGCCTGGAGATGGTGCGCCGCATCGCCACGGAGATCGCCGAGTACGTGGTGGAGCTGGGCACGGACGGCCGGCTGCTGGCCCTCCAGCTCGACGAACTGATCGCCGGGGTGGAGCCCGAACGTGAGCTGGTCGTCCGGGACTACGTGCCCGAGCCCACCGCCAAGCGCTCCCGCACGGTCGACGAGGCGCTGGCCGAGCTGGACGCCCTCACCCATGCCGAACTGCTCGAACTGCCCACGGTGGCCCGGGCATTGGGCTACACCGGCTCGCCCGAGACGCTGGACTCGGCGGTGTCGCCGCGCGGCTTCCGCCTGCTCGCCAAGGTGCCCCGGCTCCCCGGCGCGATCATCGACCGCCTGGTCGAGCACTTCGGCGGCCTCCAGAAGCTGCTCGCCGCGAGCGTCGACGACCTCCAGACGGTGGACGGCGTCGGCGAGGCCCGGGCGCGCAGCGTCCGGGAGGGGCTGTCGCGGCTGGCGGAGTCGTCGATCCTGGAGCGGTACGTCTAGCGGCTGGGCCCTGGACCTGCCCTAGTCGGCCGACAGCACGAACGACGTCTGCACCTTCGCAAAGCCCGGAGCCTTGGCTTCCACCAGGTACGTGCCCGTCCCGGCCGAGCCCGCCGGAGGCGTCGCGCACTCGGGGGCGCTCGGCTTGCGGTCCCATTTCACGGTGTAGGTGATGCCGCTGCCCGCGGGCACCCGGTACAGCTGGTGCGCGGCGGCCTTCGGGCAGTCCTTCGAGGACCAGAAGTCGTCGTCGGAGCTCGCCGGGGTGATCGTGAACACCGCGTTCTTCGGCCCGAGATCGATCTTGCAGTCGCTGCCGGAGATGTTCCGCGCGGTCAGCAGGAACGTGGGCGTCTGCTCGGGGTCGTAGGTGTTGTGCCGGCTGCGCAGGCTGAACTTGACCACGCTGGCGGTGCAGTTGGGCAGCGTGGAACCGGCCGGCAGGGTGTCGCCCACGCCCACGCCGACGCCGCCCACCGCCGCACCGCCACCGGAACCACCGGCACCACCGGCACCGCCCGCCCCTCCGGAGCCGCCCGAGCCGGAACCGCCGCCGGAGGCCGACCCGGAGCCGTCCCCGGAGCCGTCACCCGAGCCGTCGCCGGAACCGCCCCCGGACCCGGACCCGGACGACGAGCCGCCGGAGCCCTCGTCGCCCGACTCGTCGCGTCCGCCGGGCGCTTGGCTGATGGCCGGGCCCGAACTCGACGGGCCGGGCGTGATGGAGGGCGCGGGATTCTTGCCGTTGGCGCCGTTGTCGCCGTCCTTGCCCCCGCCGCCCATGGTCACGATCCAGGTGATGAGCAGCGCCAACAGGGCGACCACAGACACCAGTACGACCCTCCGACGCCAGTAGATGGAGGAGGGAAGCGGCCCGACCGGATTGCGCAGAGATCCCACGGCGCAAACCTTACGAGAGTTCGGCGCGTTCGCCTGTCCCACCCGCCGCCGGGGCCACAACTTTTCCGGATCATCATCTCGGAATCCCGGGGCCCACCCCTGTCTTTCGTCAGGTTCGGGACGCGACGATCGCTGGGTGTGACGGTATCGGCCTGCCGCCTACCGTCCGTGACCATGAACTTCGAGGACAGCGCGCTCTACCGCGACATCACCGACTTCGCCCAGGACACCCCGATGTGGGTACAGCACGGGGCCGGCATATGGACGGAGGCCGGACTGCTGGTCTTCATCGCGCTGTTCGCCGCCGCCTGGTGGCGTGCCCGCCGCGACACTCCCCGCGCGTTCGCGATCGCGGCCCTTGCACCTGTGGCCACGGCTGTGGCGTACGTGTGCAGCGAGGTGCTCAAGTCCGCGGTCACCGAGGAGCGTCCGTGCCGGGCGGTCGTCGGTGCGGCCGCGTCCCTCGCCGAGTGCCCGCCGCACGGCGACTGGTCCTTTCCGTCCAACCACGCCACGATCGCGGGCGCGGCGGCGGTCGCCCTCGCGCTGGTCCGGCGCGCGCTCCTGTGGCTGACGGCCCCGCTCGCCCTTCTCATGGCCTTCTCCCGGGTCTTCGTCGGCGTGCACTATCCGCACGACGTCCTCGCGGGGTTGGTGCTGGGCACGCTCGTGGCCCTCGTCGCCGTACGGCTGGGCAGGGGCCCGGCGACGCGACTGGCCGGGGTGTTGCGCATGTCGTCGGCGCCGGCCGTGCGGTGGTTCACCGGGCCGGGCGCGGCGCCCGTCAGGTCGTACGGCTCGCACGCGCGGCGCTGAGGCGGATCGCGAGCGTGTCAACGGGCCCGGAACGCGCCCCCGCCGCCGCGCCGCCCCGGCGGTCACGCGCCGCCCGGCCGTCACCCGCCTCGCCGGCCGTCACGCGCCGCCCGGCCGTCACACGCCTCGCCGGCCGTCACGCCTCCACGAGCCCCGCCTCGTACGCCACGATCGCCGCCTGCACGCGGTTGCGCACCCCCAGCCGGTCCAGGACCGCGCTCACATACGCCTTCACCGTGCCCTCGACGAGGTGCAGCCGGGCGGCGATCTCCGGGTTGGACAGGCCCGCGCCGACCAGGCCGAGCACCTCGCGTTCGCGGGGGCTCAGCACAGCCACGCGCGCGCGTGCCTGTGCCTCACGGGTGAGCCGGCCGCCGCCGAGGCCCTCGTCGATGACGTACCGGGCCACCTTGGGTGAGAGGAACGCGGCGCCCGCGGCCACCGCCCGTACGCCCGCGATGAGTTCGTACGGGTCCCCCGACTTCAGCAGGAAGCCGGTGGCGCCGCCGCCGAGGGCGCGGGTCACGTAGGCGCCCTCGGAGAAGGTGGTGAGCATCGCGACGGCCGTGCCCGGCACGGTCCGTACGATCTCCTCCGCCGCCGTGAGGCCGTCCAGGCGCGGCATGCGGATGTCGAGCAGGGCCACGTCCGGGCGGTGGGCGCGGGCCAGCTCGACCGCCTCACGGCCGTCGCCCGCCTCGGCGACGACGTCCGTCACGCCGCTGCTGCCCAGGATGGCGCGCACCCCGGCCCGGACCATGGCCTCGTCGTCGGCCAGCAGAACGCGGATCACTGTGAGAACTCCTCGTATTCCTCTCGGCCTTCACCGGTCAGACCGGTGCGCGGGACCACGTCCTTGGCGACCAGCCGGCCGGCGGCGAAGCACAGTCTGAAGTGGTCGACGGAGACGAACAGTTCGCCGCTCGCCCGGTAGTAGCGGCAGTCGGCTCCCCCGGGCTCCGGTGTCGGCGCCCGTTCGGCAGGTGGGTCATGCACGTCCCGTTCGGGCAGCACGCGCTCGACGTCGGCCACGGGGGCGCCGAGGCGCAGTTTCGCGTACGCGGCGGGTTCGAGCACCGAGTGCTTCTCCGCGTACGCGTACCAGCCGAAGGCCACGCCGACGAGCACGACGCCCACACCGGCCGCGGTGCCGAGGCCGACGGCGACACGGCGACGGGCGTGCCGGAAGGGCGCGGGGCCCGGGGGCTTGGCGGTGGACTGCTGCTCGGGGGCATCGGGCACGTACGCCGACACCCGGAACCCCTCCTCGTGCGGTCCCGCCTCGAACGTGCCGCCCACGGAGGTCACCGCGGCCCGCAGCCCGAGCAGGCCCGTGCCGCCGCCGGCGGGGCGGGAACCCTCCTGCGTGGGCGGGCCGTTGGTGATGGTGACGGACGTCCCCGCGGCCCGCCCCGCCGCCGCGGCCCGCCCCGTTCCTGCGGCCCGTCCCGTCATCGCCACGGTCACGGGAGCGCCCGGTGCGTGCCGTGCCGCGTTGGTCAGCGCCTCCCGGACCACGCGGTGCAGCAGCCGTTCGGCGACCCCGCCCGGCTCCGCGGCCGGGCGGCCCTGCCCGGCGGGCTCCCAGCGCACCGGCAGGCCCGACTCCGCGGCGCGGGCCACGAGTTGCTCCAGCGTCTCGCCCGCCGGGGCCAGCGGCGCGGGCTCGTCGTCGTCCTCGCGCAGGACGCCGATGATGCGGTGCAGCCGGTCGGTGGCGTCGGCGGCGGCCGCGCGCAGGTCCGCCGCCGCGGTGCGGTGCTGCTCCGCGAGTCCGGGGGCGACCTGGAGGGCGCCCGCGCGCAGGGCGATGAGGCTCAGCTCGTGGCCGAGGGAGTCGTGCATGTCCTGGGCGATCCGGGCCCGTTCGCGCAGCCGGGCGCGTTCCTCGGCGAAGCGGGCCTCGTCCTCCAGCCGGGCGGCGCGCAGCCACCCCGCCACGGCCAGCTTGCGGCTCTGCCGCCAGTAGCGGCCGCCCAGCCAGGGGAAGACACAGCCGAAGAGCAGCATGCCCGTCATGACGAGCCACTCGGGGGCCGGGTCGACGCCGACGAGGACGATCCGGGCGGTGCCGGCGCAGCCGACGGCCGCGAAGCACAGCACCGCGGGGCGCGCCCCGCCCGCCCGCAGCCCGAGCAGCAGCGCGAACACGCCGAGGGCGGGGCCGTAGGAGACGGTGAACAGGGCCGGGGCGGCGGCCAGGCTCAGGGCGGCCACCAGCCCGAAGGCCGCGAGCGGCAGCAGCCGGGACAGGGCCACCGCGACCGCCAGCACCGCCACACCGGCCGCCTGCTGCCAGGCCGGACGCGGCTCGTTCAGCCCGAGCCGGTCCGCCGTGAGCGCGGGCAGGGCGAGGGCCGCCCAGAGCAGGGCGCATCCGCCGAGCCGGGCGGGACGAGGACGTTCCATCCGCCCGACGCTATCGGCGGACAGCAGGGCTGCACTGCTGCCGATCGTCAGGTACACCCGTCCCTCTTGGCAGGTACACCCGTCCCTCTTGGCAGGTACGTCTGCCCGTCTTGAGTGGTGGTGTGCCCGGATCGCGGCCTTCGCGTGGCAGGATCGAATGGCCATGACTGCTCCCACGAAGCCCCCGCACACCAGCCCCGCCGATCCCGCCTCCGGCCCGCCCTCCGGCGAGCACCTGCACGCCCCCGTCATCGACTGGTTCGACGAGAACGCCCGTGACCTGCCGTGGCGGCGCTCCGAGGCCGGGGCGTGGGGCGTGATGGTCAGTGAGTTCATGCTCCAGCAGACGCCGGTGAACCGCGTCCTGCCCGTCTACGAGCAGTGGCTGGCCCGCTGGCCGCGCCCGGCCGACCTGGCCAAGGAGGCGCCGGGTGAGGCGGTCCGTGCCTGGGGCCGGCTCGGCTACCCGCGCCGCGCCCTCAGGCTGCACGGCGCCGCCGTCGCGATAACGGAACGGCACGGCGGTGACGTACCGGCCGACCACGCCCAGTTGCTGGCGTTGCCGGGCATCGGCGAGTACACGGCCGCCGCCGTCGCCTCCTTCGCCTACGGGCAGCGGCACCCGGTGCTGGACACCAACGTGCGCCGGGTCTTCGCCCGCGCGGTCACCGGCGTGCAGTACCCGCCGAACGCCACCACCGCCGCCGAGCGCAAGCTGGCCCGCGCGCTGCTGCCCGAGGACGAGCCGACCGCCGCCCGCTGGGCCGCCGCCTCGATGGAGCTGGGCGCGCTGGTGTGCACGGCGAAGAGCGAGTCGTGCCACCGCTGCCCGATCGCCGCGCAGTGCGCGTGGCGGCAGGCGGGCAAGCCGGAGCACGACGGGCCGCCGCGCCGCGGTCAGACGTACGCGGGCACCGACCGGCAGGTGCGCGGGCGCCTGCTCGCCGTGCTGAGGGAGGCCCACGGTCCGGTTCCGCAGTCGGCGCTGGACCGGGTGTGGCACGAGCCGGTGCAGCGGGCCCGCGCTCTGGACGGCCTCGTCGCCGACGGTCTGGTGGAGCCGCTGGCGGGCGGGCTGTACCGGTTGCCGCTGACCTGACGTACAGACACGTCACAGCCGCGAGTCGTCGCCTGTCACGGTGATCGGGGTGGACAAATCGCCCGTAATCCACCCCAACTCGCCCACGGCTTTACCCTGTTCCGACGTCCGTTACACAACCGACGGACAGCCGAGTGCTAGCCGAAGGCTGCTTCGGACAGTGCCGTGACAACGCCTCCGTACCTTCAATTCCGTTCCCGGAAAACACGGGACGACCAAGGAACACAGGCAGTGCACGGACGGCGGGAAGCCGGCCGTAACGGGGAAACGGGAGGCGGTTCACCATGGCGCAGGGCGAGGTGCTCGAGTTCGAGGAGTACGTCCGCACGCGGCAGGACGCGCTGCTGCGCAGTGCCCGCCGCCTGGTCCCGGACCCGACGGACGCGCAGGACCTGCTGCAGACCGCGCTGGTCCGCACCTACGGCCGCTGGGAGACCATCGAGGACAAGCGGCTGGCGGACGCCTACCTGCGCCGGGTGATGATCAACACGCGGACGGAGTGGTGGCGGGCCCGCAAGCTGGAGGAGGTGCCGACCGAGCAGCTTCCGGACGCCTCGGTCGACGACTCCACCGAGCAGCACGCGGACCGCGCCCTGCTGATGGACATCCTGAAGGTGCTCGCCCCGAAGCAGCGCAGTGTCGTCGTCCTGCGACACTGGGAGCAGATGTCCACAGAGGAGACGGCCGCCGCCCTCGGCATGTCGGCCGGAACGGTCAAGAGCACGCTGCACCGGGCGCTCGCCCGGCTCCGCGAGGAGCTGGAGTCCCGCGACCTGGACGCACGCGCGCTGGAGCGTGAGGAGCGGGAGCGGTGCGCGGCCTGACCGGCGAAGGGTCTGCACGGACCCCGGGCAGCATCCAGGCGGTGAGTACGGCCCTGGCCGTGCTCGCCGCCCTCGCCCTTTTGGTGTCCGCCTGCGGCGCGGGCGGCACCGGCGCCCGGGACGAGGGCCCGGCCCACTCCGACTCGATGGCGGGCGCCGCAGCGGCCACACCGTCCGCCGCACCGTCGAAGACGCCCGACACGGTCGACGCGGTCCGGCTCGTCAAGGACGACCCCGAGGTCTCCCCCGAGGTGAAGCGCGAGCTGAAGCCGTGCGTCGCCGACGAGTACCCCGTCGACGTGTCCTACGGGAACCTGACCGGCGGATCGGGCGACGACGTCGTCGTCAACGTGCTGACCTGCGGTGACGCCGTGGGTGTGGGCAGTTACGTGTACCGCGAGCAGGACGGCTCGTACAAGAATGTGTTCAAGGCGGAGGAGACCCCGGTCTACGCGGAGATCGACCGCGGCGACCTGGTCGTGACCAAGCAGGTGTACGAAAAGGGCGACCCGGTGTCGAGCCCCTCCGGCGAGAACGTGATCACCTACAGATGGACCTCCGGCCGGTTCGACGAGGAGTACCGCACGCACAACGACTACGGGAAGGTCGGCGGCGACACCCCCACGCCGGAGCCCGCGAGCTGACGTGGGCGCAGGGCGTGTGAACCGATCGGGCCGCTCGGAACGATCCACCGGTGAACGCATCACACCGATCGCGCGTCCCCCAGAGGGAACGCGACAGAACGCACCCCACGAACCACACGAGGACTGAGAGCACCGGGATGGCAGACCAGACCCACGTCCTGTTCGTCGAGGACGACGACGTCATCCGTGAGGCCACACAGCTCGCCCTGGAACGGGACGGCTTCGTGGTCACCGCCATGCCCGACGGGCTGTCGGGCCTGGAGGCGTTCCGGGCGGACCGCCCCGACATCGCGCTGCTGGACGTCATGGTTCCCGGTCTGGACGGGGTCAGCCTGTGCCGCCGTATCCGGGACGAGTCGACCGTGCCGGTCATCATGCTGTCGGCGCGGGCCGACTCCATCGACGTCGTGCTGGGCCTGGAGGCGGGGGCCGACGACTATGTGACCAAGCCGTTCGACGGTGCCGTGCTGGTCGCCCGGATCCGCGCGGTGCTGCGCCGGTTCGGGCACGCGGGCGGCGGCCGGGCCGAGGATGCGGCCTCCCCGGCGAGCGGCGGGGTGCTGACCTTCGGGGATCTGGAGGTCGACACCGAGGGCATGGAGGTCCGCCGGGCCGGGCAGCCGGTGGCGCTGACGCCGACCGAGATGCGGCTGCTGCTGGAGTTCTCGACGGCGCCGGGCACGGTGCTCTCCCGCGACAAGCTGCTGGAGCGGGTGTGGGACTACGGCTGGGGCGGGGACACCCGCGTGGTCGACGTGCACGTGCAGCGGCTGCGGCAGAAGATCGGCCAGGACCGCATCGAGACGGTCCGCGGCTTCGGCTACAAGTTGAAGGCCTGAGCAGGGGATATGAGGGGGCATTTCCGGCGCCTGGTCGCCACGGGCTTGGAGCGCGCGGGCATCCGCACGGGCCTCAGATGGAAGCTGAGCGCGGCCATCGCGCTGGTCGGGGCGCTGGTGGCGGTCGCGCTGAGCCTGGTCGTGCACAACGCCGCCCGGGTGTCGATGCTGGACAACGCGCGCGACCTGGCCGACGAGCGCATCATGATCGCCCAGCGCAACTTCGAGCTGTCGGGGCGGATGAACTTCCCCAACACCAAGATCGACGATCCGAATCTGCCGGTGGCGCTGCGGCAGCGGGTGGAGGCGGGCCAGCGGGCGACGTACGTGGCGGACCGGCCCGGTGACGTGCCCGACATATGGGCCGCCGTTCCGCTGAAGAACGGGCATGTGATGTCGCTGCACTCGGGCTTCACCGACCGCAGCTCGGACATCCTCCAGGACCTCGACCAGGCCCTGCTCATCGGCTCCATCGCGGTCGTCCTCGGCGGCAGCGCGCTCGGTGTGCTCATCGGCGGGCACCTCTCGCGGCGGCTGCGCAAGGCGGCCGTCGCGGCCGGCCAGCTCGCGGGCGGCGATACGGACGTGCGGGTGCGGGACGCCATGGGCGGGGTCGTCCGGGACGAGACCGACGACCTGGCGAGCGCGGTGGACGCCATGGCGGACACGCTGCGGCAGCGGATCGAGGCCGAGCGGCGGGTCACCGCCGACATCGCGCACGAGCTGCGCACGCCGGTGACCGGGCTGCTGACCGCCGCCGAACTGCTGCCGCCCGGCCGCCCGACCGAGCTGGTGCTGGACCGGGCGAAGGCGATGCGCACGCTCGTGGAGGACGTGCTGGAGGTGGCCCGGCTGGACGGGGCCTCCGAGCGGGCGGAGCTCCAGGACCTCATGCTGGGCGAGTTCGTCGCCCGGCGGGTGGCGGCGAAGGACCCGGACATCGAGGTGCGGATCGTGCACGAGTCGGAGGTCACCACCGACCCGCGGCGCCTGGAGCGGGTGCTGTTCAACCTGCTCGCCAACGCGGCCCGGCACGGCAAGCCGCCCATCCAGGTCACCGTCGAGGGCCGCGTCATCCGCGTCCGCGACCACGGCCCCGGCTTCCCCGAGGACCTGCTCGCCGAGGGGCCGAGCCGCTTCCGCACCGGCAGCAAGGACCGGGCCGGGCACGGCCACGGCCTCGGCCTGACCATCGCGGCCGGGCAGGCCCGGGTGCTCGGCGCCCGGCTGACCTTCCGGAACGTACGCACGCCGGGCGCGCCGGAGGGCGTACCGGCCGAGGGCGCGGTGGCCGTGCTGTGGCTGCCGGAGCACGCGCCGACGAACACGGGGAGTTATCCGATGCTGCCGGGGTCGTAGACCTTGCGGATCAGCTGGTCCAGTCCTGGTCCAGGTCGAGTCCGCCCTCCCGGCGCTGCGTGAAGGAGAACCAGTTGCCGGAGTCGTCACGGAACAGCGCCTCCGTGCCGTACGGGCGCTCCTGCGGCTCCTGGAGGAACTCCACGCCCCGGTCCTTGAGCTTCTTGTAGTCGCCGTGGATGTCGTCGGTGGTCAGTACGCCGGCGCCGAGCGCGCCCTTCGTCACCAGCTTCCGGAGCATCTCGGCGGACTCGGGGTCCATCCCGGCCCCGCCGGGCACCATCAGCGTGAACTCGACGTCGGGCTGGTCCGGCGAGCCGACGGTGAGCCAGCGCATGCCGCCCTCGCCCATGGTCATGTCCGTACGGACCTCCAGCCCCAGTTTCTCGGTGTAGAACTCCTTGGCCCGGTCCTGGTCGAGGACCCAGACGGTCGAGATGGCGAGACCCTTGATCATCGTGCGCTCCTGCTGGTCGGCGGCCGGTTGGTGCCTGCCCTGTCACCGTAGGCAGCGGGGGTGTCAGCCCGCTTCTCCGGAATTGCGCTGTTGCCCGATGCCGGTGCCGGGGCCGGGTGCCGATCGGAAGCCGCCGGCCCACAGCATGGCGTAGCAGCCCGGTATGAGTGCCGCTCCGCGGCCCACGTGCTTCGTCCGGTACTCGCTGGGCGTCAGGCCGGTCCACGCCTTGAACCGGGCCGAGAACGTGCCGACGCTGCTGAAGCCGACCAGGTGGCAGATCTCCGTCACCGAGAGGTTCGCCGTGCGCAGCAGGTCCTCGGCGCGTTCGATGCGGCGGTGCGTGAGGTACTGCCCGGGGGTCTCGCCGTACGCCTCCTTGAAGGCGCGGAGGAAGTGATACCGCGAGTACCCGGCGTGTGCGGCCACGGCGCCCAGGTCCAGGTCCGGATCGGCCCAGTCCCGGTCCATGGCGTCCTTGGCGAGGCGCACCTGCCGCAGCTTGTCCATGGATCCGATGGTGGCACGAGGGTCTGACAACGGCCCCGGGATCGCGGCCGGGCATGACGAAGCCCCCGGGGCGGACCACCCCGGGGGCTTCGTGCGGTCCGGTCAGACGGTCTCCGCCACGGGCGGCTGCGCCGCCGGGGCCTCCGGCTCGCCGTCCGCCTTCGGGCCCGCCCCCTTGAGCGGGACCTCCTTGACGAACACGGCCGCCACCAGGGCGAACACCGCCACCACGGCTCCCAGCAGGAACGCCGAGTGCGTGCCGGCGGACACCGCGTGCTGGTACGCCTCGCGGGCCAGGACCGGAAGCTTCTCCAGGCTCTTGGCGTCGAGCTGCGCCGTCCGCTCGGTCATCTTGGAGCCCAGCGAACCGGCCCGCTCGGCCATGACGTCCTGGACGCGGCTGTTGAACAGAGCGCCCATGATCGCGACGCCGAAGGAGGAGCCGAGAGTACGGAAGAGGGTGGTCGACGAGGACGCCACGCCCATGTCCTTCATCTCCACGCTGTTCTGCGCGACCAGCATGGTGATCTGCATCAGGCAGCCCATGCCGAACCCGACCACGGCCATGAAGACACCGGACGTGAACCGCGAGGTGCCCGTGTCCATCGTGGACAGCAGGTAGAGGCCGACGGTCATCAGGACGCTGCCGAGGATCGGGAACACCTTGTACCGGCCGGTGTTCGTGGTGACCCGGCCGGCGACCATCGAGGTCACCAGCATCGCGCCGAGCATCGGCAGGAGCAGCAGCCCGGAGTTCGTCGCGGAGGCGCCCTGCACGGACTGCTGGTACAGCGGCAGGAACAGCGTCGCGCCGAACATCACGAAACCGGTGATGAAGCCGATGAGCGACATCAGCGTGAAGTTGCGGCTGCGGAAGATGTGCAGCGGCACCACCGGCTCGGCCGCCTTGGTCTGCCAGAACACGAACCCGACGAGTGCGGCGACACCGATGCCGATCAGCTCCATGATCCGCGCGGAGCTCCAGGCGTACTCCGTGCCGCCCCAGGTGGTGACGAGGACGATCGCGGTGATGCCGACGGTCAGCAGGGCGGCGCCCAGGTAGTCGATCCGCGCCTCGGACCGCTTCTTCGGCAGGTGCAGCACCACACTGATGGCGGCCAGCGCGACCACGCCGAGCGGCAGGTTGATGTAGAACGCCCAGCGCCAGCCCCAGTGGTCGGTGATCGTGCCGCCGACCAGCGGGCCGCCGATCATCGCCAGCGCCATGACGCCGGCCATCATGCCCTGGTACTTGCCGCGCTCCCGGGGCGGGATCAGGTCACCGATGATCGCCATGACGCCGACCATCAGACCGCCGGCGCCGAGGCCCTGGACGGCACGGAAGCCGATCAGCTCGTTCATGTCCTGGGCCATGCCGCTGAGCGCGGAGCCGATCAGGAAGAGGACGATCGACGTCATGAACGTGCCCTTGCGGCCGTACATGTCGCCGAGCTTGCCCCACAGCGGGGTGGAGGCCGCGGTCGCGAGGGTGTACGCGGTGACCACCCACGAGAGGCGTTCGAGGCCGCCCAGCTCACCGACGATCGTCGGCATCGCCGTACCGATGATCATGTTGTCGAGCATCGCGAGCATCATCGCGATCATCAGCGCGAGCAGGACGACCCGCACGCTCCTCGGCTGTTTCCCCCCGGTGTCGGCGCCGACCGCCGGTGTGTCCGTCGTGTCCGCCATTGCTTTCCCACTCCCCCTACTACCGCTACTTACTTGTCGACCGGCTAGTGACTACACTCGGAAGCTAGCGGCGGAACTAGCCGGGCGTCAAGTAAGTTTTATGGAAAGGGAGCGGCGTAGGAGGATGGGCGGCACCATGGACGGCACCAGGCATCGGCGCCGCGGGGACACCCGCCAGCGCATCCAGGATGTGGCCCTCGAACTCTTCGCGGAGCAGGGCTACGAGAAGACCTCACTGCGCGAGATCGCGGAACGCCTGGAGGTCACCAAGGCGGCGCTCTACTACCACTTCAAGACGAAGGAAGAGATCCTCGTCAGCATCTTCGACGACCTCACGAAGCCGATCGAGGAGCTGATCGAGTGGGGGCGGCAGCAACCGCACACGCTCGACACCAAGCAGGAGATCATCCGCCGTTACGCGCAGACCCTGGCCGGCGCCACGCCGCTGTTCCGCTTCATGCACGACAACCAGGCGACGGTGCGGGAGCTGCGGATCGGCGACTCCTTCAAGGAGCGCATCCGCGGCCTGCGCGACATCATCATCGACCCGGAGGCCGACCTGGTCGACCAGGTCCGCTGCGTCAGCGCGCTCTTCACGCTGCACGCCGGGATGTTCCTGCTCCAGGACCTGGAAGGCGACCCCGAGGACAAGAACAAAGCCGTCCTCGAGGTCGCCACGGACCTGGTGACCCAGGCCCACGAAGGAGCTCAGGGCTCCTAGCGGGGCAGGGCCGCCGGGGTCGTCAGACCGTGACGCCCTTGGCGCGCAGGAACTTCACCGGGTCGATCGCCGAGCCGTAGTTCGGGGTCGTACGGATCTCGAAGTGCAGGTGCGGACCGCTGGAGTTACCGGTATTGCCGGACCGGGCTATCTCCTGGCCGGTCTTGACGACCTGACCGATGCGCACCTCGATCTTGGACAGGTGGGCGTACTGCGAGTACGTGCCGTTGCCGTGCTTGATCACGACGGCGTTGCCGTACGCGGGGCCGTCACCGGCGCCGTTGCCGCCGGCCTTGACGACGGTGCCGCCGTGGGCGGCGAGGACCTGGGTGCCGCTCGGCACGGCGAAGTCCTGCCCGCTGTGCTTGTGGCTCCACATGCCACCGGCCTGGGCGAAGCTCGCGGAGAGCGTGTACTTCTTCACCGGGTCGATCCAGGACGGCTTGGCCTTCTTGGCGGCCTTCTGCACAGCGGCCTTCTTGGCGGCAGCGGCCTTCTTCGCGGCGGCGGCCTTTTCAGCCTTCGCGGCCTCGGCCTTGGCGGCCTTGGCCTGGACGGCGGCCTGTGCCTTGACGGCACTGGCGGTGCCGGACGCGGCCGTGGTGTCGGCGGCGGACGCGACCCCTGCTCCCAGTGCGACCGAGACGCCGAGGCCGGCGGCCAGCACGGTCGCACGGGTGCGGAGCTGGGACGTACGGGAAGAACGGGACGTGACGCGCTGGGACATCGAAACCTCGCGGGGAAGGGGACGGAGAAAACCACCCGGCGCACAGTCGCTCGCCGAATGGCCATCCCTTGGTAACCCGAAGTCCGACAAACCCCCAAAAGCGTGATCTACGGCCTAAGTTAGTAACTTCGTTCAGTGTTCTGCGTCTCTTGACAGGGCACCCATTCGGGACAAATCAGGGCACTACGCAGCACTTCGCCCGGCCCGCCAAGGCAAGAATCCCTTTCCTCCCGGCCCGTTCAGCACTATTCCGCCTAGTAACGGACATATCGCCTGTGCGGCATGTCACCGGAGGCCCTCTTCGGCCATTCCGGAAATGTGGCGCACGCCTCTATGCACCTACCGTCCGGTAACCCTACGGTTCCCCTCGCGCCACCCTCGCCCACGAGCATGCACACGACATGTTGCAGCGTCACGGACGTGAGAGGACCCCCACGACATGCAGACCCGACGCCCCTGGTTGCGCCGCGCATCAGTGACCGCCGTCTCGGCGGCCGCCCTCATGGCGATGGCCGCACCGGCCGACGCCGCGGCCCCCGCCGGTGCCGCCACCACGGTCACCGCGGCCGCCGCCGCAGACGTCGACTACGCGACCTGGCAGAAGGACTGCCAGGCGGTGATGGACCAGGCGCTGCCCTATCTGAAGCAGCGGATCGCGGCCGCCAAGCCCGGCGAGAAGCAGGCGATCGTCTTCGACATCGACAACACCACGCTGGAGACCGACTTCGGCTTCAGCTATCCGCAGCCGGCCAACAAACCGGTCCTGGAGGCCGCCAGATACGCCCAGGAGCGCGGCGTCGCCCTGTTCTTCGTGACGGCCCGGCCGGACATCATCGCCTCGTTCACCGAGTACAACCTCAAGCAGGCCGGCTACCAGGTCTCCGGCCTCTATGTCCGGAACTTCATCGACCTCTTCAAGAACGTCGCCGAATACAAGACGGCCCAGCGCGTCGACGTCGAGAAGAAGGGCTACACGATCATCGCGAACATCGGCAACAGCGCCGGCGACCTCTCCGGCGGCCACGCCGAGAAGACGTACAAGCTGCCGGACTACGACGGGCAGCTGTCGTAGCGCAGGCCCCGCACCTCAAGGCATGGAAAAGGGGCCGGTGCTTTTCAGCACCGGCCCCTCTCACTCGACCGTGACGCTTACACGTCCTTGCTCAGATTCGGTCCCGTGCCACCGGCCGCCTGCTCGATCGGCGGGACGTCCGGCAGGGCCGACTTCTCCTCACCCCGGAAGGTGAAGGTCTTGGTCTCGCCCTCGCCCTCGGTGTCCACGACCACGATGTGACCGGGGCGCAGCTCGCCGAAGAGGATCTTCTCCGACAGGCTGTCCTCGATCTCGCGCTGGATCGTCCGGCGCAGCGGCCGGGCGCCCATGACCGGGTCGTAGCCCTTCTTGGCGAGGAGCTCCTTGGCGGACTGGGCGAGCTCGATGCCCATGTCCCGGTCCTTCAGGCGCTCGTCCACCTTGCTGATCATCAGGTCGACGATCCGCAGGATGTCGCCCTCGGTCAGCTGCGGGAACACGACCACGTCGTCGACGCGGTTGAGGAACTCAGGCCGGAAGTGCTGCTTGAGCTCGTCCGAGACCTTGTTCTTCATGCGCTCGTAGTTGGTCTTCGTGTCACCCGAGGCCGCGAAGCCCAGGTTGAAGCCCTTGGAGATGTCCCGGGTGCCGAGGTTGGTCGTCATGATGATGACCGTGTTCTTGAAGTCCACGACCCGGCCCTGGGAGTCGGTCAGACGACCGTCCTCCAGGATCTGCAGCAGCGAGTTGAAGATGTCCGGGTGGGCCTTCTCGACCTCGTCGAAGAGGACGACCGAGAACGGCTTGCGGCGGACCTTCTCGGTCAGCTGGCCGCCCTCCTCGTAGCCCACGTAGCCGGGGGGCGAACCGAAGAGTCGCGACACCGTGTGCTTCTCGCTGAACTCCGACATGTCGAGGGAGATCAGTGCGTCCTCGTCGCCGAAGAGGAACTCGGCGAGCGCCTTGGACAGCTCGGTCTTACCGACACCGGACGGGCCGGCGAAGATGAACGAGCCACCGGGACGCTTCGGGTCCTTCAGACCGGCACGCGTACGGCGGATCGCCTTCGACAGCGCCTTGACGGCGTCGTTCTGGCCGATGACCCGCTTGTGCAGCTCCTCCTCCATGCGGAGCAGGCGGCTGGACTCCTCCTCGGTCAGCTTGAAGACCGGGATGCCCGTGGCCGTGGCGAGGACCTCGGCGATCAGCTCGCCGTCGACCTCGGCGACGACGTCCATGTCGCCGGCCTTCCACTCCTTCTCCCGCTTGGCCTTGGCGGCCAGGAGCTGCTTCTCCTTGTCGCGCAGGGAGGCGGCCTTCTCGAAGTCCTGCGAGTCGATCGCGGACTCCTTGTCGCGGCGGACACCGGCGATCTTCTCGTCGAACTCGCGCAGGTCCGGCGGCGCGGTCATCCGGCGGATGCGCATCCTCGATCCGGCCTCGTCGATCAGGTCGATCGCCTTGTCCGGCAGGAAGCGGTCCGAGATGTACCGGTCGGCCAGGGTGGCGGCCTGGACCAGTGCCTCGTCGGTGATGGAGACGCGGTGGTGCGCCTCGTAGCGGTCACGCAGACCCTTGAGGATCTCGATCGTGTGCGGCAGGGACGGCTCGGCGACCTGGATGGGCTGGAAGCGGCGCTCGAGGGCCGCGTCCTTCTCCAGGTGCTTGCGGTACTCGTCCAGCGTGGTCGCACCGATGGTCTGCAGCTCACCGCGGGCCAGCATCGGCTTCAGGATGGAAGCCGCGTCGATGGCGCCCTCGGCGGCACCCGCACCGACCAGCGTGTGCAGCTCGTCGATGAACAGGATGATGTCGCCGCGGGTGCGGATCTCCTTGAGGACCTTCTTCAGGCGCTCTTCGAAGTCACCGCGGTAGCGGGAGCCGGCGACCAGCGCGCCGAGGTCCAGGGTGTAGAGGTGCTTGTCCTTGAGGGTCTCGGGCACCTCGCCCTTGACGATGGCCTGGGCGAGGCCCTCCACGACGGCGGTCTTGCCGACGCCGGGCTCACCGATCAGGACCGGGTTGTTCTTCGTCCGGCGGGACAGCACCTGCATGACCCGCTCGATCTCCTTCTCGCGCCCGATGACCGGGTCGAGCTTGGACTCACGAGCGGCCTGGGTGAGGTTCCGGCCGAACTGGTCGAGGACCAGGGACGTCGAGGGGGTGCCCTCGGCAGGCCCGCCGGCGGCGGCGGTCTCCTTGCCCTGGTAACCGGAGAGCAGCTGGATCACCTGCTGCCGCACGCGGTTCAGATCTGCGCCCAGCTTGACCAGGACCTGGGCGGCGACGCCCTCGCCCTCGCGGATCAGGCCGAGCAGGATGTGCTCCGTGCCGATGTAGTTGTGGCCCAGCTGAAGGGCCTCGCGGAGCGACAGCTCCAGGACCTTCTTGGCACGGGGGGTGAAGGGGATGTGCCCGGACGGGGCCTGCTGGCCCTGGCCGATGATCTCCTCCACCTGCTGGCGGACCGCCTCGAGCGAAATCCCGAGGCTCTCAAGGGCCTTGGCGGCGACACCTTCACCCTCGTGGATCAGGCCCAGGAGGATGTGTTCAGTGCCGATGTAGTTGTGGTTGAGCATCCGGGCTTCTTCCTGAGCCAGGACGACAACCCGCCGCGCGCGGTCGGTGAACCTCTCGAACATCGTTAATCGCTCCTCAGAGCGGTCAGGCAGTGGGGGGAACTTCCCCTCCCTGTCCTTCCGCAGCTTAGTCCCGCAAGCGGGGACCGCTCATTCCAACTGCCGACACCGTCCTTGGCCTCCTGACCCCGAACGCCGACATCTGCTCCAACCCGATGGTGCGAGACGATGTTCCCGCAGGCCAGGCAGATACCCCCTTCGTCAGTACGCCCATGGCGAACGTGAGACTGCCGTTCCTGCGTGTCGCCCCCTCCCACTAGGGATGTCTTACCCGCACGGACCGGAAGTCCATGCCGAGCGCCCCCCTTCCCTCCGCTACGGGCGAACAACCTTGCGCCTCCCCGCGCCCCCCGCACGCCCCCATTTCGCCACTGTGCGCACTCGTGACGCCACCCAGCGTAACCCGCACGTCCTTCCGGCTGTTGCACTTGGCATGTTCGGCGCCCCTCGCCTCGTCCCGCTTCCCCGCCGGCCCCTCGACGAGAGCTGTCGGGTCCGGCGGTGGTACGAGAACGAACTGGGCTGGCCGACGGTGCCCGGCGATCCTCTGCGGCTGGTGGTGGGGGTGCGCTACGACGTCCTGGACGTGCCCTCCGAGGCGGG
>NZ_MUKA01000341.1 GCF_002150735.1 Streptomyces africanus
TCGTCGGCGACGACGGCACCAACCCGCGCGACGAGGATTACGAAACTCTTTCCAACGATCGCTTCTACCGGTGGTGCACCTATCTCTTCCTGCCTTTCCAGTTGATCGGCCTCACCCTGGCCGGCTATCTGTGGGCCGGTTCCGAGCTGAGCGTCCTCGACAAGATCGGTCTCGCCACCACCCTGGGACTGGTCTCGGGGATCGGTATCAACGCCGCCCACGAACTCGGGCACCGGGTGGAACACCTGGAACGCTGG
The DNA here is from genome assembly GCF_002150735.1 of Streptomyces africanus. GTDB lineage: Bacteria > Actinomycetota > Actinomycetes > Streptomycetales > Streptomycetaceae > Streptomyces > Streptomyces africanus. The sequence goes on from NZ_MUKA01000341.1 coordinate 258, forward strand.
CTGGCCAAGGTCGCCCTGGCGCAATCCGGATACGGGCATTTCTTCGTCGAACACAACCGTGGCCACCATGCCCGGGTCGCGACCCCCGAGGATCCGGCCAGTGCCCGGCTCGGCGAGAGCCTGTGGACCTTCCTGCCGCGCAGTGTGGTCGGTGGATTCCGCTCCGCGATCACCCTCGAGCGGGAACGGTTGCAGCGGGCCGGCCGCGGCTGGTGGAGCCCGCGCAACCACATCCTGCAGGCCTGGTCGATGACCGTGGCGCTTTTCGGCGCCCTGATGCTGGTCTTCGGCTGGGAGATCCTGCCCTACCTGCTCTTGCAGGCGGCGCTCGGCGCCGGACTGCTGGAAACCGTGAACTACATCGAGCACTACGGGCTGCTCCGGGAACGCCGGCCCAACGGCCGCTACCGCCGGTGCACCCCGCGTGACAGCTGGAACAGTGACCGGCTGGTCACCAATATCTTCCTGTTCCACCTCCAGCGACACAGCGACCATCACGCCAACCCGGGGCGCCGGTACCAGACCCTGCGCAGTTCGGACGAGGCCCCGCAACTGCCCGCCGGTTACGCGGCGATGGTGGTGCTGGCCGTCGTACCGCCGGTGTGGCGGCGAGTGATGGACAAACGGGTCCTCGCCCACTACGACGGCGATATCACCCGCGCCAATCTGTCTCCCGGTCGGCGGCGCCGGCTCCCGGCGGTGGCCCAGGGGCCTGTCGCGGCCTGATCACCGGACCCGCCGAGAGCGTTACCGATCGGCTATCGCGCCGACCGGCACACCCGCACCACAGTGCGGGCCAACCGACTAGCCTTGCGGTCGAGACCGTGTTTATCGGGCATGAGCGAGGGCCCTGCGTGGTGACGCTCCGCTACCGCCTCCGGGCCTGACTCGCTCATGCCCTAACCGAGAGAAGGCTGATCCACGCTGATGACGACCTCCGAACTGCCTCGAACCTCGCTGAGCACCGATACCCGCAACGGTGTCGAATACAAGGTCGCCGACCTCTCCCTGGCCGAGTTCGGCCGCAAGGAGATCACCCTCGCCGAGCACGAGATGCCCGGCCTGATGGCGATCCGCAAGGAGTACGCCGAAGCGCAGCCCCTGGCCGGCGCCCGCGTCACCGGCTCCCTGCACATGACCGTGCAGACCGCCGTCCTCATCGAGACCCTGGTCGCCCTCGGCGCACGGGTCCGCTGGGCGTCCTGCAACATCTTCTCCACCCAGGACCACGCCGCCGCGGCCATCGCCGTCGGCCCGAACGGTACGCCCGACAACCCGCAGGGCGTCCCGGTCTTCGCCTGGAAGGGCGAGACCCTGGAGGAGTACTGGTGGTGCACGGAGCAGGCGCTGACCTGGCCGGACAGCCCCACCGGCGGCCCGAACATGATCCTCGACGACGGCGGTGACGCCACCCTCCTCGTCCACAAGGGCGTCGAGTACGAGAAGGACGGCAAGGTCCCGTCCGTCGACACGGCCGAGTCCGACGAGCACCGCGTCATCCTCGAACTCCTGCACCGCACCATCACGGACGGCTCGCAGAAGTGGACCCAGCTCGCCTCCGAGATCCGCGGCGTGACCGAGGAGACCACGACCGGTGTCCACCGCCTGTACGAGATGCAGCGCGACGGCACCCTCCTGTTCCCGGCGATCAACGTCAACGACGCCGTCACCAAGTCGAAGTTCGACAACAAGTACGGCTGCCGCCACTCCCTCGTCGACGGCATCAACCGCGCCACCGACACCCTCATCGGCGGCAAGACCGCGGTCGTCTGCGGCTACGGCGACGTGGGCAAGGGCTGCGCGGAGTCCCTGCGCGGGCAGGGCGCCCGCGTGATCATCACCGAGATCGACCCGATCTGCGCCCTCCAGGCCGCAATGGACGGCTACCAGGTCACGACCCTCGACGAGGTCGTCGACAAGGCCGACATCTTCATCACCACGACCGGCAACAAGGACATCATCATGGCCAGCGACATGGCCAAGATGAAGCACCAGGCCATCGTCGGCAACATCGGCCACTTCGACAACGAGATCGACATGGCCGGCCTGGCCAGGATCCCCGGCATCGTCAAGGACGAGATCAAGCCGCAGGTCCACACCTGGACCTTCCCCGACGGCAAGGTGATCATCGTCCTCTCCGAGGGCCGCCTGCTGAACCTGGGCAACGCCACCGGACACCCGTCGTTCGTGATGTCCAACTCCTTCGCGGACCAGACCCTGGCCCAGATCGAGCTGTTCACCAAGCCCGACGAGTACCCGACCGGTGTCTACGTGCTGCCCAAGCACCTCGACGAGAAGGTCGCCCGCCTCCACCTGGACGCGCTCGGCGTGAAGCTGACCACGCTCCGCCCCGAGCAGGCCGAGTACATCGGCGTGCAGGTCGAGGGCCCGTACAAGCCGGACCACTACCGGTACTGAGCCGAGCAGCACCGCTGCCGGTCAGTTAGCTGCCGGTCAGTTCGCTGTCGGTCGGATCTCCGAGGCAGGCCCCCGCACCCCCGTGCCGGGGGCCTGCCCCGTTCGCCGGACCAGCGACCCGGCCCAGCCCGTCAAGACCCAGGACCCCCATGCCCCGCGGCCGATATTCGCTCCACGATCCGCACGATCACACCCCCCTCGCAGAAGAACACTTCCAGTGCGCCCCCGGCCCCTCCGGCTGGCGCTACGTCTCCCAGCTGACCACCCCCTCGGGCGATCACCACGGCTCCGTCGACCTCACCCTCGACGAACTCGGCCGTCCCATCCGCCTCGAACTCCACGCCGCCGCCTGGCAGGTCCGCGGCGCCGCCCTCGACGGCGTCACCTGGGTCCGCACCGACCCCACCGGAACCCACGCCACCGAAGGCAATGTGCGCGCCCACGCCTTCACCGGCACCTCCCCGGCGTTCCTCGTCGCCACCAGCCGTCTCCTGCGCCTCACCCCCTCCTCAGCAGGCACCCGCGTACGCCTCGTCGCCTTCACGGACCCGGTCCTCGCCCCGCGCACCGTGGACCAGTCGTGGACCTTGCTGAAAAGAGAAGCACACGCCACTGACAACGGCCCCCTGACCGTGGACGAATACCAGGTCACAGCCCTGGACACGGGCGAGCAGCACTCCGTGCACATCGCTGGGGACGTGGTGCTCGCGGCCCCCGGCGTCGAGCTCGAAGACCTCGAATCACCGCCGTCGGTACTCACCTGAGGCAGGCCCCCGCTGAACGGGCAGCCCGCCCTCCTCTACACCGGCGGCACGAACCCGGTCCCGGGACGCTCACCCGCAGGCACCTCATGCGACTCCGCGGACTGAGCACCGCCGGCCGACTCGACAGCCTCACCGGGCGACTCCACAGCCGCACCGGACGGCTGAACCACGGCACCAGGCGGCACAACCGGCGGTCGTCCGTATGCATCGGACGCCGCGCCCCCAGCCGAAGCGACCCCAGCAACCGGAGCCGCATCGGAAACCGGAGCGGCCGCGGCAGCCGGACTGGCCGACGAGGACGACCCGCTCCCGAAAGCCCGCCGAGCCTCCCGCGCCTGCCGTTCATGCACGACCGCCGCCAGAAACGCCGCCGGCGGAACACCCTGCGGCACCGGAGACCCCGTCCGTTCCGCGAGATCCGCCGCCAGCCGCTCCGCCATGGACCACCCCACCTGAGGGTCCAACTGCTGCATACGCGTCAGATACTGACGCACGGCGAGCCACAACCCGTCGGGCACCGCAGACAGATCGAGCCCCGAGAACCGCCCCGCCAGCCAGGGCGGGGGAGGCGGCACGAAGCCGGTCCGCGCGACCGGAATCCGCTCCCGGACGACGAGGGTCCCCGCGAACACATCCCCGAGCCGCCGTCCACGCGCCGACACGAACGAGGCGATACAGGCGACGACACCGAAGGTCATGAGGATCTCGATCACCCCGATCAAGCCCCTCACCAGCGCATGCCGGAACCGGATCGGCCCCCCGTCGTCCCGCACCACACGCAGCCCGCAGGCCATCTTCCCCAGCGAGCGCCCATGACTGAGCGTCTCCACCGCGATCGGCCCGCCCACCAGCACGAGAACGAACGTCGCGATCGACAGCGCCGTCTGCGCCGCATCGTCCAGCGACGCAGTGGAAACCACGACCGCGATGGTCACCGCGACGTAGACGGCCACGGCCGCCACAAGATCGAGCAACACGGCCAGCGCCCTGCTGGGCAACCTCGCGGGCCGCAGCTCCAACGCCACCGCCTCGCCCGTCACCAGCTCACTCACGCCCGCCGTCCTTCCCCTGCCCTGCCCCCGACAGGGCCAGTCTGCCAAGCTGTGGGCGCATCGCGCCGCAGTACGACAAGCTGATCCACGACGAGCCGCCGACGAACAGCCGAGGAGCAGGCAGACCGATGGACCTCGACGTCTTCGTCTCCGCCCATCGAGCGGAGTGGGACCGCCTCGAAGCCCTGCTCCGCCGCCAGCGCCGCCTCAGCGGTGCGGAAGCCGACGAACTCGTCACCCTCTACCAACGCACCGCCACGCACCTCTCCCTGATCCAGTCCAGTGCCCCAGACCCCCAGCTGACCGGCAGGCTCAGCCAACTCGTGGCACGCGCGCGTAGTGCCGTGACAGGCACCCGCCGCGCCTCCTGGCGCGACGTCACGCGTTTCCTCGCCCACGGCTTCCCGGCCGCCGTCTACAAGTCGCGCCACTGGTGGGTACCCACCGCGCTGCTGTCCACGGCGGTCGCGGCCCTCCTGGGCTGGTGGATCGGCACCCATCCCGAGGTACAGGCCTCCATCGCGGCCCCCAGCGAACTGCGCGACCTCACCCGCCCCGGCGGCCAGTACGAGACGTATTACTCCAGCCACCCGGCCGCCAGCTTCGCCGCCCAGGTCTGGACGAACAACGCCTGGGCCGCAGCCCTGTGCCTGATCCTGGGCGTTTTCCTGGGCCTCCCGGTCATCTGGATCCTCTTCCAGAACATGCTCAACCTGGGCATCGGCTGCGGCCTGATGTCCTCGGCCGGCCGCCTCGACACGTTCCTCGGCCTGGTCCTCCCGCACGGCCTGCTCGAACTGACCGCCGTCTTCGTGGCCGCCGGCACCGGCCTGCGCCTCGGCTGGACCCTCATCGACCCAGGCCCCCGCACACGACGCACAGCTCTCGCGGAAGAGGGCCGCGCCGCCATCGGCATGGCCATAGGCCTGGCGCTGGTCCTCTTCGTCTCCGGCGCCATCGAAGGCTTCGTCACCCCCTCCGGCCTCCCCACCTGGGCCCGCATCACCATCGGAGTCGCCGCGGAGCTGGCCTTCCTGGCCTACGTCTATGTCCTGGGCGGCCGCGCGGCCCGCGCCGGCGACACCGGTGACGTCGAGGCATCGGAACGCAGCGCCACAGTCCCGACAGCTGCCTGAACGGCCCCACGGCCACCGGATGTGCGACCACGTCCGTTCAACTGCTAGTGTCCTCTTCGCCCCACAGGAGTCATTGACACGGCTCATGCGGGGAGGTAGATTTGAACAGTTGCCTGGACGTGGGGTTCAGCCCCAGATCGGCGACAGTGAGCATCTATCTGCTTCATGAAACACTGATTTCATTGAAGCCCCCTCCCGATGAATCGGAAACGAGTGGCCGGTCAGTCCGGCTCAAAACTTCTGATAAAGTCGGAACCGCCGGAAAGGGAAACGCGAAAGCGGGAACCTGGAAAGCAC
>NZ_MUKA01000041.1 GCF_002150735.1 Streptomyces africanus
GCCGTCCCGGCCGGGACGGCAGGAACGTGACCATGGACTCGCCGAGCGCGACGACGTCCACGACGCCGGGGGCGGTGCGGGGTCCGGTGGGGGTCACGATGCTCGTAGCTCCTGGTCGGGTCGGCCGGTGGCGGTTCCATTGACCGGCGGTGGCCGAGATGTTAGACAGCGTTGAGCGATATACGCAATGAAAGTTGCAGTCTGTGCAACGCCGCTGATCAGGGAGGCTCCATGACAGCCGATTCCGCCGCCGGGTCCCTCGCCCGGCTCGCCGCCGAGCGCGTCGACCACCGGTTCAAGGGCCTCCCGCCGGACGCCGACGGCCTGACCGTGGGCGAGCTGGCCGCCCAGCGCCGGAACCTGTTCACCGGCGGCTTCGCCACGCCCGTGCTCGCGCTGTCCGCCGAGCGTCTGGAGCACAATCTGAGGCTCATGGAGACCTACGCGGACCGGCACGGCCTGGCCTTCGCGCCGCACGGCAAGACCTCCATGGCGCCGCAGCTGTTCCAGCGGCAGATCGAGCACGGGGCGTGGGGCATCACGCTGGCGGTGCCACATCAGGTGCGGGTGGCGCGCGCGTTCGGGACCCGGCGCGTGTTCCTGGCGAACGAGCTGGTCGACGCGGCGGCCCTGCGCTGGGTCTCCGCCGGGCTCGACGCCGACCCGGAGTTCCGCTTCGTCTGTTACGTCGACTCGGTGCGCGGAGTGGAGCTGATGGACGCCGCGCTGGGCGGTGCCCGGCGCCCGCTGGACGTCGTCGTCGAACTCGCGGCCGGGGAAGGGGCCCGTACGGGGGTGCGGACGGAGGCGGAGTGCGCCGCGGTCGCGGACGCGGTGGCGGGCACGCGGTCCCTGCGGCTCGTCGGCGTCGCGGGCTACGAGGGCGAGGTGCCGAAGGCGGACCCGGAGCGGGTGACGGCGTGGCTGCGGCGGCTGGTCGCGCTCGCCGCCGACTTCGACAAGGCGGGGCGTTTCACGGACGCGGACGAGATCGTCGTCAGCGCGGGCGGCAGCGCCTGGTTCGACGCGGTCGCCGATGTCTTCGCGGAGATCCCCGAACTCTCCCGGCCGGTGCTGAAGTTGCTGCGCTCGGGCGCCTATGTCTCGCACGACGACGGCCACTACCGCAAGCTGACCCCGTTCAACCGGGTGCCCGAGGAGGGCGCCCTGGAGCCCGCGTTCCGGCTGTGGACGCAGGTGGTGTCGCGGCCGACGGCCGAGCAGGCCTTCGTCAACGCGGGCAAGCGGGACGCGGCCTACGACCTCGATCTGCCCTTCGCGCAGGTGATCCGCCGGGACGGCGCCGAGCGCCCGGCGACCGGCGTGTCGGTGACGGCCCTGTCGGACCAGCACGCCTGGCTGAGCACCACGCCGGAGGCGGACCTCGAGGTGGGCGACTGGGTCGGTCTGGGGCTGTCCCATCCGTGCACGTCGTTCGACAAGTGGCCGCTGATCCCGGTCGCCGAGGCGGACGGCACGGTCGTCGACTACATCCGTACGTTCTTCTAGGAGGCCGGAAGCGATGGAAGAGCTCGTCATCCGGGACGCGGACGTCGTCGACGGCTCCGGCGCGGACTCCTACCGTGCCGATGTGGTGGTCGACGGCGGCCGGATCGTGTCCATCGTCAAGGAGGCCGCCGCGGCCGGCTGCCAGCGGCCGAAGGCACGCCGGGAGCTGGACGCCGAGGGACTCGTCCTCTCCCCCGGCTTCGTCGACATGCACGCCCACAGCGACCTGGCCCTGCTGCGCGACCCCGACCACAGCGCCAAGGCCGCGCAGGGCGTCACGCTGGAGGTCATCGGCCAGGACGGGCTGTCGTACGCGCCGGTCGACGACCGCACGCTCGGCGATGTGCGGCAGGCGATCGCCGGGTGGAACGGCCCCGGTGACGACATCGACTTCGACTGGCGGACGGTGGGCGAGTACCTGGACCGGCTCGACCGCGGCATCGCCGTCAACGCGGCCTACCTCATTCCCCAGGGCACGGTCCGCGCGCTCGCCGTCGGCTGGGAGGACCGGGAGGCCACGCCCCAGGAGCTGGACCGGATGCGGCAGTTGGTCGCCGAGGGCATGGAGCAGGGCGCCGTCGGCATGTCGTCGGGGCTGACGTACACGCCCGGCATGTACGCCAAGGACGCCGAACTGACCGAGCTGTGCCGGGTGGTGGCGTCGTACGGCGGCTACTACTGCCCGCACCACCGCTCCTACGGCGCGGGCGCCCTGGAGGCGTACCGGGAGATGGTGGCGCTGACCCGGGAGGCGGGCTGCCCCCTGCATCTCGCCCACGCCACCATGAACTTCGGCGTGAACAAGGGCCGGGCGCCCGAGCTGCTGGCCCTGCTGGACGAGGCGCTGGCGGCCGGGGCCGACATCAGCCTCGACACCTACCCCTACACACCGGGCTGTACGACGCTGGCGGCCATGCTGCCGAGCTGGGCGAGCGAGGGCGGCCCCGAGCAGGTCATCAGGCGGCTGGCGGACGAGGAGACGGCCGAGCGGATCCGCCACGACCTGGAGGTCACCGGCTCGGACGGCTGCCACGGCGTGCCCATCGAGTGGGACACGATCGAGATCTCGGGCGTGGGCGACCCGGCCCTGGCCGATTTCGTCGGCCGGACGGTCCAGGAGTCGGCGGACCGGCGCGGCGAGGCCCCCTGGGTGACCGCACGCGGGCTGCTGCTGGCCGACCGGCTCGCGCCGACGATCCTCCAGCACGTCGGCCACGAGGAGAACGTCCGGGCGATCATGCGCCACCGGGTGCACACCGGCGGCTCGGACGGCATCCTCCAGGGCGCCAAGCCGCACCCGCGCGCGTACGGCACGTTCCCGCACTACCTCGGGCACTACGTGCGGGAGTTGGGGGTGCTGTCGCTGGAGGAGTGCGTCGCGCACCTCACCTCGCGCCCGGCGGCCCGGCTCCGGCTGCCGGACCGGGGCCTGGTGCGCGAGGGGTACGTCGCCGACCTGGTGCTCTTCGACCCGGCGACGGTCGCGGCGGGATCGAGCTTCGCCGAGCCGCGCGTGCTCCCGACGGGCATCCCGTACGTGCTGGTCGACGGGCGGTTCGTGATCGAGGACGGGCGTCGCACGGACGCCCTGGCGGGCCGGACGGTCCGCAGGACTCCCGCGTGACCGCCCGACCCGGGGACCACCCGCCCTCGCCTTACGGCTTGGGCAGGGTGCAGCCGCTCGCGCTCAGGTCGAGCTTGTTGTCGATGCCGAAGCAGGACGGGATCTGGTAGGTCTCCTGGGCGTAGTTGATGCCCTTGCGCACGGTCACGTTGCCGCTCGCGTCGACCTCACAGGGGTTGTTCACCGTGCAGCGCTCGCCGTCCTCGTTGCCGGTGTTGTTGATGGCGACGACCTTGCCGCTGGCCTGGTCGACGACGGGCGAGCCGGAGGTGCCGCCGATGGTGTTGCAGGCGGAGGTGTAACGGACCGAGTCCTTCCAGGTCCAGTCGCCCTCCTTCAGGGTGGGCGCGAACCCGTCGATGTCGCAGCTGTAGACGCGCTTCCAGTAGCCGGAGGGGATACTGATGGCCGTGCCGGCGACCGGGTGCGTGTCGTTCAGCGTCAGCGGGCTGATGCCGTACGAGCTCTTGATCTGCCCGTAACTGGTGGTGAGTTGGTAGAACGCGACGTCCGTGTCGGTCATCGTGGCGTACGCGAGCTTGGCGGCGCGCAGGGTCGCCACGCGCGAGCCGGAGGCGTTGAGCAGGCTGAAGGTGCGGCTGGACGCCTTGTCGACCTGGACCTCGCCGGGGCCGGGGAAACCGGACTCCAGGCAGTGTCCGTTGGTCATCACCAGCGCCGGGTCGTCGGCCTCGGAGTCCGGCATGCGCACGACGGAGCCGGAGCAGTTGCTGAGCGCGACCGTGCCGGCGAAGTTCACGCCCTTGGGCGCCGGGTTGGTGATGCCGGACACGGTCTGAGCCGCGGACGTGACCACGTCCGAGACGGCGGACGTGACCGCGCCCGTGTCCGCGGCCTTGCCGACGCCCGTGGGGGCGGCATCGGCAGCGGTCGCGGGAGCCGCGCCGGCCCCGGCTATCGCCAGGGCGCAGAACGCGGCTGCGAGAGGTTTTCTCATTGGGGGGTCCCCTCTTGCGACGGAGGCGGCCGGAAATCTTCCGGCCGCCCGCACTGTTGTCATGCGCATTGTGATCGTCGCAAGGCGGGTGGGGCAAGGAGTTGTTCCGGGCGCGGAACCTGCCCGTCCGGCCTGACCCTACGCAACGGCCCTTGCGGGCGGAGCACTTGGGGTCCTTGATGCCGCCGCGCGGCGTCCGTCCCTGACGTGGACGGGGTGTGCCGGCCTACTTGGGCCCCTTCGTGCCGCCGGGGCCGTGTCCGGGCTTTGCCTCGGTTCGGCCGGGGGGCGTGGCGGTGACGGCGGGAGCCGAGGTCGTCGGGATGCCGGCCGAGGGCGTGCCGGCCGAGGGACTCGGGGCGTCCGGCCCGGACTCGGACGGGGCGGGGCTCGCCTCCGTGGACGGGCTCGCGGACGCCGGCCCGGCCGGCTCGTCACTGTTCGCCGGCCGGCCGACGAGGGGGGTCACGGGGGTCGGTGTCCGGCCGGTACCGGTCGACGGCACCGTCGGCGGCTTTCCCGCCGCGGTCGGACCCGTCCGGCCGCCGCCGCCCTCACGTGTCCCGCCGGAGGGCGCGTCCGGGAAACCGAGACCGGCTATCAGCGCGGCCGCCGACACGGCACCCACGGCTCCGACGGCGACCGCCGCGCGGGCACGCCACGGCGCTCGCCTCCGGCGCGAGTGGCGGCCCGCACCGGCACGGCCGTGCACCGGCCCCGGCACCGGCGGCAGCTCGCGCGTGTCGCCCAGGTCCGGCGTTTCGCCGGTGCCGCGTGCGGCGTCCTGTCCGTCCGCGGGGACGTACGCGTCCTGCCAGCCGTGCGCCGCCGCCGGATCGGCGTACGCGTCGTAGGCCGGTGGCGGGTCGGCCTGCGGCAGGTACACGTTCGGCGGCACCTGGGAGGCGCCGCCCGTCGCTCCGTCGGCGTACTCGGATGGCCTGGACATGGCGGCGCATTCTAGGCACCGAGGTGCTGGTGGGACAGCGCGCCGGCGATATCCACCCAAAGCGCCGCGTCTCACGTGGCGGAAAACACGACCCGTGGCGCATTACCGCGCCGTAAGCTCCCAGACATGCAGGTGATCCAGTCGACCAAGCTCGCCAACGTCTGTTACGAGATCCGGGGCCCGGTGCTCGAGGAGGCGATGCGGCTGGAAGCCGCCGGTCACCGCATCCTCAAGCTGAACACCGGCAACCCGGCCGCGTTCGGCTTCGAGTGTCCGCCCGAGATCCTGGAGGACGTCCTCCGGAACGTGTCCTCGGCGCACGGGTACGGAGACGCCAAGGGCCTGCTGGCCGCCCGCCGCGCGGTCGTGATGCACAACCAGACCCTCGGCATCGAGACGGACGTCGAGCACGTCTTCATCGGCAACGGCGTCTCCGAGCTGATCGTGATGGCGATGCAGGGCCTGCTGGACGACGGGGACGAGGTGCTCGTGCCCGCCCCGGACTATCCGCTGTGGACCGCCGCCGTCTCCCTGTCCGGCGGCACCGCCGTGCACTACCGGTGCGACGAGCAGGCCGACTGGATGCCGGACCTGGCCGACGTCGAGCGCAAGGTCACCGACCGCACCAAGGCGCTCGTGATCATCAACCCCAACAACCCGACCGGGGCCGTCTACGACGAGGCGATGATCAAGGGGCTCACCGACATCGCCCGCCGCCACAACCTGCTGGTCTGCTCGGACGAGATCTACGACAAGATCCTCTACGACGGCGCCACACACACCCCGACCGCCGCCGTCGCCCCCGACCTGCTGACCCTCACCTTCAACGGCATGTCGAAGGCGTACCGGGTGGCCGGCTACCGGGTGGGCTGGATGTCGATCTCCGGGCCCCGCGCGCACGCCGACTCCTACATCGAGGGCCTGACGATCCTGGCGAACATGCGGCTGTGCGCGAACATGCCGGGACAGCACGGCGTCGTCGCGGCGCTCAGCGGACGCCAGACGATCAACGACCTGGTGCTGCCGGGCGGCCGGCTGCGCGAGCAGCGGGACGTCGCCTACGAGCTGCTGACCCAGATCCCGGGCGTGACCTGCGTGAAGCCGAAGGGGGCGCTGTATCTCTTCCCGCGCCTCGACCCCAAGGTCTTCAAGATCAAGGACGACCGGCGGATGGTCCTGGACCTGCTCCGGCGCGAGAAGATCATGGTCGTTCAGGGCACGGGCTTCAACTGGCCGGAACCGGACCACTTCCGGGTGGTCACCCTGCCGACGGTCGGCGACCTGCGGGACGCGGTGGGCCGGATCGGGCACTTCCTGGACGGCTACAGCCAGGCCTGAGCGCGCGTCTCGCTCACCGTACGTGTGCGGCCGGTCCGGAATTGCCAACAACTCAACTTTAGACGAAATCTAAGCTAGGATGGCTTCCTGTAAGCACACAGGAGGGCCCTCCCATGTACGAACCGATCCGCACCAAGTCGGTCCACAGCACGGTGGACGGCCCCGCCCCCGACTTTCCCCACCGCTCCCGCGAGGAAGAGCTGGACATCCAGCTCGCGGGCCATCTCGCCGCCCTGCTCGCCGTCACGGACGAGCTGCGAGCGACGCAGACCTCGACCGACCTGGACACCGCGGCGGAGCGGCTCGCGGAGCAGGTGGGCCGGCTGCGGGGAGGGCGTACGCCGGTCCGCGCGCCGATGAGCGGCGCCCGGCGCGAGCGCAGCGCGACAGCCCTGCACCGGCGGGCTCACGCGCTGGCGGGCCGCGCGCTGGTCGTCGCCGCCTCGCGCGCCGACACGGCGGCCGCCATCCTGTCCGCCGAGCGGATGGACGCGCACGCCGCGGCTCTGGAGCCGCGCGAACTCGCGTCCCGCTGAGCCCCCACGGGGCTCCCTTGGACGGCCCCGGTCCGCGCGCACCCGCAGCGACGCGCGGACCGGGCGCCATACGTGCCGACTCGACCGGCGGGCACCCGCGGCCTTCCCGGCAGCGACGTCAGTCCGTACGGGAGAATCGGCGGACCGCCACCGTCAGCGTCACCGCGCAGAAGGCCGCGACCACGATGACGGCGACCAGGGAGGGGACGTCCCAGCCCGCCCACGTGACCGAGTCGAACAGCGGCTGGGAGGAATGGCCGGGCTGGAAGGCGAGGACCGTACGCCGCATGATGTCGACGGCGTAGGTCAACGGGTTGAGCAAGGTGAGCGCCGCCATCCAGGCCGGCATCGAACTCACCGGGAACATCAGTCCCGACAGGAAGATCATCGGTGTGATGAGGACGGTCAGCACGGTGTTGAACGTCTGCAGCCGGCGGATGGAGACCGCGACGACCGCGCCCATGAGGGTCATGGCCAGGGCCGCGAGCAGCAGTTCGGCCAGGAGTGCCGCGAACAGGTCCGGCCGGTACGGCACTCCGATCAGCCCGGCGCTGGCCAGCACGACGGCGCCCTGACAGGTCGCGACGGTGGCGCCGCCCACGCACTTTCCGATCAGCAGCGTGCTGCGCCGCACCGGGGCCACGAGCATCTCGCGCAGGAATCCGCTCTGCCGATCCCAGACGATGGACGCCCCGACGGAAATCGCCGGAGCCTGGGCCGCCATCACGAGGACGCCGGGGAACAGGAAGAGCAGGTAGTCGTCGGAGGACCCTTCGGCCAGCAGCCGGGACAGGCCGACCCCCAGAATGTAGAGGAACACCAGGGGCTGCAGGAGCGACACCGCCACCCGGGTCCGGTCGCGGAAGAAGTGGATCATCTCGCGACGCCAGACCATGCGGCCGGCGCGCCACTCGGCGGCCAGGCGTCCCGTGCCGGGCCCGGTGGGGTGCCCGGCGTCGTGCTCGGGCGGGCGTACGGTCGTGGGCGTCGTCATGACCGGGCTCCTACGGTGACCGGGCCGGCGCCGAGGGCTTCGGCGTCCAGGCCGCGGCCGGTGTGGTGGAGGAACACATCGTCCAGGCTCGGCCGGGTCACGGTGACCTCGTACACCGGCACGTCCAGACCCGCGCACAGCACCGGGACCAGTTTGGCGCCGTCCTTGGTCCGGACGCGCAGCGCGTCGCCGTCGGCGGCCGGTTCCAGCCCGAACTTCTCACGCAGTACGGTGGCCACTGCCGCGTTGTCCTCCGTCCTCAGTTCGACGTGGTCCGCCCCGATGACGGACTTGAGTTCCTCGGGCGTGCCCTGCGCGACGATCCGGCCCGCGTCGATGATGGCGATGCGATCGCACTGTTCGGCCTCTTCGAGGTAGTGCGTGGTGAGGAAGAGGGTGGTCGCCTCGCGTCGGCGCAGTTCGGCCAGGTGGGCCCAGACCTGCGCGCGGCTGTGCGGGTCGAGTCCGACGGTCGGCTCGTCCAGGAACAGCAGGCGGGGACGGTGCATCAGTCCGCGGGCGATCTCCAGCCTGCGCTGCATGCCGCCGGAGAAGGTCCGTACGAAGTCGTCCCGGCGGTCGGCCAGCCCGACGAGGTCCAGGACGGAGTCGAGGCGCGAGCGCAGCGTGGTGCGCGGCAGGGCGTAGAGGTCGGCGTGGAAGCGCAGGTTCTCGGCGGCCGTCAGGTCCGGGTCCAGCGTGGTCTGCTGGAAGATCAGGCCGATCTCGCGGCGGACTCGGTCCGGGTCCGTGCGGGTGTCGTGCCCGGCGATCTCGATCGTTCCGGCCGTGGGCCGGGCCAGGGTGCACAGCATCGCGATCGTGCTGGTCTTGCCCGCCCCGTTGGGGCCGAGGAAACCGAACGTCTCCCCCTGCGCGACGGTCAGGTCGATGCCCCGGACCGCCTCCACGTCGCCGTACGACTTGTGCACTCCCGCCGCGCGTATCGCCGGCGGACCGACCGCGTCCGGGGTGCCTGCGCCGGGCCCGGTCATCGTGTCGCCTGCCGGGCGGACAGTCCCAGCCGTTCCGCCCAGTCCTCGGGTACGACGAAGCCGAAACTCCAGCGGTGCCGCTCGGTGGGGTTGACGATGCAGTGCCAGAACAGTCGGTCGGGGTCCTGCTCCGCCTTGAAGAAGCGGACGATGCGGGGACGTTCCCGCAGGGTCACGATCTGCCGCGTCGTGGGGTGCAGATAGCGGAAGAACGAGGTGCGGCCGGGGTCTGCGTAGGGTTCGTCCACGTCCACCAGGTACATCCGCCAGCCCGGCTGGTTCTCGTTGGTGTGCCACAGCCGGTAGCTGGACGGTGGGTACCACATGGATCCCGAGAAGCGCACCTCCGTGCCGAAGAGCCTCTCCAGGGTGGTCACCACCCTGGTCTTCGCCGCGAAGTAGTTCTCGTATCCCGGGTGGTCCACATGCTCGTCGAGGTTGACGAGATGGAAGTCACGCCGGGGCGAGTCCGCGCTGTCCCGCCAGTTGACGCGGGCCATCCTGTCGTGCCAGTCGAGGTAGGCGGGGTCGTCGGGCGATGACGACGTGGACCGCAGATCCTCCTCGCGGAACTCCGCGTGGAAGCGGCTCAGATCGACGGAGGGCGGCATGACCTTCAGGTGGGGCAGTTCCCTGGCCACCTGGTCGAATCCCGGCAGGTCGTCGAGAGAGTACTCGTGGTGGTAGAACGCCGTGGACCGGGCCCCGGGAACCTGGTCGCCCGCGGACGGGGCGGCAGCCGGCCCGCGGGGAGTGAACTCGGAGGAACCCCGCATGAGTTCCTCGGCGGTGAAGTCGTATCCGTGACGGCGGCCGAGCAGCACGATCTCGCTGATGCCGGTGGCGGCCTTGAGCTGGGTGCCGAGTTCGGCGGAGTCCTGTGCGTCGCTCAGGAAGGTCTGGCAGGAGGTGACGGTCATGGTCGTACGGGCTCCTAACCGGGTGGGACGTGAAGGGTGGAGGGAGGGGTTACGTGCGGGCCGGCGGCGGGTCGAGCAGGAGGACGGAAGGCACGCGGTGGGGTGCGGCCAGGCGCAGGAAGTGCATGCCGAACCCGGAGATCCCGATGAGCAGCCCCGGGAAGAAGTTGGCGCTGTTCTCCGCCGCGCCGTTCTCGGCGTCATCGAAGTTCCGCCACAGTGACTGCACCTGGACGTTGGCCTCCAGGCGGAACGCCGGTTCGTCCCGCAGCAGGGCGAAGCGGAGGAAGAGTTCCGCGTTTCCCGAGGTGCCGTGGCACAGCGTGTGGTTCTTCAGCCGGGGGAAGTTGCGCATGGTGGCGGACAGGGCCTGGTACGACTCGCGCAGCAACGTCTCGTCGTCCTTGCCCAGCGTGGCCCAGGACGAGATCCGGCTCAGCCCGATGCCCGCCGCGCCGTTGCACCAGGCGTTGGCGAAGTGGCGGTCACCGCGGGCGACACCGCCCCGCCCGGTCCGCAGGTCGTACCAGTCCTGTTCGTCCGGGTCGAAGTGGCGGGACTCGTAGGCGAAGGCCCGGCGACCAGCGTCGACGTACTCCTCATGGCCCGTGTGCCGGCCGAGTTGGATGAGGGCCCAGCCGATTCCGCCGGCGCCGTGGGAGAAGCCGGTGAGATCGGCCACGGCTTCCTCCGGCCCGCCGAAGGGCGGCCAACTCAGGTTGTTGTCCTCGTCTCTGTTGGCGTGCTCCAGCAGGTGCCGGGCGCACCGGTGGGCGTGGTCCAGCATGCGGCCGTCGCGGTGGCCGGCGAGACCCAGCAGGACGGGGATGAGGCCCGCCGCGCCGTGCAGGACATCGAAGTGGCGGTCGCCGTGGACGTACCGGGGCACGCGGTCGGCGAGCAGGGCCGCCTCGTCGAGGAGCCGGTCGTCGTTCCACAGGTGCGACAGGTGGGTCAGCAGGTAGACGGTGCCGCCGAGTCCTGAGTAGGCGCCGAGCCGGGTGCGGTCCCAGGCCCGCAGGACGTGTTCGAGGGCGCGTTCGGCCGCGTTGCGGAACTCCGGACGCGGGACGAGTTCGTTGAGGTACGCCAGGAAGAGGGCGACGCCCGCCGAGCCCTGGTACAGGTCGGCCTCGATGTCCACCCGCTCCAGTTCTCCGCCGGCCAGCCGGTAGGAGGTCCAGGGCGCGGCCGACCGTGAGTCGGCGAGTTCGTCGCACAGCCGCTTGCCGATCCGGGTCGCGTAGTCCAGGGCGGTCGACCGGAAGGCGGGGCTCGCCACTTCGCCGGTGGCCAGACCTGCCGCGATGTAGTGGCTCTGCTGGTCCCGGTTGCGTTCGTTGAGCAGCCGGATCCGCTCGGCCGCGTAGTCGAGCGGGGACACCTCCAGCGGTGACGCGAGCTCCACCGAGTGCTCGTGCACGAGGTGGGTGCCGTCGGCCGGGGCGCTGAACAGGGGAACGTCCATCCGCCACAGGGATTCCACCTCGCGCTCGGCCAGGACACCGTCCGCGTCCCAGGTACGCGGGAACGTCCGGATGGTGTTGGCCAGGAGGTCGACTTCGAGGGGCTCGGCGAGGCACTTGGGGTGCCGGGCTGAGACCAGCAGCTGCGCGTAGATCTGGGTACCCCAGTTGATGAAGCGCGCCTCGGCTCCGCGGAATGCCTCGCGCAGCAGGCCGATGGCGGAGTCAGGGTGGCGTGTGAACCAGTCGTAGACGCGGTGGAAGCCCTCCATGATCCGTTCGGAGTGGTCCTCCGGGCGCACCAGTTCGCCGTCGAGGAAGATGCGGTTCGATGCGCCGGGGTCCACCCTGACGCCCTCGGTGTGACGCACGGACATCCGGAACCCTGTCTCCCGGTTGTTGATCCGGGGAACGGGCACGGGGACGCTGTATCCCTCCCCGCCCGCGTATCCGCTGACCTTCATCCGCCCGGCCGCGTCCGCCGCGGGATCGGCGTCGCGAGGCCACTCCAGGAGCCCGGTCTTGAAGACCGAGTCGAGCATGGTGCCCTGCGCTCTGCCGCGCCCTTCGGGGATCACTCCCAGGACAGTCTCGCCGTCGCAGACGTAGGCGTGCCCGTCGGCGACGATGATGTTCTCGAAGTGCAGGTCCCCGCCGCCGAGGACGTAGAAGAGCGCGAGGTAGCCGCCGAGTTCCCGGTAGACGGCGGCCACCTGTGCCGGCGAGTCGACGTGGTTGCGCCCGGACGGTATCTCGGCCTCGTAGCCGTAACCCTCCCGGGCCAGCACCGGACGGGGCCGGAAGCCGACCACGTCGTCCGCCGCGAGCCGGCCGAGCAGCAGTTGCATCGCCGCCTCCGACCTGACGCAGCGCGGCTTGTAGTAGAACGCCCCTTCGCTGCCGTCGGCCAGCCTCACGGCCACCCTGGCCACGGTGCGCGCTCCGGCGTGCGCGTCCGAGTTCCCGAGCCGCACCGAGCGGAACTCCGCGATGTCCTGTCCGAAGAGCGAACCGGAGATATCGGCCGCGTCGGCCGCCAGGTTCCGCAGGAATTCCGTACCGAATGCGCTCAGCAGAGCGGTGACATGGGCCAGCCAGCGGCCGAGCACCGGGAACTTCAGATAGAAGGCGTGGTATGCGGAGGATTGCGCGAACGTCGCTTCGAGATACGCCAGATACTCTTCCCGCGTCGCCGTTTCCCGGTCTATTCCGGACTGCTGGCAATGGACGTTGGCGTCGGCTTCCACCGCCCAGGCCAGACACAGTTCGAATCGGTCGAGCAAGTGGTTCCGGAAATCGTCCACCAATTGCCTGTCGAGCCTGACTCGGCAGGCCGCGCCGATTTCGTTGCGTACTGCGTTCAGAGTGCGGCTCAGATGGCGAAGGAACGGCTCGCAGGCCGTGGTGAGTCGGCCGTCGTACGAGATGGCCGGGTTCCCCTCGAAACCCTCCAAGGCCTCTCGGTAGGTCGGCAGCCAGGCGCTGTGAATGTCGGTGAGGAAACGCCGGGTCTCATCGTCGGCGGTGGACTCGGCGAAGCCGCGTTCGAAGGCCCGGTAGGAGGTCAGGACGTGCACGAGACCCGCCCTGTCGTACTGCGGCGGCCGGGACCGGTGCAGCGACTTCTGCTGAAACTTGTCGGCCAGCCGGGTCGCCAGTCTGTCGATCCGCCAGGTGTCGAAGGCGTCCAGGGACGGTGCCGCGGTGTTCGGGCGACCGAGCCTGGTCATGGTCTGGACGCGCTCGGAGAGGTTGGCCGCACGTACGGCGAGTTCGAGCGGATTGATCTGTGGCACGGTCAGCACTCCTAGGGGGATGGCCGTCCTGACGTCCCGGCGTACGGCCGGTCAAGTGGTGCGGTGCCCCGGCACAGCCGGGGCACCGCACGATGGAGTGGTCGGTGACCGGCCGCCCGGGCTTCCGGGGAGGCGACCGGTCACCGCACCCGTTACTTGGTGTTGCCGTCGCAGACGGCGGTGATCGGGCCGAAGCTGCAGCTCTGCACGCAGGCGTAGACCTCGACGTTGGCGATGCCCTCGGTCCAGAAGTCCAGGGACTCCTGGTCGATCTGCTCGACCGGGGCGGGCAGCGCGTCGACGGACACGCCGAAGGCCGCCGGGTCCTCGAGCAGCGCAGCGCGGAACTCGCCGTCGACGACAGCCTGCTGGAGCAGCGTTGCGGTCATGATGCTTCCTCCTGTGAATGGGGGGACAACAGGTCGTGCATCTGGGGAACCAGCCCGATACCGAGCTGCTTTTCCACGTTCTTCAGCTCCGCGAGGGCCGGTCCCATGTTCTCGCTGTTGTTCTGCCAGGCGACCAACTCCCGCTGTTTCGCGGGCAGACCTTCATCCAGCCAAAGGGATTCGAGCCATTCCTTGGTGGCGAACGGATGCAGGTCGGTGATGGGCTGAACTTTGGCGAGCACGGGCTCCTCGTGAAGCGCCAGCGCGAGATCCAGCACTTCCCGAAGCTTGCCGTCGGGCGGCAGCAGTGAGCACAGAACCATCAACATCTGAATGCGCCGAATCGCGTCGACATCCAGGTAGATCGTCGGTTCTTCCGCGTGCTTCATGGGCTCATCCCATCCAATCGGTTCCCGGTGGAATCGACAGTACGGAGAGCTGCTTGCAGAGCACTTCCACGCCGAGTACAGACGAGTTGCACACGAATTGCAGCCCGGTTGCAGCCGCATTGCAGTCGAGTCACAGCGGACTGACGGCGGACCCACAGAACGCTTCCACGCCGCTTGCAGACCACTTGCACGTGACGGTCGCGGCGGTCACACGCTCAGCTACCGCCGATGCCCGCGCTACGGGCGCAGAGTGCGGCCTGCACCCGGTTACCCACCTCCAGGGCCGACAGGATGCGACTGACGTGCGCCTTCACCGTGCTCTCGCGCATCCCGAGCCCGGCGGCGATCTCCGCGTTGGAGGCCCCGTCGGCGAGGAGGGCCAGGACCTCCTTCTCGCGGGGGGTCAGTCTGTCGATGCGGGCCCGGGCATGGTCCGGAGCATGGCGGGTGGACTCGTGGTAGCGGTCGATGAGGCGACGGGCCGCGGCGGGATGCAGCATGGCCTGACCGTCCGCCACGATCCGTACCGCGCGGACGATCTCACCCGGATCGGTGTCCTTCAGCAGGAATCCGGAGGCCCCGGCGGCCAGCGCGTCATAGACGTACTGGTCGAGGTCGAAGGTGGTCAGGACGACCACCTGGGGCGGCTCGGACAGCGCGCGCAGCCGCCGGGTGGCGGTGATGCCGTCCACGCCCGGCATGCGGATGTCCATCAGGACGACGTCCGGCCGCCTCGCCCGCGTGAGTTCGACCGCTTCCGCTCCGTCGCCGGCCTGGGCCACCACCGTGACGTCCGGGTCCTGGTCGAGGATGTCGGCGAGGGCAAGTCTGACCAGGTGGTCGTCGTCCACGATCAGAACCCGTAACGCCCCGTCCGCGTTCTCGGTGTTCCCGGTGTTCCCGGTGCTCGCCGTGCCGTTCATCGTGTCGTCCCTGTCCACTCGGTTCCCGCCTCGTCCGCGCCCCGGCCCCGCGGAGCGTCTTCACTGCCCTGCCTCATGCGGCACCTGCGTGGGAGGGGTCGGCATGGGAAGGTCCCGCGCCCATCGGTATCTCCGCGGTCACCTGCCAGCCGCCCGCGCCCGACGGCCCGAATTCCAGGGTGCCGCCCAGGGAGGTGATCCGCTCGGTCAGCCCGACCAGCCCGAAACCGCTGGCCACCGGTGACCCGCCGGACGGGGCCCCGGGCCGGTTGCGCACCACGACCGTCGACTTCGGCGGCCCGTAGCGCACCGCGACTTCGACGAGGGCACCGGGCGCGTGCTTGCGGGCGTTGGTCAGCGCCTCCTGCACGACACGGTGGACCGCGAGCCGGTGGCTGGTGGACACGGCGCCCGCCTCACCGTCGATTGCCGCCTCGACGCGCTGCCCCGCACTCCGCGCCTCGTCCAGCAGGGCGGGCAGGTCCTCGAGCCCGGCCCCGTTCGGCCGGGCCTCCTCGGTGTCCGTCATGCGCAGGGCACCCAGCACGTCACGCAGGTCCGCCAGCGCCTCGGTTGAGGTGCGGCGCAGCAACCCGACACGCTCGGCGACCGGCTCCGGCAGTTCCTCGGCCCGGCGCTGGAGGGCACCGGCGTGCAGGGCCAGGACGGTCAGGCGATGCGCGAGCACATCGTGCATCTCGGCGGCGATCCTCGTCCGCTCCCCCAGCCGCGCCTGCTCGGCGCGCAGTTCGCGTTCGACCCGCAGTTGCCGGACCTGCTCGTCGAGCGAGATGACCAGCCGCCGGCGGCTACCCGCCCACAGCCCGAGCACGAGCACCACCGCGGGCAGCAGCAGCGGCCCATAGGTGCGCGGGGCCCACAGGCTGTGCGCCGGCTGGATCACCAGGCTGGCCGCCATGGCCGCGACCGCGCACAGGGCCCCCACACCACCCCGCCCCCGCTGGGCCAGGTGGAACAGGACGACCAGCAGCGGCCACACGGTGCCGAAGGCGGCGGCGACGACCACGCTGGAGGCCGCGACCGCCCGCGGCCACCGGCCGCGCAGCGGGAGCGCCAGGCTGGCCGCGACGGACAGGGCCGCGGCCGGGCTGCGCACCGTGCCTCCGGCGCCGATGTACGCCTCCTGCACCGACAGCACGCCCACCACCGCGACGAGCACCGCCTCGGCCCACCAACGCCAACTCCGCTTCCCTGGAACCGTGTTCGCCTCCACAACGCACGAGCATAGGCGGCGGGCGGGTGGCCCGGGTGCGGCCATCAGGCGGCCTCGACCCCCTACTTTCGTCGGTGCTCGTCGTAGCCGCGCGACCGATGGAACGACGTCCGCCGCTTCATAGCGTCACAGCCATGGACCTGACGCATGCTCCCCACAAGCCCACTACGGGCCTCGGACTCCCGTACCGATCCGGACGGCTGACCTTTCTGCGCGAGGCCGCCCGCACGTTCCGCACCACCGGCGCGGTCGCGCCGAGCAGCGGACCACTGGCCACCCGGCTGGCGGCCCCGCTGGCCCTGGCCCGCGCGGAGCTCGGCGGCCCGGTGTCCGTGCTGGAGGTCGGCGCGGGCACGGGGCCGGTGACCCGGATGCTCGCGAGCCGTCTGGGGCCGGCCGACCGCCTGGACGTGGTGGAGGTCAACCCGCGGTTCGTGGACGTGCTGCACGGCGCACTGCGCACCGACCCCGCCCTGTCGGCCGCATCCGACCGGATCCGGATCATCGCCGAATCCATCACGGAGGCCCGGCTCGGCCGCCGCTACGACGTGATCGTCTCCTGCCTGCCCTTCACCAACTTCGCACCGGACATGGTCCGTACGGTCCTCGAACGCTACTTCTCCGTCCTGGAACCCGGCGGTCACCTGACGTACTTCGCGTACCTCGGCACCGAGGCGACGCGCGCCCTGGTCGCCGACCGCGCCGAGGCGGCCCGGCACAGGGCGGTGGCCGCCGTGCTGGACGGTTTCACCGCCCGGTACGGCGTCGGTGACAGCCTCGTGCTGCGCAACCTGCCGCCCGCCCGGGTCAGGCACCTGCGCGCTCCCGGCCCGCTCGGTCGTACGGAGGCAGTGGCGTGATGACCACCGTGGCGGGGGCGGCGTCGGCCGAGGCACCGCCAGGTCTGCCGGGTCCGGCGGAACTCCTGGTGGGCCTCGGGCCGTTCACCACGTACGGCGTCGTCCTGTGCCTGGTGGTTCTCGAGTCCGTGCTCGTGGTCGGCGCGTTCGTGCCCACGCTGAGCCTGATGCTCTGCGCGGGCTTCCTCGCCCACGCGGGAGTACTGAATCTGCCGCTGGTCATGGGCTGCGCCGCCGCCGGCGTGGTCACCGGCGATCTGCTCGCCCACCGCACCGGGCGCCGCCTCGGCGACGGGGTGCGGCAGTCCCGGCTGGGCCGGCGGGTGCCGGCGGGTGCCTGGGACAGGACCTGGCCGGTCGTACGGCGGTGGGGCGGCCCGGCACTCCTGGCCTGCCGCTTCATCCCTGTCATGCGCACATTTGCCCCACATGTCGCCGGTGCCTCCGGCCTGCGTTACCGCAGCCTCGCCCCCTACAGCCTGATCGGGGGTCTGGTGTGGGCCGGTGCCGAGTCCGGGGCGGGATATCTCGCCGGCTCCTCCTACCAGCGGTTCGCGGCTGCCCCTGGCATGTTCGCGATGGCTGCGGCGGGAGTCGTCTCGGCCGCCGGACTCGGCGCTCTCGTCGTGCGCCGGCTCGACATCCGCCGGCCTGCGACGCGGACGGCACACCGGGTGGCAGGGCCGGGCCGGTCAGCCCGGGGCGACGGAGGCAGGCGTGGCGTCGGCGCGCAGAATGGCGAGCTGAAGACCGCGCAGCTCGCTCCCGGGGTCGATCCCCATCTGCTCCCGGAAGAAGCCGCTGACATGGGCGTAGACCTCCAGCGCCTCGCCTCGCCGTCCACAGCGGTGGAGGGCCAGCATGAGCTGGTGCCAGAGCCGCTCGTGGAACGGGTGCCGAGCGGTCAGGATCCGCAGTTCACCGATGATCTCCTCGTGCCGACCGAGCCGCAGACACACGTCGTGGTACCGCTCGATCGCGCGTATCCATTGCTCTGTGAGGGCGGGGACGACGTCCCGGTTCAGGGCGTCGGAGTGCACGTCGGACAGCGGCGTGCCCCGCCACAGTGCCAAGGCGTCGGCCAGGACGCCGCGCTCCGCTTCCAGGTCCCCTGCATCGGCGAGCCGGCGGCTCACGGCGAGCAGTTCCCGGAACCTGAGGAGGTCGAGCTGGTCGGGACACACCTGCAGGGAGTAGCCGCTGGCGGAGGTGTGCACCGTCTCCGACAGGCTGTAGCCGTCCGCGTCCAGCGTCTGCCGTAATCGGGTGAGCAGCGTGTGCAGTGCCGAGCGCGGCTGGGACGGAAGGCAGGATCCCCACAACCTGTCGACCAGACTCTCCACGGGCACCGCCTCGTTCGCGTCGACCAGCAGGGACGCGAGCAGTACGCGTTGCTTGCCGGTCGGCATCCTGACGGGTCTGCCCTTGACCGCCACGTCGAGCGTACCCAGCACGCGGAAGGACACTTCGCAGCCCATGAAGACTCCACCTTGGTTCGCGGGCCACACACCGAGGCCCGACACGGCCCGAGACTGTGATCCGACTTCGTCCGCTATTGTGGACGAAGACGATAGGCGAGCCTACAGTTACCACTTCAATCACACAACGATATTGAAGTGGTCATGGCGAAATACGCGCGGCACGTCCGAGATAGCGGACGCGCGAGCGGGTGGGTCCATGACGCAGGCTGGGACGTGTCATGAGCGACGAAGAACTGAAGGCGTACCCCGACGGCCCGGACGAGGGCCCCGCGGGCGTCTTCGGCGCGCGCCTGCGCACGCTCATCGAGGCCCACTACCCGGACGAGCGCAAGCGGCCCGGCTACGCGCGCCTCGCCCAGGAGATCCGCGAGCAGACGGGCGGCTCCATCTCGGGGACGTACTTGTGGGAACTGGCCACGGCCAGGAAGCGCAACGTGACCATCGACCAACTCGGCATCCTGGCCAAGTTCTTCGGGGTGCCCCCGGAGTACTTCCTCAACGACGAGGTCGCCGGGCGGGTGGGCACTCAACTCGCCCTCGTCACCGCGTTGCGCGACGCCAAGGTGCGCAACCTCGCGCTACGCGCCGATGGTCTGTCACCGGGCACGCTGGACGCCCTCCTGGTCATGGTGAACGAAGCCCGCAAAGTGGAGCGCCTGTCCCCGGTCGATACCGACGCAACGGTGACCACCGCGTCACCGCACGAACCCCAGGAAACCTCCGAGCCTGACCCCCGGCCGACGGAGACGGGCTCGTGACACCACCCCGGCCTCCCGCCCCCCGCACAAGTGAGCGGACGGCACACCGCCGGTCCCCGGCCACGGACTGATTCCTCGGGCGCGTCCGCCATCCGACACAGCGACGTGACGCCTGCCCCCGGGCCCCCCGGATCCAGGGGCAGCGGAAAGGGTCGATCCCATCGACATGCCTCGCACAGACGCCGCCCTGCATCGGCGATGCCTGGCCATACTGAACCGGCTCAGCCTGCCCGACCCGTTCTCGGCGGAGAAGTTCTGCCACCAGCTGGCCGCGCAACGTGGCAGGCCCGTCCACTTGCACCCACTGCCCAAGCAGGCCGCCAGAGCAGGCGCTTGCGGCCTGTGGCTGGAGACGGCCGCCGGTGACCACATCTTCTACGAACAGCGGACGGTCCGTCCGCACCAGGAGCACATCATCCTGCATGAGATCGGGCACATGCTCCTGACCCACCACACCAGCGATCCGGCCGTCGCCGGCCCGGCGGCGCTGGTCCCCGACCTCGACCCCGGGCTGATCCACCGGCTCCTGGCCCGGACCAACTACACCACCCGCCAGGAACGGGAAGCGGAGACGCTCGCCAGTGTCATCCGTGTCAGCGCCGCCGACCCCGGCGGCAGGAGCCCGCGGAACGCCGTCGAACGACTGCAGGCCGCCTTTGGCATGGACGGCACGCATGCGCGCTGAACTCGTGCCGGTGGACGACCGCGTGGCGGCCGTGGCGGCCGTCTGCCTGTGGGTGGCCGTACTGGCCCGGTTGCCGTCAGCCCTGCGCCACCCCTCCCAGCGCGGGGTGTGGTGCGCGGCCGTGGGGGCGGCACTGGCCATGACGTTCTGCCTGCCCGGGACCGAGCGTCTCCTCGCGCAGAGTCACGCTTCCCGGGCCACCGCCGTGCTGACCCGGGACGTGGCCGGTGTGGCCTCCGCCGCAGCCGTCCTGTACCTGGCCGACGCGGTGGCGGGGACACGCCGTCTTCTCCCCTGGACATGCGGAGCGCTTGGGGTCACCGTGGCGGCCCTCCAGCTGGCGCCCGCGGCGGCCGGCCACCCGGCTGACAACTCGTCGGCCGGGCCCGCTCAGGGACTGGTGGTCCTGCTGCTGATCTTCATCCATCTCGTCGCCAACGCACGCTGCCTTGCCATGTGCTGGCGATACGGTCGCAGCGGCCCGGCCCCCCTCACCTCGGCACTGGGCCTGCTGGGCCTGGGGGCCGCGATCGCCCTGCCGTATTGGGCGATCGGTGCCGTGCTGGTCTTCGTCCCCGCGCACTCCGCCGTTCCGGTCATCCCCTTCTTACCGCCGTTGCAATGCCTGCTGGCCGCCATGGCCGTCCTCGTCCCCATGGTCGCGGCCGCGCACCGCAGCGTGGTCGACGCCAGGACGATCTGGCGTCTGTGGCCTCTGTGGCGCGGCCTCATCGACGCGGTTCCCGAGGCCGCGCTGAACAGCCCCCGATCCCGCCTTCGCGAGGTGCTGTGGCCGGGCCTTCCCCGGCGCTTCCTGATGTACCGGAAGCTGATCGAGATACGAAACGCGCTTCTTGTCCTGCGCCGCCACATCGACACCACGACCGCGCAGGCCGCGCGCTCTCACGTCGCCGCGGCCCGGCTACCCGAATCACTCACCGAGGCGACCGTCCTGGCCTGCCTCGTCCGCGAGTCCTGCCGGTCCCGGATCGCGGGCAACCCGGAACTGCCCCAGCCCTACGAGATCACGGGTCCTGCCATCGACAACCTCGGCCAGGAGAAAGCGTTCCTCCTGCAGCTCGCCGCCGCGTACGACCACCCTCTCGCCCGCGTCCGTCTGACCGCCCCATCAGAACCAATGACGGCCGCGTCGTGGAGAACCGGGGGGAGCGACGGCGCCAGCGCCTGACGTACGGACGGTGTCGAGCAGCCGCGTGCCGTACGAGGCGTTCGCGAACGGCGGGCGTGGCCGCGAGCCGTCCGGAACGGTGTGCCGTGGTCGACCAGCCCGGCAGGGGCCCGCACGCCCTTGTGCGGACCCCTGCCTCCTGTGGTGCTGTCACCGCGGCCGGCCGTGACGATGTTGCTGGTCAGGGCACGATCGGAGCCGGCCGCGGCGTCGGTGGAGGGCTGTCTCAGCCCAGGCGCTGCACCAGCGCGCGGTACTCGTCCCACAGCTCCTTGGGCGTGTGCTCGCCGAAGGTGTTGAGGTGCTCGGGGACCAGGGCGGCCTCCTCGCGCCAGACCTCCTTGTCGACGGTGAGCAGGAAGTCCAGGTCGGAGTCGGCCAGTTCCAGGCCGTTCGTGTCGAGGGCGTCCTTCGTCGGCAGGATGCCGATGGGGGTCTCGACGCCCTCCGCCTTGCCCTCCAGGCGCTCCACGATCCACTTCAGGACGCGGGAGTTCTCACCGAAGCCGGGCCAGACGAACGTGCCCTCGTCGTCCTTGCGGAACCAGTTGACGTAGTAGATCTTCGGCAGCTTGGACTGGTCCTTGTCCTTGGCCACGTCGATCCAGTGGGCCATGTAGTCGCCCATGTTGTAGCCGCAGAACGGCAGCATCGCGAAGGGGTCGCGGCGCAGTTCACCGACCTTGCCCTCGGCGGCGGCGGTCTTCTCGGAGGCCACGTTGGCGCCGAGGAAGACGCCGTGGTTCCAGTCGAAGGACTCCGTCACCAGCGGTACGGCGGTGGCGCGGCGGCCGCCGAAGAGGATCGCCGAGATCGGCACGCCCTTGGGGTCCTCCCACTCCGGCGCGATGATCGGGCACTGGGCGGCGGGGACGGTGAAGCGGGCGTTGGGGTGGGCGGCCGGGGTCTCGGACTGAGGCGTCCAGTCGTTGCCCTTCCAGTCGGTGAGGTGGGCCGGGGGCTCCTCGGTCATGCCCTCCCACCAGACGTCGCCGTCGTCCGTCAGCGCGACGTTGGTGAAGACCGCGTTGCCCCACAGCGTCTTCATCGCGTTGGCGTTGGTGTGCTCGCCGGTGCCGGGCGCGACACCGAAGAAGCCCGCCTCGGGGTTGATGGCGTACAGCCGGCCGTCCTCGCCGAAGCGCATCCAGGCGATGTCGTCGCCGATGGTCTCGACCGTCCAGCCGGGGATGGTCGGCTCCAGCATGGCGAGGTTGGTCTTGCCGCAGGCGCTCGGGAAGGCCGCCGCCACGTATTTGGACTCGCCGCGCGGCGGGGTGAGCTTGAGGACCAGCATGTGCTCCGCCAGCCAGCCCTCGTCACGCGCCATCACGGAGGCGATGCGCAGGGCGTAGCACTTCTTGCCGAGCAGGGCGTTGCCGCCGTAGCCGGAGCCGTAGGACCAGATCTCGCGGTCCTCGGGGAAGTGCGAGATGTACTTGGTCGTGTTGCAGGGCCAGGGGACGTCCTCCTGGCCGGGCTCCAGCGGGGCGCCCAGGGTGTGCACGGCCTTGACGAAGAAGCCGTCGGAGCCGAGCTCGTCGAGCACCGCCTGGCCCATGCGCGTCATCGTGCGCATGGAGACGGCGACGTACGCCGAGTCGGTGATCTCGACGCCGAGCGCGGACAGCGGCGAGCCGAGCGGGCCCATGCAGAACGGCACCACGTACATGGTCCGGCCGCGCATCGAGCCGCGGAACAGGCCGCCCTGCCCCCCGGAGCCCTGGAAGATCTCCCGCATCTCGGCGGGGGCCTTCCAGTGGTTGGTCGGGCCCGCGTCCGCCTCCTTCTCGGAGCAGATGAACGTCCGGTCCTCCACGCGGGCGACGTCGGTGGGGTCGGAGGCCGCGTAGTAGGAGTGCGGGCGCTTGATCGGGTCGAGTTTCCGGAAGGTGCCCTTCTGGACGAGCTCCTCGCACAGCCGCTCGTACTCGGCCTCGGATCCGTCACACCAGACCACGTTGTCCGGCTGGGTCAGCTCGGCGATCTCGCTGACCCACGAGATCAGGCCCTGATGGGTGGTGGGGACGGTGGGAGCCGCGATGTCGCGCGCCACGATTGCTCCTAAATGAGGGATTTTTTTGATGTGGAGGCCCCGTGGGGGCTGCGACCCGGATGCTTCACGGTGCAACTTGGCGCTCATCCGGTGCCGACCGCACTCATTTGATCATCCGACGCCCGCGCCCATCTGTCCAGAGGAGCGCACAGGTGAGCGACGTGAGGATCGCCACGGTTTCTCGCGCACCCTTTGCATGCACGTTGGGTTCACCTGACCGTCCGTTTGCGTAACCATCGTTCGGCCACGGTGAGAGGATGGCCACTCTTCATCGGCCAATCGACCCGACTGATAGGTCACTTACGGTTCCGTAGCTACCATTCGGCCATGACTGCGTTCGCCTCCGACGCGCCTACGGACACGCCGGCCGACGGCCGCGGTCCGACGGCGCTCTCCCTGCCGCACCCGGTCAAGCCCAAGCTGCGCGGCTGGCTGCACCTCGGTATGTTCCCGGCGGTTCTCGTCGCCGGCCTGGTGCTGACCGCCCTCGCCGAGTCGACCAGAGGGCGCATCGCCTGCGGGATCTTCGCCCTGACGGCGTGCCTGCTGTTCGGTGTGAGCGCGCTGTACCACCGGGGCGACTGGAGCCCCCGCATGGACGGCGTTCTGCGCCGACTGGATCACGCCAACATCTTCCTGATCATCGCGGGCACCTACACGCCGCTGGCCATGCTCCTGCTGCCGGGCGCCAAGGGCGAGTGGCTGCTGTGGGGCATCTGGGCCGCGGCGGCGGCCGGCATCCTCTTCCGCGTCTTCTGGGTCGGCGCCCCGCGCTGGCTCTACACGCCGTGCTACATCGCGATGGGCTGGGCCGCCGTCTTCTACCTGCCGGACTTCATGCGGACCGGCGGCATCGCCGTCCTCGTCCTCGTCATCGTCGGCGGCGTGCTCTACAGCGCGGGCGGCGTGATCTACGGGATCAAGCGCCCCAACCCGTCACCGCGCTGGTTCGGCTTCCACGAGGTGTTCCACTCCTTCACCCTGGCGGCCTTCATCGCGCACTACGTGGGGATCTCGCTGGTGGCGTACCAGCACGGGTAGTGACAGTGGGTAAGGATTGACAGTTACTGTCGATTCATGGCTGATGTCACCCCCGCCGGCCCGCCCCCGCTGGGACTCCGGGAGCGGAAGAAGATCAGGACCCGCCAGGCGATCCGCGCCGCGACCTACGCGCTGATCGAGGAGCAGGGCTACGACGCCACGACGATCGAGCAGATCGCCGACCGGGCCGAGGTGTCGCCGTCGACCGTCTTCCGGTACTTCCCGACCAAGGAGGACATCGTCATCACCGACGAGTGCCACCCGGTGATGACGGCGGAGCTGCGGGCCCGGCCCGAGGACGAGTCGTGGGCGGACGTCCTGCGGCATGTGATGCGCACGGCCCTCGACCGGAGCCTCGCCGAGGAACCCGAGGTGACCCGGTTGCGGGCCCGGCTCGGGGTCGAGGTCCCCGCCGTCCGCGCCCGCATGACGCAGAGCATGGCGGCGACCGGCCGGCTGCTCCGCGAGGCCCTCGCCGAGCGCTCCGGACTGGACCCCGACAGCCTGGAGCTACGGGTCTTCGCCATGTCCGTGATGGGCGGGCTGATGGAGGTCTCCCACTACTGGGCCGAGACCGGCCACCGGGACGACGTCCGGGGACTGGCCGACCGCGCCCTGGACGTCCTGGAACACGGCCTGCCGACCGGAAAGCCCTGAGGCCCACCCGCCCGCCGCCGTGGCATCCTGACCGCGTGAACGGTCCCGAGATCCGCGTCGAGTTCGCCCCCGAGCTGCACGTGTTCCTCCCCCAGGCCCGGCGGTCGGGCACCCTGCGGGCCACCACGGACGGCCTCTCCAGTCTGGGCCATGTCGTCGAGTCGCTGGGTGTGCCGCTGACCGAGGTGGGCGCCCTGGTCGTGGACGGCCGCGAGGTGCGCGTCTCGCACGTCCCGGCGGCCGGCGAGTCGGTGACGGTTCTGACCGTCGCCCGCCCCCAGCGGGTGCCTGGCGCGCCCCTGCGGTTCCTCCTCGACGTGCACCTCGGCACGCTGGCCCGGCGGCTGCGGCTGCTCGGCGTGGACACGGCCTACGAGTCGACCGACATCGGCGACCCGGCGCTGGCCGCTCGTTCGGCGGCGCAGCAGCGGGTCATGCTGAGCCGCGACCGGGGGCTGCTGCGCAGGCGCGAGCTGTGGGCGGGGGCGTTCGTCTACAGCACCCGGCCGGAGGAGCAGCTTCGGGACGTCCTGGACCGGTTCCAGCCCGAGCTGCGGCCCTGGACGCGGTGCACGGCCTGCAACGGGGTGCTCCGCAAGGCGACCAAGGACGAGGTCGCCGACCAGCTGAAGCACGGGACGCATGCCACGTACGACGTGTTCGCGCAGTGCACGGAGTGCGGCCGGGCGTACTGGAAGGGCGCGCATCACGAGCAGCTGGAAGCGATCGTGGAGCGGGCGATGGCGCTTCGGCCGGAGCGCCGTTGACGGTCGGGCGCCGCGGGGAACTGCGGGCCGTTCGTGGCTGGTCGCGCCCACGCGGCGGAGCCGCACATCGATACAGCCCCGCGCCCCTTGGAGGGCGCCTAACGCCTGGTCAGGTCCTTCTTGCCGCAGGCGATTCCGTCTCCGTCCCTGTCGAGGCCCAGCGGATCGTCCCCGCCGTTGACCTTCAGGCGGCCGTAGTCGTTCGCCTTCAGCCACGCGCAGCGGGACGCCGTCGTCTTCTTCACCTCCGCCGGGAAGCCGGTCGGCACGCAGACGTTGATCGAGCCGTAGTGGCGGTCGCAGCCGGAGATCGTCGGGCCGACCTTCTGTGACGTGCGCTTCTTGCCGGGTCCCGTGACCTTGCCCTCCGGCGCGTCCGCGAAGTCGTGGACATGCGCCGAGGCGTCCGTCGCCCTGAGGGCCCGGGGGCCCTGGAGATGCACCCACTTCGCCACCGACGGCACCCCGTTCGCGTCCACCGCGAAGAGCATGTACCAGCCGGGCGGGGCCATGTCGGGGTTGCTCGTCACGTTCAGGTCGACGTTGCCGCCGTCGACGGACAGCGGCAGGTCCACGAACCGCTGGTTCGGATCCGAGGAGTGCGTGACGGCGGCCGGGCGGATCAGCTCGGCCTTGGCGATGGGCCGGTCGACGGTGATCCGCTGGGTGTCGCCGTAGGTCCACTCGGTGTCGATCACCGAGGTGATCGAGGGGCGCGGGCCCTTGAACAGGTAGGGCGGGCTGTAGACCGACACGTCGTGGTTCCAGGAGCCGTTGCCCGGGTTGTCGCCGGTCGTCATCACGCGGCCGTCGGGCAGCAGGAACGCCGAGGAGTGGTAGCCGCGCGCCTCGGGGTCGACGGCCACCGGGTCGAAGGTCTCCGACTCGGGGTCGAAGACCGACGTCTCGTGGACCGGGTTGGCGCGGTTGTGCAGCGCCCCGCCCGTCTCCAGCACCTTGCCGTCGGGCAGGAGCACGGCGGAGACGTACATCTTGCCCTGGTCGCCGGTCTGCGGGACGGGCCCGTCGCCGAGGTCGACCGTGCCCTGCGGGACCGGCGGCCCGGCCACGTACGAGGGGCTCGGCTGCTTGAGGTCGATGATGTCGGTCAGGCGGTTCGCCTCCGGGTTGGAGTCGATGTTGCCGCCGCCGAGGGTGAGGACCTTCTGGTCCTGCGCCGGGGGCAGCAGCACGCTGGCCGACTGGTCGCGCTCGTCCTTCTTCCGGAGGCCGGGGACCTGGGTGATGGTGTTGGCGCCGTAGTCGTAGATCGCCGAGCCGGTGCCGGGGATGTTGTTGCCGAAGACGTGGCTGCCCGAGTAGAAGAGGCGGCCGTCCTGCATGAGGATCATCGACGGGTACAGGCCCCAGTACGACCAGGTCTGGTTGACCTTCCACAGCGGCTGCCACTGCTGCTCGGCCTCGGAGAACAGTTCGGCGGTGACCGAGCCGCTGGAGTCCTCGCGCAGGCCGCCGAAGGAGATGACGTCACCGTTGCCGAGGATCGTGGCCGACGGGTACCAGTGGCCGTCGTTCATGTCGTTGGTCCTGGAGTAGGTCTCGGTCTTCGGGTCGAAGACGTACGAGTCCTTGAAGCCCTCGTAGCCGTGTCCGCCCGGCACCGGGTACGCCTTGTTGCCGCTCATCACCAGCACGCGCCCGTCCTGGAGCTGCACGTGGCCGGCGCAGAACATGTCCTTCGGCGTGGGGACGACCTTGTAGGTGCCCTTCTCAGGGTCGTACACCGCCGAGGTGAAGGTGCCCGCCTTGAACATCGACTCGTCGTTGCCCGAGCCCGCGATCAGCAGCACCTTGCCGTTGTTGAGGACGACGGAGTGCATGGAACGGACCGGGTTCTTCGTGGGCAGTACGTCCCACTTGCCGTTCGCGCACTGCTCGGCCGTGCCCGTGCACTGCGGCGGCGGGACCGGGTCGGCGACCTGCTCCATCGTGTAGTCGTCGGTGGTGGCCGAGCCGGTGCCGTAGACGGAGACGCCCCAGGAGATGCGGTCGGTGCCGGCCGGGACCTCCGGGGTGCGGACCGTGGCCTCGGTCCAGGTGCCGGCCGTCTCCAGCGTCTTGAGGTCGGTCCAGTACTGCCAGCCGGCGGTCGTGTCGTGCCGGAAGAGGGTGACCGAGGCGTCCGGGGTGGTCGTCTTGTACCAGAGCCCGAGGTCGTACTGCCTGCCCGGCGTCACCACCGGCGCGCACGCGGCGGACTCGGTGATCAGGGCCTTGCGGTCGCCGTCGAGGCGGCGGGTCAGCTCGACCTTCATGGCCCTGGAGCCGGTGTGCGCGTCGGCCGTGGTGGTGAAGGCGAAGTCGTTGTCGCCCCAGCCGGACTTCTCCCAGCAGAACGGCATGTCCCCGGCGCCCGCGGTCTCGAAGCCGGGGTTCTTGATGAGGTTGGCCGCGGAGGCGGGCTGGGGCGCGGTCAGCAGCAGGCCGGCCGTGAGCACGCCCACGCCGACGAGTGCGGTCCTTCTCCGGTACGTGTTCACGCGGCTCTCCTCGCGGTGCGGCCGTCGCGCGCGGGCTGCTCACCGGCCCGGCGCGGCAGGTAGACCAGCGCTTCGGTCGCCACGAAGCGCAGGACGAACGTCGTCACCAGCGCGAGCGCGGTGGCGGACAGCACGCCCAGGTGCAGCTGGTGCACGAACAGGGCGATCAGCGGGATGCGCAGCACCAGATCGACGTTGGCGAGCAGCGCGAACCGGCCCGCCCGGTCCCACCAGCGCCGGTGCCGGCGCCGCTCGCGGAACAGCAGGTGCTCGATGAGCAGGAAGTTCCATGCGACGCCGAGCTGGTTGGCGAGGACCTCCGCCGGTACGTAGTGCATACCGACGGCGGTCAGCGCCCACAGGCCCAGCAGGTTCGGCAGGAAGCCGGTGAGCCCGATCAGGCCGAAGCCGACCATGCGCGCGACCGGCGAGGCGGCGCGCAGCCCGGCCAGGTGGCGCAGGAACCGCAGGCCCTCCTGCGCGGTCGACTTGGACTCGCCGGCGAACCGGTCCTGGAAGACGAAGGGCACCTCGGTGACCCGGCGCGGGCGGCTGCGGACGGCGAGTTCGAGGAGGATCTTGTAGCCGAGCGGCTGGAGCACCTCGGCCGTGACCGCGCTGCGGCGGATCGCGAAGAAGCCGCTCATCGGGTCGCTGATGCCGTGCAGCCGGCGCGGGAAGAGCGCCTTGGTCAGCCAGGTCGCCCCCCGCGAGACGGCCACGCGGTAACTGCCCGCGAGCCCGGCCCGGCTGCCGCCCTTGATGTACCGGGAGGCGACGACCAGCCCGGCGTTCGCCCGCTCGCCCGTGGCGACCAGGTCGGGCACGAGGGACGGCGGGTGCTGGCAGTCGCCGTCCATGACGACGATCCAGTCGGACGTGGCCGCCTTCAGCCCCTCGACGACCGCGCCGCCGAGCCCGCCCACCGGCTCCTGGCGGTGCAGCACGGTCACCGGGAACGGGCAGTCCTGCGCCGCCTTCTGGATGACCTCGGGCGTGTCGTCGGTGGAGTCGTCGACGAACAGGACCTCGCAGGGCAGCCGGGCGGGTACGGCCTCGGTGATCTGGTGCAGCAACTGCCGTACGTTCGCAGACTCGTTGAACGTCGGTACGACGATGGTGACGGCGCCCGGTTCGGGGATCTCGGCGGTCTCGACGACCTCTCCGGGGACGGTGGACTCCTGGCTCATCGCGCGCCTCCGGCGGACGTCTGGATCTGGCGGATCTCGATGCGGTCCTCGCCGGTGCCGAAGGTGGCGACCGGGTCGGAGTGCTCCATGGCGGCCCTGACGTTGGGCAGGTCGGCCGCGTCGCGCCGCACGGTCGGCGAGGCGACGACGTAGTCCAGGTCCTTCCAGCCGCGCGGCATCGTCTTCGTCACCGCCGGGTCGAGGTCGGCCTTGTAGAACCAGATGACGCCGAGGCCCGGCCGGTAGCCGTGGTGCACGAGGTCGAGCCAGAGGGCGTCGTCGACCAGCACCCGGGTGCGCTCCGGGTTCCCGACCTCGGTGGCCAGCCATGTGGAGGCGGCCTTGTAGGGGGCGTTGGCGTCGGTGGTGACGGCCGTGCGGGCGCCGTCGTACCAGTGCGGTACGACGTAGGCGCCGGCGGCGAGGGCGAGGACCGTGGCGAGGGTGTACCGGCCCACGCTGACGTACCGTTTCTCCGCCTCGGAGCGCCAGCGGCTCAGCACCGCGTGGGCGACGGAGGCGGTTCCTCCGGCGAGGACCAGCGCGAGGAACGGCAGGGCCTGGATGACGTACATCGCGGGCAGGTAGCCGCCCGGACGCAGGGCCAGCGCGGCGAAGATCGCCACGGCCAGGGCCGGTCCGGCCAGGGCCCGGGCGGTGACGGACCAGCGCCAGGTGACGAGGAGCAGCAGGGCGCCCGCGAGGCCGCCCAGCGGCAGGATCCGGTCGTAGTACAGCCACGACTGGAGCACTCCCCAGGAGCCGGAGCCCTGGTCCAGGATGAAGCCCGAACCGGGCCTGGTCATCTGGTACTTGACGCCGTCCCAGAGGGAGACGTGCCCGGCG
The DNA here is from genome assembly GCF_002150735.1 of Streptomyces africanus. Lineage (GTDB taxonomy): Bacteria > Actinomycetota > Actinomycetes > Streptomycetales > Streptomycetaceae > Streptomyces > Streptomyces africanus. Next base: position 30,052 of record NZ_MUKA01000041.1, read on the forward strand.
CCCGGCAGCAGCTCGCCCTTGAGCAGGGCGAACAGCGGGTAGGAGAAGCCGATCAGGGCGCAGGCCGTGACGGCTCCGGTGAGGGCGAACTTGCGGGTGTCCTTGTGGCTGTGCCGCCACATGGTGAGGAACAGGGCGGGCAGGACGATGAGCATCGTCTCCTTGGTGAGGACGGCCGTGGCGGCCGCGATCCCCGCCCCGAAGTGGTGCCAGAGGTGACGGCTCGGGGAGGCGGCCAGCGTGAAGGCCAGCAGCGTCCACATCACCGCGAGGTTGTCGAGGAAGATCTCCCGCTGGAGGACGACCGCCAGCGGCGAGAGGCCGAAGAACACCATGCCGAGCCCGGCCGCCCAGCGGGGCAGGGCCAGGCGGCGGCCCAGGACGTAGACGAGGACCGCGCTGATGCCGCTGATCACCAGCATCGCGGCGCGCATGGTGCCCACGGTCATCGACTCGGGGCTGATCAGCGCGGGGATCCAGGTCAGCACGGCGATCTGGATCCAGCCCAGCGGCGGGTGGTCGTACCAGTAGGTGTAGTGGGCGAGGCCGTTGCCCTGCTGGACCGACCAGGCCTGGGCGAGGTAGGTGCCCTCGTCGTCGCTGAGGGCCGGGTAGTCGGCGATGTTCCAGCCCTGCACGACGAGGATCGCCACGAGGAGGACACCGCACAGGAGCAGGTCGGACCGGGAGGAGCGCAGCCGGCTCGGCGGCTCCGGCCGTCGGTGCGCACCGGTGCGGGGCGCGGGCCGGCGCCGCGCGGGGACCTTCGGGGTGGTCACCGCGGGAAGGGTGGAGGTCACGCCGGAACGTCCTCTCGGGTCACGGGGACGTCCTGCCGGGGCACGGCGGTCTCGTCGAGGTGCGCGCCGACATGGGTCGTCAGCTCCCAGTCGCGCCGGCCGCGCTGCTCACGCCACACGGCACGGACGGCCGCCCCGGCGAGCAGGACCTGGTAAAAGGGGCCGCCCACGATCAGCTTCAGGTAGTGCGCGAACCGCACGCGCAGCCCGTACTGCTTGCCGAAGTCGTGAAGTCCGACGATCTCGAAGACGAAGGTGACCAGGGCCGTGACGGCCGGCAGGAACGTGATGAAGGCGATGCCGACGGGGACGTCAAGGAACAGCGCGATCGCCACGTTCAGCGGGATGACCAGGCCGGTGAAGGCCTGCATGAACGGGGTCATCAGGGTGTAGCGGGCGAGCAGCCGCTGCCCGAGGGTGGGCAGTTGCTTCCAGTCCTTCTTCCGGTACACCTGGAGGAACCCCTGGTTCCAGCGGGTGCGCTGCTTCAGCAGGGACATCAGCGAGCCCGGGGTCTCCTCCCGGGTCACCATGTCGGAGTCGTAGGCGACGACGACCTTCTTGCCGACGCTGGACAGGCGCACGCCCAGGTCGCAGTCCTCGGCGAGGCAGTCCGGGTCCCAGCCGCCGGCTTCCCTGAGGACGCCGGTGCGGACGAAGACGGTGTTGCCGCCGAGCGGGATGAATCCTTTCTGCGCGTGCAGGTGGAGGCGTGAGCGGAACCAGAAGAAGTACTCCAGGCAGTTGCGCAGGCTGTACCAGCTGGAGTGGAAGTTGATCAGCTGCACCCCGCCCTGGACGACGTCCGCGCCGGTGGTGCGGAAGGCGTGGTCGACGTGGGCGAGGAGCTCGGGGTGGACCTGGTCCTCCGCGTCGAAGACGCCGACGACGTCGCCGCGGCAGTGCGGCAGGGCCGTGTTCATGGCCTTCGGCTTGTTCTTCTTCTCGTGGCGGTCGACGACGACCCGGACCCGTGGATCACGCGCCGCGGCCTGCTCGGCGACGGCGGTGGTCTCCGGGTCGTCGTGCCCGACGATCACGATGATCTCGAAGCCGGCGTGGCTCGACTCCAGCAGCCGCTGGATCGTGTGGTCCAGCACCGCCTGTTCGTGCCGCGCGGGCAGCAGCAGCGAGAACGAGACGTGCTCGTCCCCGTCCGGACTGCTGAACCGCGTGGAGGCGAGCACTTCCGGCGTACGCCAGGCGTGCATCTGCCACCACAGGGTGAACGCCGCCATCCAGAACAGGGCCAGTGAAACGGCAGCGATGAAGACATGCGTCAGCAAACAGATCCCCCCAGATCCCAGAACCCCCCGTCGTGACGGAGCACCTCACCCGTCACGGCACTGTGCAGAGATTAAGGGGGAACTGTGAAACCTGGGGGTCGTTCAGATAAAGAGCCTGGTGCCGCAGGTTCCCGACGTCAGTCGCTCAACACCGCCCGCAACCTGTCAGCCTCGGTCGTCGGGGCGTCGCACGTGAAGTTACGGCAGACGTACGCGGCCGGCTCACCGCCGACCAGCGGACGGTCCGCGAGCAGCGGGAACTCCTCGCTCCCGGGGGCGCCGGCGGCGACGACCGCGCCGGGCGCGGTGCCCAGAAGTGCCGTGCGGTGCAGGGCCCTTGTCCCCTCGTGGTCGAGGGACGGCCCCACGATCGCGACCTCGCGCGGCCCGTCCAGCGCGGCCTCGGCGGCGGCGAGCCCCCAGCCGATGAAGCGGGGCACGCGCGGCCCGAGCGCCTTGACGACGCCGAGGGCCTTCTCCGCGGCGGTGCGGTGGGGCCCGGACCCGGTGTGCGCGGCGTAGCTCAGCAGGGCGCCCGCCGCCGCGCTCCAGCCGGACGGGGCGGCGTTGTCGGTCGGGTCCTGCGGGCGTCGGATCAGCCGCTCGGCGTCGGCGGCCGTGTCGAACATCGCGCCCGACTCCTCGTCGGTGAAACGGACCAGGACGTGGTCGAGCAGGAACCCGGCGAACTCCAGCCAGACGCCCTCCCCCGTGACGGACGCCAGCGCGAGGAAACCCTCCGCCACGTCGCCGTAGTCCTCCAGCACGCCCGCGTTGGCGCCGGCGTGGCCGTCCTTGCTGGTGCGGGTGAGCCGGGCCTGCTCGTCGAGGTGCAGCCGGACGAGGAGGTCGGCGGCGGCGAGGGCGGCCTCGACGAGGTCGGGCCGGTCGAAGTACGCGCCGGTCTCGGCGAGCGCGGCGATCGCGAGCCCGTTCCACGCGGCGACGACCTTGTCGTCCCGGCCGGGCGCGGGCCGCTCCGACCGGGCCGCCAGCAGTCGCTCCCGGATCGAGGCGATCTTCCCGGCGTCGAACAGGCCGTCCTGCTGCGGGAGTTGGAGGACGGACTGGCCGTGCTCGAAGGTGCCCTCCTCGGTCACGCCGAAGTACTGGACCGCGAGCTCGGCGTCCTGCTCGCCGAGCACCTCGCGCAGTTGCTCCGGCGTCCACACGTAGTACGCGCCCTCGACGTGCTTGCCGGTGCCGTCGTCGCTGTCGGCGTCCAGCGCGGAGGCGAACCCGCCCTCGGCCGTGCGCAGTTCGCGCACCATGAAGTCGGCGGTCTCCAAGGCGACCCGGCGGGCCAGCTCCGAGCCGGTGGCCCGCCAGAGGTGGGCGTAGACCCGGCACAGCAGCGCGTTGTCGTACAGCATCTTCTCGAAGTGCGGCACGATCCAGTCGCGGTCGACGGAGTAGCGGGCGAAGCCGCCGCCGAGCTGGTCGTAGATGCCGCCCCGGGCCATGCGCTCACAGGTGTCCTGGGCCATCTGCAGGGCGCCCTCGGCACCGGTCCGCGCATGATGCCGCAGCAGGAACTCCAGCACCATGGACGGCGGGAACTTCGGCGCCCCGCCGAATCCGCCGCGCTGCGGGTCGTACTCGCGGGTGAGCGCGAGCAGCGCCTGCGCGAGCTCCTGCTCGCCGGGCGTCTGCGCGTCGCCGTAGGAGATCTCCCGCCCGGCCAGGTCCCGGACGATCTTCCCGGCGACCTCGGCGACCTCGTCCCGCCGCTCCTCCCAGGCCTGGTGGACGCCCTGGAGCACCTGCCGGAAGGACGGCATGCCCTGGCGCGGGGCGGGCGGGAAGTAGGTGCCGAAGTAGAACGGCTCGGCGTCCGGGGTGAGGAAGACGGTCATGGGCCAGCCGCCCTGGCCGGTCGCCGCCTGCACGGCCTCCATGTAGACCGCGTCGACGTCCGGGCGCTCCTCGCGGTCGACCTTCACGCTCACGAAGTGCGCGTTGAGGTACTCGGCGGTCTGCTGGTCCTCGAAGGACTCGTGTGCCATCACGTGACACCAGTGACAGCTGCTGTAGCCGACGCTGAGCAGCACGGGTACGTTCCGCTTGCGGGCCTCCTCGAAGGCCTCCGCCGACCAGGGCCACCAGTCCACGGGGTTGTCGGCGTGCTGCAGGAGGTAGGGGGACGTCTCGTGCGCCAGTCGGTTCGGCATGGTGTCCATCCTGCCGCAGTACCCGGTCCGGCACGCGTCAGGCGCCGCGCGTGCGCCGCCCGGGGCGCACGCCCGACGGACACGCGGCACCTCAACCCGCCCATGTCTTCACATAATCGGGCCGGGCACGCCCCCTCGCCCCGATGCGCCGTCGGCAGCACACTTGACCAAGGAAACGACCGGCACGACGACCTGGGTACGCCGGTGCCGCCGGAGGGGGACGTGACATGCGGGACAGTCATCGGGCGGAAGCCGAGCGGCTGTTGGCACGGGCCGTGGAGGAGGAGGTGCGCCGGACGGGCGGGCGCACGGACGGGAAGGTGCTGCTCGCGCGGGCGCGCGGGGCGCTCGACGCGATGGCGCAGAGCGCGGCCGAGGAGTACGAGGCCTACACGCGCGCCCTGGACGAGGCGGCTGCCGGGCAGCTCACCTTCGGGCAGCGCTACGCCCGGGAGGGCGCCGGGACACCGCTGCTGGTGGCCGGGGTCGCGGCCGTCACGGCCGTCGTCGCCGACATGGCCCTCGGCATGGGGGCCGGGACGGCGCTGGGCGCGGGCGTGACCGTGGGGGTCGTGGGCGCCGCGGCGACCGTCGTGAAGGTCGTCGGCTCGCATCTGCCGGCCGCACACCACCGGGCCGGGGCCGTAAGCCAGCCGGGCGGGCCCGAACAGCTGCGGCTGCAGTGGCTGACGGCACTGGAGGTGCGGGGCATCCGGCCGTTCCTGGACCAGCAGCGGGTGCTCGCCGCCTCCACGGGCCCTAAGAAGACCGGGCCGCGGCTGCGGGGCGCCGACAAGAGCGCGGCGGCGCGCGGGCGCAACGTACTGGAGCAGTCCTTCGCGCAGCTCCCGGAACCGGCGGAGCCGTTCGCGGGGCGGCGGCACGAGCTGGCGCAGATCCGGCAGTGGGTGCAGGCGGCCCGGGCGAGCACGGAGACCCAGCCGACGGTGGTCGTCCTGCACGGCACGCCCGGCAGCGGCCGGACGACCCTGGCGGTGCACGCCACGCACGATCTGAGGGACTACTTCCGCGGCGCCTGCGTCGTCGACCTGCGTGCCGAGGGCCCGGGCGAGTCCCCGCTGTCCACCCGCGACGCCCTGCTGCACCTGCTCAACCGGCTCGGCGCGCCCCGCGAGCAACTGCTGTTCCGCGAGCGCTCCTCCCCCGACCAGCAGGTCAAGCGGCTGAGCGAGCTGTACCACCAGCATCTGACCGGCCTGCCGGTCACGGTCGTCCTGGACGACGCCTCGGACGCCGGGCAGGTCCGTGCCCTGGTCCCGGAGCGGTCCGACAGCCTGGTGCTGGTGACCGCGCGCGGCCCGCTGGAACTGGGCGAGCTGCCCGCGCGGGTGCACCAGCTGCCCGTGTCACCACTGGACGCGGCGGGCGCGGAGGAACTGCTGGGCGCGGCGGCCCAGGACCGGTCCGGGCCCTACGACGCCGAGTCCGCCGACCGGGTCCGGGAGCTGTGCGGCGGGCTGCCGCTGGCGCTGCGCATCGCCGGCTCGTGCCTCGGCCCGCGCTCCCCGCGCGCGCTGGCCACGGACCTCGGCGCGTACGGCCCGGTCGATCCCGTCGAGCGCGCCCTGTGGCTGCGCTACACCGACCAGCCGGAGCCCGTACGGCGGCTGCTGCGCCGCCTGGCCCTGGCCGGCCGGGCCTCGCTGGGCGCCGCCGCGGCCGCCGCGCTGCTGGCCACCGACGAGGCGGAGGCGACACGCCACCTCCAGGCCCTGACGCGCGCGGGCCTGATCGACCACGTCCGGGGCGACCGCTACCGGCTGCACGACCTGGTCCGCGCCTTCGCCCAGGCCAGGCTCCTCGACGAGGAGGAACCGGCCGAGCGCACGGCGGCTCAGGAACGCCTGATCGTGAACTACGCCGAGCTGGCCGACTCGGTGCTGCGCATGGTCGACGGCAACATGTCGACCCGCACGAACCGCTTCAGCCCGTACGGCTTCCCCTCCCTCGACGAGGCGCTGCGCTGGCTGGACGACGAGTCGAGCTTCATCACCGCGGCCCTGCGGCATGCCGAGGGCGTGGACCAGGCGGCGGTCCTGAACCTCCTGGGCGCCCTGTGCGACTACTGCCTGCTGCGCGGCGACCTCTACCGCCTGGGCGAGATCAGCGAGCTCGCGCAGGCGGTCGACGAGGGCCTGCTGGTCCGCTCGGTGCAGTGGCGCACCGGCATCGCGGCACGGCAGCTCGGCGAACTGGACAAGGCGCGGACGACCCTCGCGTCGGTCGTCGACCTGTACCGGGAGGCCCATCACGACGCGGGTGCCGCCCGCGCCCTGTGCTCCCTCGGCATCACCCTGCACCACCAGGGCAATCTGACGGAGGCGTCGGCGAAGCTCCGCGAGGCCCTGGACCTCCAGTCCTCCCCCGAGCTGGCGACGGACCGGGCCTGGACGATGCACGCCCTGGCGGCGGTGGAGCGGGACCGGGCCCGGCTGGCGGAGGCACTGGACCTGCTGAACGAGTCGCTGGTGCTGCACCGGCGGGGCGAGTCCGTGCACGGCCAGGCCTGGGCCCACTTCCAGCTCGGCCAGCTGGGCCTGCGCAGGGGCGACGTCCCGCGCGCCGAGGCCGAGCTGCGCGCGGCCCTGGAGCTGTACGGCCGCACCCGGGACGCCCGCGGCGAGGCCTGGGCCCTGACCCAGCTGGCCCGCGCCCTGCTGGTCGCCGGTGACGCGTCGCCGGCCGTGGAGGAACTGCGCGGGGCCGCCGCCCGGCACCGCGAGAACGAGGACGCGCGCGGCGAGGCGTGGACGCTGTACTACCTCGGCCAGGCCCTGGAGGAGACGGGCAACCTGGACCAGGCCGTCCGCGAGCTGGAACGCTCCCGCACGATGTTCTCCCGGATGCGGGACGTCTACGGCCTGGCCTGCGCCCGCCACCACTCGGCCCGCGTCACCCGCGACCAGCGCGCGGCCCAGACGGGCTCCCTGCGCAACTCCGGCTTCGCCCGCCAGCTCCTGGTGGACGCCCGCGCCGACTTCCAGCGCATCGGCGTCGCCCACGGCGAGGCGTGGACCTGTCTGGAGCTGGCGGTGGTGGACGCGGGCAACGCCCGCACCCAGCAGGCCCTGGCCCTGTGCGACGAGGCGGCCGGCCTCTTCACGTCGTACGGCGACCGCCGGGGCGAGGACTGGGCCCGCTTCCTGCGCTGCACCCTGCTGCCGTACGCGGCCCCCGGCGGCATGGAGATCGGCACGGCCGTGGCCCAGGAGGAACTGGCCCAGCTGTCCCGCGCGAGCCATCCGCTGCGCGACCAGAAGCTGGACGACTACCTCGACGCCTACGCCCTGCTGCTGGTGCGCGGCGTGACCCTGGAGGCGGGCTGGCAGGCCTGGCGCCTGGGCATGGTGCCGGACCGGCATGCGCGGGAGGTGATGGGGGTGGCCGTGGAGTCGAAGGCCTAGGGGGTGTCCGCAGGGCGCGTGACGCACCCGTCGGCGGCGGACGGCCGCCGACGGGTGTCCTGACCGGGGAGAGACGAATCGCCCCGCCCCGGCAGGGGGCGTCAGCCCTGCTTCTGCTTGCCCTGGCCGGAGGTCTCCGCGTCCGCGGCCTCCGGCTCCGGCTGCTCGGCCGGGTCGGCCTGCTCGGCCTTGGGGTCCGGGACCTGCGTGAAGTCGACCCTGTTCATGTGGCGGCTCATGGACTTCATCAGGGCCCACACCGCCAGGGCCATCGCCGCGAAGACGATGAAGCCGAGGACGCCGGGGGTGACCTTGTCCTCGTCGACCTCCTTGGCGAAGGTGACGAGGTGCGTCATTGCCAGGCTTGCGCTTGCGCTCATGTCAGGCATTGTCGCGGACGCCCGCGAAGAGGTCGTCCTCGGGGAGGGAGGTATCGACGAGGGACTTCGCCAGCTCGTACTCCTCCGTCGGCCAGACCTCCTTCTGGATCTCCATCGGCACCTTGAACCAGCCGCCGTCCGGGTCGATCTGCGTGGCGTGCGCGATCAGCGCCTTGTCGCGGATCTCGTAGAAGTCGGCGCAGGGCACGTGCGTGGTGAGCGTGCGCTGCTTCATGCCGAACTCGTCCCAGCGCTTGAGCCAGTCCCCGTAGGGCGACTCCAGACCCCGGTCGAGCATCGCCTGGTGCAGCGCCTCGGTGCGGGGGCGGTTGAAGCCCTGGTTGTAGTAGAGCTTCTGCGGCTGGTACGCGGGGCCGTACTCGGCCTCCGGGTACTTCTCGGTGTCCGCCGCGCTCTCGAACGCCACCATCGAGATCTTGTGGGTCATGATGTGGTCGGGGTGCGGGTACCCGCCGTTCTCGTCGTAGGTGGTGATCACCTGGGGACGGAAGGCGCGGATCTTCCGCACCAGCTCACCGGCCGCGTGGTCGACGTCCTCCAGGGCGAAGCAGCCCTCCGGCAGCGGCGGCAGCGGGTCGCCCTCGGGCAGGCCCGAGTCGACGAAGCCGAGCCACTCCTGCCTGACGCCCAGGATCTCCCGGGCCTCGTCCATCTCCTTCTTGCGTACCTCGTGGATGTGCTCCTCGACGTACCTGTCCCCCTGGAGCTTCGGATTGAGGATGGAGCCGCGTTCCCCGCCCGTGCAGGTCACGACCAGCACGTCCACCCCCTCGGACACGTACTTGGCCATGGTCGCCGCGCCCTTGCTCGACTCGTCGTCGGGGTGGGCGTGGACAGCCATCAGTCGCAACTGGTCAGTCAAGACTCATTCCTCAGTAAGTCGGCGCCCTGTGTGCGTCGGCGCAATCAGCGGCTTCTATAGTGACCGAACCGGGGGGCGAATAATTCCGGGCCCCGGTCCCGGGTCGCCTTACGCGGCGTTCGTCCCGGCCCCGTCTGGAGGACGATCATGAGTACGGTGAGCACGCGACTGCCCGAGGGGCGTTACGGCCGTTCCTCGGACGAGCGCGCCGACCGCACGCTCAAGATCGTCGGCGCCGTCCTCGCGGCGGCGCTGCTGGGGCTCGTCGGCTGGTTCGGCTACCACTACGTCGCCCAGAGCGAGATCAGCGCCGAGGTGATCAGCTTCGAGCAGGGCAAGGACTCCGTGCAGGTGCACCTGGAGGTCCACAAGGACGCCGGTGCCGACGGCTACTGCACCGTGCGCTCCCAGGCCGAGAACGGCGCCGAGGTCGGCCGCGCCGATTTCCGCTTCGACGGGGACGCCACCCGCATCGACAAGGTCGTCACGCTCCGTACGACCTCCCCGGGGACGACGGCCGAGCTGCTGGGCTGCCACACCGGCTGAGCCCCCGCCCGAGTCACCTGCAATACGTAGCGCCTGACCTGCGTTGACGTGAAACTGGTGGCTTATGTCCTCCCCCTTCTGCTCCTGAATTGTTAGGCTCGTGGTTTCGCCCATCCGTGAAGGAACATGCTTCTGGGTAGGGCGATGCTTTGTATTCCCAGTACCTACGAGGAGCACCTGTGACCCAGACCAGCGAGAACGTCACCTGGCTGACCCAGGAGGCGTACAACAAGCTCAAGGCTGAGCTTGAGTACCTTACTGGTCCCGCGCGGGCTGAGATCTCCGCGAAGATCGCCGCCGCGCGCGAGGAGGGCGACCTGCGTGAGAACGGCGGGTACCACGCAGCCAAGGAGGAGCAGGGCAAGCAGGAACTCCGTGTGCGCCAGCTCACCCAGCTCCTCGAGAACGCCAAGGTCGGCGAGGCGCCCGCGGCGGACGGTGCCGTGGCGCCCGGCATGGTCGTCACGATCGCCTTCGACGGTGACGAGGACGACACACTGACGTTCCTGCTCGCCTCGCGCGAGTACGCGAGCGCCGACATCGAGACGTACTCACCGCAGTCCCCGCTGGGCACCGGCGTGATCGGCCACAAGGTCGGCGAGGACGCGCAGTACGAGCTCCCGAACGGCAAGAAGGCCTCGGTGAAGATCCTCAAGGCCGAGCCGTACGAGGGCTGAACCACCCCGACCGAAGTCCTGACCTGCCCCCGGCGTCCTCGCGGCGCCGGGGGCATCGTCATGCCGTCGCCGAGCGGTGCTCGAGTCCGATGAGTTTGCCGGTTGCCCGAAGTCTTCCTGTCATGGAGGAGAGAGGGAGGCCAAGGTGCGCAATCCGATTCGGCTGTACATGTCGATGTCGCTCGACGGCTTCATCGCCGGGCCGGACGATCGGCCGGGCCAGGAGCTCGGACGCGAGGGCGGACGGCTTTTCGACTGGCTCGACGACCGGGAATCCGACGGCCCGAGCGGCCAGGTCTACCGCGAAGCGCTGGCGACGGGCGCGCTGATCTCCGGCCGGCGGACCTTCGAACTCGCCGGGCGCTGGCAGGGCGACCATCACGACGGCGTGCCGATCCTCGTCCTCACCCACCGGGTGGACGACGGGGACGTGCCACCCGGCCATGCGCGTTTCGTCACCGACGTCGAGGACTGCGCCCGTCAGGCTCGCGCCGCCGCCGGGGACCGGCCGGTCATGGTCCATGGGGCCGGGGCGGCCCAAGCGCTTCTGCGAGCCGGGCAGCTGGACGAGATGGAGATCCACCTGGTGCCGGTCCTCCTCGGCGAGGGTCGACGGCTGTTCGACCACCTCGGTGGCGGGCACATCGAACTCGACCCCGTCCGACGTCTCGACGACCGAAACGTCACGCACCTGCGCTATCGGGTGCGCCGACCCGGGGATGCCGCATGAAGACGCTCTTCGTCGCCTACCGCGTCACCGATCTGGACCGCTCGCTCGGTTTCTACACCGCCCTGGGCTATGCCGAGCTGGGCAGGGTCGAGTTCGGCGACGCCGGCCGCATCGTGATCCTCAAGTTCCCCGGCGAACCGGCGGCCTCGCTCGAACTGGTCCACCGGCCCGCCGACGGACGCGTCGACGTGGGCAGCGGAATCGACCACCTCGCGATCCAGGTGGACTCGCTGACGGTCACCCTGAAGACGCTGGCCGAAGCCGGTCTGGAGCCGGAGCCCGTCCAGTACCCGGGCGGCCCCGACGGCCCGAGGACGTCGTGGCTCACGGACCCGGACGGTTACCGGATCGAGCTGGTGGAGTGGCCGTCCGGACATCCCGACGGCATCACCGCGGCGGACTTCTCCTGAGGTGGTCGTCGCTACAGACCGGGAGCGGCGAAGCCGTTGAGGGCCCACAGCGCGGCGGAGTACCACAGCAGCCCGATGGCGGCGAACAGGGCGCTTCCGGCAGCGGGGAGCAGCCAGCCGGGGAGGTGCCGGCTGCGGACCACCAGTACCTTGGCGACGAAGGCCCCGTACAGCGCGCAGCCGGCGACCGAGTGCAGGAAGACCCGGGTGCTCGTGGTTTCCACACCGTAGGTGCGGACGCAGTGGTAGGCGATGGGCACCGACAGCAGGAAGGCAGCCCATCCCACCAGGCGGTGCGCGATGCGGACGCTGCGTGGCGCCGCCGCGCGAGCGGGGAGTCGTCCGTACATCCACAGGGCCAGCACAAGCTGGACGAGCGCGAGCCCGAACAGGGCGCTGCCCAGGCGGGCCTTGAGGGTGACCGCTGCGGCGCCCTGCGCGCCGAAGAGGTCGGTCGCGTACTGCGGGCTGTGGTGCCGGCCGGTCACCCAGATGGCCACCGCCACGGCCACCGCCACGGCAGCGCCCAGTGTGATGGCGGCGGCCCGCGCGGCGGGAGAGTGCCGCCGGGGGGCTCGGTGACCGGTCCTGGCCGTCATGTCGGCTGACTCGTCATGCGGTCGTCGCCGGTTCAGCTCTTGTCGACCTTGTTACCGGCGGCGTCGAGGACGTACCACTCGGCACCGAACTGGTCGAGTCCCTGGCCGTTGGTGTCGCCCGGCTTGGAATCTCCCGCATACAGGTAGACCGGGTGACCGTGGTACGTGACCTGCGTCTTGCCTTCGGATCGCTTCGACGTGCCCACCAGTTTGGACTTCGCCGAGCCGCCGGTCGACGGCTTCCCGGAGGTCAGCACCGGCGGCCACGCCGTGGCGCAGCCCCCCTTGCAGGTAGAGGTCGTCGACTTGTCCGCCTCGAACAGGTACAGGGTGCGGCCCTTCCCGTCGACCAGGATCGTGCCGAGATCGCCAGCCGAGGCGGTCTTCACCATGGCCTTCGCCCCGGACGACGCACTGCTCGCCGATGCGTAAGGGTTTGTGTTCTGGCTTGCGCTGCTCGTGGCCGTGCTCGACGGCGTCGAGGGTGACGACGAGGAACCACCGCCATCATCGGAACAACCGCTCGCGGCAGCCACCGACATCAGCGCGGCCGTCCACACCACGGCCAGGCGCATACGCCTCATCTCAGCTCCACTACTGGTAAGGGCCCCCAATGCGTAGGGCGATGAACGCATACTCCCCGCGTTCTCGCGCGCTTCCTGCCCCACGGCGTCGAGCTTCACTGAGATGGACTCGTCGAGCGGCGGGCACAGGCGTCAGCCTTCCGCCCGGCGGTACTTGCGCACCGCCAGGGTGCGGAACACCGCGATGATCAGGACCGAGTAGATCAGCGACGCCCAGACCGCGTGCTGCATGGGCCATGCGCCGGACTGGGACACACCCGGGTCGCCGAAGAGCCGGCGGCACGCCTGGACAGTGGCGCTGAACGGGTTCCAGTCGGCGACGTGCCGCAGCCAGGGTGTCATCTGGCTGGTGTCGACGAAGGCGCTCGAAATGAAGGTCACCGGGAACAGCCAGATCAGGCCTCCCGAGGTCGCCGCCTCCGGTGTACGCACGGACAGACCGATCAGTGCCCCGATCCATGTGAAGGCGTACCCCAGGAGGAGCAGCAGGCCGAAGCCGCCCAGGATCTTGGCGAAGTTGGTCGGCTCCGCGTAGCCGGGGCGCCAGCCCACGAGCAGTGCGACGATGGCGAGGACGAGCAGCGTGAGGGCCGTCTGCACCAGATCTGCGACGGTACGGCCGGTCAGCACCGCGCCACGCGCCATCGGCAGGGAGCGGAAGCGATCGATGAGGCCTTTGTGCATGTCGTCCGCGATGCCGGCGCCCGCTCCTGCGGTGGCGAACGTGACGGTCTGCGCGAAGATCCCCGCCATCAGGAAGTTCTTGTAGACGTCCGGGTCGGTGGTAGTGCCGATCTTCATCGAGCCGCCGAAGACGTAGGTGAAGAGGATCACGAACATCACCGGCTGGATCAGCCCGAAGAGGACCATCTCGGGGATCCGGGTCATGCGGATCAGGTTCCGCCGGGCGATGACCAGGGAGTCGCTCATGGTGCTGCTCACTTCACGGCCTCCTCGTCGTTCTCCTCGTTCTTCGCCTCGGCCACGTGTCCCGTCAGCGACAGGAAGACGTCGTCGAGGGTCGGCCGGCGCAGGCCGATGTCGTCGATCTCGATGCCCCGGGCGTCCAGCTCCCGGATGACCTCGGCGAGGAGCTTGGCGCCGCCGGTCACGGGCGTGGTGAGCTTGCGCATGTGCTCCTCGACCGTGGTGTCGCCCTTGCCGAAGCCGGTGAGCACCCCGGCGGCGGCCGCGATGTGCTCGCGCTCGTGCACCACGACCTCGACGCGCTCGCCGCCGGTGCGGGCCTTGAGCTGGTCGGAGGTGCCCTTGGCGATGACCTTGCCGTGGTCGACCACCGCGATGTCGTGCGCCAGGTGGTCGGCCTCTTCCAGGTACTGCGTGGTCAGCAGCAGCGTCGTGCCGCCGGAGACCAGGTTCTTGATGACCTCCCACAGCTGCTGGCGGTTGCGGGGGTCGAGGCCGGTCGTCGGCTCGTCCATGAACATCACGGGCGGCGAGACGACGAGGGCCGCCGCGAGGTCGAGCCGGCGGCGCATGCCTCCGGAGTAGGTCTTGGTGGGGCGGTCGGCCGCGTCCGCGAGGTGGAACTGCTCGAGCAGTTCGGCCGCGCGCTCCTTCGCCGCCTTCGCCTTCAGCTGGTAGAGCCGGCCCACCATGTACAGGTTCTCGCGGCCGGTCAGATACTCGTCGACGGCCGCGAACTGGCCGGACAGGCCGATGGAGCGGCGGACGGCGTCGGGCTGTTCGAGCACGTCGATGCCCGCGACAACCGCCCGGCCGCTGTCGGGGCGCAGCAGGGTGGTCAGGCAGCGGACGGCGGTCGTCTTGCCCGCGCCGTTCGGCCCGAGCAGGCCGAGGACCGTGCCCTCGGGCACGTCGAGGTCGACGCCGTCCAGGGCCCTTACGTCACCGAAGGTCTTGACCAGCCCTTCGGCATGGATGGCGGCTGGCATATGAATCTCCACGTCTTCGGGGAGTGCCGGACAGGTGCATCACGCTTCACGACACACCATAACGCGATGTATCGCGTCTTACAATGAGGCTTTCCGCGTTCTGCTCCCAAGCGACGAAAGATCTTGAGCCCGGCGCGTCGAGCTCGGTGGGCGGTCAGCCCATGACCGTGTAGCCCGCCTCGCGCAGCGCCTGGCCCACCTCGACGCAGTGCGCCGGGCCCTTCGTCTCCAGGTGCAGCTCGACCTCCGCCTCCGTGAGCCCGAGCCGTGGGTCGGTTCGTACATGGCTCACATCGAGGACGTTAGCGTCGACCACTGACAACACGCCCAGAAGTGTGGCAAGAGCCCCGGGCCGGTCCGTCAGCCGCAGCCGGACGGCCAGGTAGCGGCCCTGCGCGGTCATGCCGTGCCGCAGTACCCGCTGCATCAGCACCGGATCGACGTTGCCGCCGGACAGCACCGCGACGACCGGCCCCTCGAAGGAGTCGGGCCGGCCCAGCAGCGCCGCGACCGGGCTCGCCCCGGCCGGCTCCACGACCAGCTTGGCCCGCTCCAGGCACAACAACAGCGCGGCGGACAGCTCGTCCTCGCTGACCGTCCGCACCTCGTCGACCAGTTCACCGACGATCCCGAACGGCACGTCGCCGGGCCGCCCGACCTTGATGCCGTCGGCCATCGTCGCCGGATTCTCGACCGTGACGGGCCGGCCCGCCGCCAGGGACGGCGGATAGGCCGCCGCGCCCTCCGCCTGGACGCCCACGATCCGCATATCCGGCCGCAGCGCCTTCACCGACACCGCGATCCCGGCGGCCAGCCCGCCCCCGCCGATGCCGACGACGATCGTGCGCGCCTCCGGGCACTGCTCCAGGATCTCCAGGCCCACCGTGCCCTGGCCCGCGATGATGTCGGGGTGGTCGAAGGGGTGGATGAACACCGCGCCCGTCTCGGCCGCGTACTCCTGGGCGGCGGCCAGCGTCTCGTCGACCACCTGGCCGTGCAGCCGCACCTCGGCCCCGTAGTCCCGGGTCGCGCTGACCTTGGGCAACGGGGCGCCCTTCGGCATGAACACCGTGGAGCGCACGCCGAGCAGCGCGGAGGCCAGGGCCACGCCCTGCGCGTGGTTGCCGGCGCTCGCGGCGACGACACCGGCGGCGCGTTCCTCGGGCAGCAGACCGGCGATCCGCACGTAGGCGCCGCGCAGCTTGAACGAACCTGTCCGCTGGAGGTTCTCGCACTTGAGATGCACCGGCGCGCCGACCATCTGGGACAGGTGCCTGCTGCCCTCCATCGCGGTCACCCGCGCCACACCCGAGAGCATCTTCTGGGCGCCGCGCACGTCGTCGAGGGTGACGGGCCGCAAGGAGTCCGCCGTGCTGTAGCTCATGACTCCAGCATCGCAGTTCACGAACGGGAACGGCCGTTGTGACCAACCTCCGAGACCCGCTTTGCCCAGCGCCGGTACGGCCCGCCCCCCGGCCGCGTACCCTGTCCCCCAATCAGCCAGCCCTTCACGAAGTGAGCCCCCGGCCATGCCCACAACACCTGAAATGTCGATGGACATGACGACCGTCGGTGACACCGGTCTTCTCGACACGCTCCAGCACGAGGTGGCGGTGTTCGCGCGCCGTGCCGAACAGACCCGGCTCGGCGGGGTCGGGCAGGTGCGCAACTCCATGGACCGCGCCGCGTACCTGCTGCTCAACCGTCTCGACAAGGAAGGCCCCATGGGCGTCAAAGCCCTGGCCGCGAGCATGGGGATCGACTCGTCGACGGTCACCCGGCAGGTGGCTCCGCTCGTCGACACCGGCCTGGTCAAGCGCACGTCGCACCCCGAGGACGGGCGCGCGGTGGTACTCCAGCTGTCCCCGCGCGGGCAGGCGCGGCTGGAGGAAGTGCGTTCGTCCCGGCGGCAGTTGATGGCCGAGCTGACCGAGGACTGGCAGCCGGAGGAGCGCGAGGCGTTCTGCTCGCTCCTCACGCGCTTCAACAGCGCGCTGTCCGCCCGGATGGCGGTCCAGGGGGTACCGGGACCGGAGGCGCAGTCGCCGTCCTGACCCCACGCGCGCGTGGCCGACTCAGCGGGCGGGACGCCGACGCCGTCCGCGGGCGGGCCGCGACGCTCCTGTGACAGGAGGCCGGCCGGGCCCGGGAAGGGCTCCGGCCGCGGTGCGGCCCGTGCCTGCCGCCGCCTCCCGCCGTGCCACCCGGTGCGCGGCTCTTGACCTCGGGGCCGCACCTGGCCTGATATGAGACCGGGCCCCCTCGTACGCGGCCGTCGCGCGTGTACCCGGCCGGGCCCGCATCCTGAGGGTCGCCGTCAGGCGGGAGGCGCGGTGCGAGAGCGGCAGGCGTCCCAGGCAACCCGTCGGGCCCGGGAGTTCGAGGCGTTCGTCGCGGGCGCGGCCGGGCGGCTGCTGCACGCCGCCACCCTGCTCACCGCGGAGGCCCCGGACGACAACCCCCGCGCGCGGCGCCTGCTGACCCTCTCACTGGCGCACACGTACGCGTGCTGGGACCGGCTGCGCGGCGAGGATCCGTACGACCTCACCCGGCAGTACCTGGCGACCCGCTTCGCGCGCGGCGCGTGGCACCACTACGGCGGTCCCGGCCGCTCCCGGCCGCACCCGGCGAGCCCCCTGGCCCCGCTCAGCCCGCAGGAGCGGCTCATCCTGGTGCTGATGCTCCACGAAGGCGTCGCCGAGGAGCAGACGGCCGCCCTGCTCGGCCTGTCCCCGGAGCGCGTACGGGCCATCTGCCACCGGGCGACGACGACCCTGCTGCACCGCGCGCGGGGCCCGGCCCCGGCAGTGAGGGCCGCGAAGACGGTGCCGTCATGAGTCTGTGCGGCTCTCCCGGCGAGAGCCGCCTCGGCGCGTGCTCTCCCGGCGAACGGAGGTCGGCATGAGCGGGAACGACCGCGACGCGGCCGTGCGGCGGCTGCTGGAGGAGGCGTCGACGCGGTCCGTGCCGCCGGAGCTTCACGCGGAGGCGGTGCGCCGGGGCGGCCGGATGCTGCGGCGCAGGACGGTCGCCCGGCGCCTGCTGTGGCTGCTGATGTTCGCGGCGGCCGTGGCGTTCACGGTGTGGGCGCTGACGGCCCGCCCGTGGGTGGAGCCGCCGTCGGACACGACTCCACCCCTCACCGGCTGGTGACGCCGCCGGGATCGCCGTGACTAGCCGAGCGCCTGCTGGAGGTCTTCCAGCAGATCGTCGGCGTTCTCGATGCCGACGGACAGCCGCACCAGGTCGCCGGGCACCTCCAGGAGCGAGCCGGCCACGGAGGCGTGCGTCATCCGGCCGGGGTGCTCGATCAGCGACTCGACGCCGCCCAGGGACTCGCCCAGCGTGAAGACCTTGGCGCGGTTGCAGACCTCGACGGCCGCCTCCTCGCCGCCCGCCACGCGGAAGGAGACCATGCCGCCGAACGACTTCATCTGCTTGGCGGCGGCCTCGTGACCGGGGTGCTCCGGCAGGCCCGGGTACAGGACGCTCGTCACGCGCGCGTGCCGGGTGAGCATGTCGGCGACCTTCGCGGCGTTCTCGCTGTGCCGGTCCATGCGCACGGGGAGGGTCTTGGTGCCGCGCAGCACCAGCCAGGAGTCGAAGGGCCCGGCGACCGCGCCCATCGCGTTCTGGTGGAAGGCCAGCTCCTCGCCCAGGTCCGGGTCGTTCGTGATCAGGGCGCCGCCGACGACGTCCGAGTGGCCGCCCATGTACTTGGTCAGCGAGTGCACGACGACGTCCGCGCCGAGCGAGAGCGGCTGCTGGAGGTAGGGCGTGGCGAAGGTGTTGTCGACGACGAGGCGGGCGCCCGCGTCCCGGGCGATCTGAGCGACGGCGGCGATGTCCGTGATGTTCAGGAGCGGGTTGGAGGGCGTCTCGACCCACACGGCCTTGGTCTTCGGGGTGATCGCGGCCCGTACGGCGGCCGGGTCGCCGGTGTCGGCGACCGACCACTCCACTCCCCAGCGGGCGACGACCTTGGCGAAGAGGCGGAACGTGCCGCCGTAGGCGTCGTTGGGGATGACGATGTGGTCACCGGGGCTGAGCAGCGTACGCAGCAGGCAGTCCTCGGCCGCCAGCCCGGACGCGAACGCGAGCCCCCGACGGCCGCCCTCCAGGGCGGCGAGGTTCTCCTCCAGCGCGGTCCTGGTCGGGTTGGCGCTGCGGCTGTACTCGTAGCCGCCGCGCAGGCCCCCGACGCCGTCCTGCTTGTAGGTGGACACCTGGTAGATCGGCGGGACGACCGCGCCCGTCAGGGGGTCGGCGGTGTTGCCCGCGTGGATCGCGAGCGTCTCGAAGTGCTGACTGATATGCCTGTCGCTCATGAGCACCGAGGGTAGTGCGCCGACGCGACGAGTGCCGGGGTGAACTGCCGAGGGGCGAGGCGCCACGGCCCCGCGGGCGGGCGGGGGCCGGAG
>NZ_MUKA01000342.1 GCF_002150735.1 Streptomyces africanus
GGGGTCGTGTGGCTCGGGGCCGTGCCGCGTTGCCCTCGCGGCTGCTCTTGATGCGGTGGCAGTACGGGGGCATCTGGTCGTGGGCCCAGTCGAGGTTGTCGAGGCTGTGGTCGTCGCCGGGCTGCTTGTGGTCGAGGGCGTCGCCTCCGGGCTGGCCGCAGATGTGGCAGATGTGCCGGGGGTTTCTGCGGTGCGCCTCGGCGCGCAGGGCCCGCCAGTTGGAGGGCAGCCGGGCCTTCCTGGTCGAGCGCTGCCAGCCGCCGCTCATGAGCCCTGCCGGGCGTACTTGTCGCGGTGGGTGCGGGTGCCGCGCTTGGGGCTGCACGTCGAGCAGACGGCCCGGTTCCCGGCGTACTGGTGGCAGAGGCGGCAGGTACGTCCGCTCCTCTTCTTGTCCTGCTTGCGACTCACTGTCCGTGACTCCTCTACGTGCTGCGCTGAAAATTCGGGCTCTCTGTTGGGCAGAACTGCGTAACCCTCCGCGCGTGCCCGGTGCAGTGCTGTGACCTGCATGGATTGGCGGTGAGGCGGGTTACGCACGGCTGCGTAACCCGGTGATTAGTGCGTTGACCTGCCGGTTCGTAGCTTCGGCGGCGGGTTACGCAGTTGGCCGGAAGAGAGGGAGGACTTCTCTGTGACGAGTGGGGCATGTGTCACTCCCCGTCGTCAGGGTCGGTTTCTGTGCTGACGATCTGGCCCGGTGAGAAGACGAGCATCCGGGCGAGTCGGCCGTCGAGCTTCTTGGGGACCAGGTGGGCCGGCCGGGTCTTGGTGTTCTTCACCAGGACATCCGCTTCGAGCCAGCTGGGCAGGACCGCATCCAGGTCGTAATTGGCGCGCTGGAGGATCTCTCGAAGACGCTGCGGCAACAGCGCCACTGTGGGCGTTCCGTCGATCTGGATGTCCCGCCCGACCCATCCGCTGAACGGGGCCTTCTCTTCGGTGTGCGGACTCCACAGCTCCGAGCCGTGGCCAGCCACGTACTCACGCACGACGTCGAGCGCCATCTCCCCGCGATTGTCGGTCTGGTCCGACACGGCGAACAGCCGCTCCCAGACGGGCATTTGCGGGGGCGGGAAGGGGACGATGCCCCATCGGTGGCCGGCCTCCGCAGCGAGGGCGAGAACGGCCACCAGGGGCGCCCTGCGGGCCGACATGTCGCTGTCGTACCGGTGAGCTTCCGTCAATTCCTTGTGCCGGGCGACCAGGCGCCGCTTCCCGTCACCGGCGGTGGCCTCGAGGAGCTTCTCGACGAACCGGGGTCCAGCCGTGCCGTAGTGCTCCGCACACCCGTCTCGGACGTCGACGGCCGCCGTGGCGGACTCCGGTCCGTCCGTGCCGAACGGCGCCTCCCTCACCGTGAGGACGCGGGCACCGGCGCCCTGATCGGTCGTGAAGGTGAGGACCGACTGTTCCCCAGTGGAGATCATCACGGTTCGCCAGGGCAGCCCGGACGGCCAGCCCCCGCCACGGGCCTGCCCGTGGTTCTTCGGGATGGAGTACAGCAGTGCGTGCACCAACTCCGGGTCACGCACGAGCTTGGTCTCGTCGAACACGACCGGCAGGCCGTTGACCAGGTTCAGGCGCTTCTCGGCGGCGAGCATCGTGGTGCGCCACGAGTACATGCCGTCTGCCTTCTCGCTGGGGTCGGCCCACACGCTCATCCCGGCGCCGGCTGCTGTGGTCTTCCCTCGCGTCGACCGCCCGGAGATGTCGACCGTGAACGAGTTGACCCCGACCAGTTCCAGCAGGGGGGCGGCGAGGGAGGCGTACAGCGCCATCTGGGCGGCCGGGTACGACTCCATGGGCTTCACGGCGGCCTGCCAGCCCGCGAATGTCCCTGCTGGGGCGTGGGCGGCGAGCGCTGGCTTCTGCTCGTCGTACTTGACCTCGACCCGGTGCGGGGTGTCCTGCGCCGTGACGAACGTGCCGTCCTTCTGCCAGCCCAGCTGTCGGGCGAGGTGAACACGCGGGATCTTGCCCTGGTTCAGGGACTCGAAGGCTGCGAGGTAGCGTTCCGCCAGCTTGGCGTCGGCCTCGATGACGGGCAGGCCTGCGTCGCCGAGGGTGGCCACAAGGATGCGGCCCCGTCGGACGACGGAGCGCTGCACGGTCCTGGTGACGACGTGCCCGCGGTCGGTCCATGCCAGTTCGACGGCCTGGTCGCCGGCCGGGTCGACGTAGACGGAGCGGATGACCAGGGGTGCCCACGCGATCCGGACGTCAACGAACGTGTCCTTGGCGACCTGCTTTTCGACCCACACCCCGCCATAGCTGATCTTGTAGCCGGTGGGCATGCGGACGCCCTCGGGGACGAGACGGTTATCCGTCCATTCCTCGGTGTCCTGCTGGGTCGCCTCCTCGCTCATGCGGGCACCTCCGTTCCGCGGCCGGCCGACGCAACGGTGCGCCGCGCTTCTGCCTCGCTCAGGCCGATCTGGGTAGCCGCCGAAACCAGAGCACCCTCCACCTCGCTGGCCGCGAGATGCCCGTCTCGCACGTGCGCCCATGCCTTTGCGGCAGCCCAGAAAAGACGGTCGTTCCGCGTGCCCTGGGGGCTGCTCAGGACGACGTTCACGAGCCCGTCCAAGGCACGCCCCGCAGTGTCGGGCGCGGGAACGCTCCGACGTTGAGGGCGGACGACCGGGGCGGGAGGCAGCATCAGCTTGAGCAGCTGCTCGGGGACGGGCTGAGGGTCGACGTACCCGACCTTGGGGTGGAACGTGTACTCCCCAGCGCGGCCGGTGCTGCCGGGACCGATGACGTAGCCGCCGGTTCCTCGGATGTCGATGCCGGGGCCGAGGCGCCCGACCGAGTTCGGCACGGTGACACCCTCGGGGACGGTCAACCAGAGGTGAAAGCCTCCGGAGGGGGTGCAGATGGTCGTCGTCTGCGGAATCTCGAACCCGTGCTCGCGGGCGAGCTGGTCGAGGGTGGCGCAGCCGTCGACGCCGTTCTTCCGGTCGATGTCGAGGCCGACCAGTCGCCCACGGCAGGCGATCAGGTAGCCGACCGCTTTCGGGGCCAGCGCGAACAGACGACGTACATCAGCCGCGTTGGTGGTGGCGTCGTACACGCCGTGTCCGGGCTGTCCGCACTCGCCCCTGCAGCTGTGCCCCTTCTCGTGCGGGGACGGGATGGCGGGCGTCTTGTTGATGGTGGTCGGCGCTACCGCGTAGCCGAGCGCTGCGGCCCGCAGGGCGTTGTCGAGGGCGTTGTCGTGGTTGCTCACGCCGAGGCCCCCTTGTTGGCGAACTCCAGCCGGTAGTGGGCGCCGCAGGGTGCGTCCTTCTCGCCGAGGCCGATGTGCCGGTGCCAGGCGCGACACTCGGGGCAGCGTGCGGCGAACTCCAGCCGGCCGGACGTCTGCATGGGGACGGGCCGAGCGACGGCGAGGGACGGTTCGGCGGAGAACAGGGCGTCGCTCTGAGGCGACGTTTCCGGTACCGTGGCAGCGGACTTACCGCCCGCCGCGGAGTCTTCGTGAAACGCCCCGGATTCCGCCCGGGGCGTTTCTGCGTTCTGGGTCATTAGGCCGCCTCGTTCTCCGCCTGCTTCGCGTCCCACCGGTCGAGGACGTCCGGGTCGTACAGGACGCGCCGGCCGCGCTTGACGCCCTCGGGGATGTAGCCGATGTGTCGCCAGTAGCGGATCGTGCCGGGGCTGGTGCGGTATCGGCGGGCGACCTCTTCGGTTGTCAGGTACTTCTCGATCTTGTCTGCGAGAGATCCCATGATCTTCCTTCTTCTCGTGAAGTAGCCACCTTCACGTAGCGATGGCTGGAAGGTACCACTGTTGAAGTCGTGAGGGGAAGTCGCTACTTTCACCTCATGAAGTTGGATGGCGTTGGGCAAGCATTCGGGGCGCTGGTGCGCCAGGCGCGCGAAGACCGTCAGTGGACGCAGGCGGATTTGGCGAGGCGCCTCGGCGCGCTGCTGGGGAAAGACGTGAACCCTCTTGCGATCACACGGACGGAGGCTGGCACTCGACCAGTGCCATTCGAGGAGGTGGCGGCCTTCGCTCAGGTGCTCAATCTGGAGTTGGACCCCCTGATCAATCCGCCGCAAGCACGCGGCTCCGCTGATGATCTGGCGAAGCGTGCTGCGGAACTCGGCGCCGAACTCGACCAGGCGCACCAGCAGGAAGTGCAGGCGATGGCAGCTGAGGCTGCTGCTCGGCGCCAACTGACGCGGGCGCGGACTCTGAAACGCGAGCTTGAGCGCGAGCTGCAGGCCGTCGAGCGCGCGTTGAAGGATGCAGACGCCTGAGAGTGTCAGGGCGGGTGTCAGCCCCCGCTGTCAGGGCGCGTGACACCCGCGCCTGCCTAGGCGTTTGGGTGTCACGCGGCCCTGACGGTGTCAGCTGTCAGGCGGGTGTCAGGGCGGGGACGATCCGCCACCGGCCGGTGGTACCGGTGTCCTCGACGCGCCCCCGCTTGTACGCCTCTTTGAGCTGTCCGGACACCCACGGGCGGGACAGGTGGTGCTTCTCGCACCAGTCGTGGAAGTCCTTCGGGCCGACGACCATCTGCCCGTTGCGCTCGAACTCCTGCAGCGCTTCCTCGAACAGCTGGCGGGCCTCCTCCCCCTTCGGCTTGCGGCCCTTCTCCTGCCCGAAGATCGGGGCGTCGTCGCCCTGCTCGGCTTCGGGCAGTTCGGCCTCGGGGTCGATGTCGACGTCCTCGGGGTCGACGGACGGCTCGTGCTGCATGTCGTCTTCCTCCTCGGCCGGCGCCTGGTCGGCCATACGGTCGGTGTAGGCCCGTCCGGCGACGCTGGCCGCGGCGCCGGCCGTGACGGGGTCGACGCCCATGCGGATCGGGGCGAACTCTCGGGCCACCCACTCCAGCGAGACGGGGTCGTTGCGGAACGTCCGGGCCGGGGTCGACCACAGTTCCTCGTCGATGCCCTTCGCCACCAGGTAGTTGTACCCGGGCCGCTTGTTGCCCCACGCCCCCGGATTGGCGCCGGCCTCCAGGACCTCGGAGGGCAGGGCGAACTGGGCGTCCTTCTCCTCGACCCCGAAGCACAGCGACGCGGGCAGAGACGCGCGGGTGTCCGTGCTGATCTGGTAGCCGGAAGCGCGCTGCATGCTGATGACCAGCCAGGCACCTGCCGATCGGGCTTCCTGGGCGATGCCGGTGAACACGTCGTCGTCGGTGGCGCGCAGGGTGTTGGCGGCCTCCTCGAACCAGGCGACCAGGTACGGCATGCCGGGGCAGCCGCACGTGCGGCCCTTCTGGCAGGAGTGCGCCGGGTCGTTCTGCTGCTCGGCGGCGGCAGGCTCCCAGCTGCGATATCCGTGGTCGCCGAGCCACTTCTGCCGGGCCGGGACGACCACCTTGAGCGCCTCGATCATCATTTCGGCGCCGGCCGGGGTGTCGACCACCCAGTCACAGGCAGCGAAGGCTTCGCCCAGGTCTTGGCCGCGCTTGGGGTCGGACAGCCAGCCGATGACGTCCCTGCGGGAGAACACCTCGCACAGCACGTCGATGGCGCCCTCGGTCTTGCCCGAGCCCGTCATCCCCATGATGAGCAGGTGGAGCGCGTCGGGGATGGTGAGCTGCAGCTCGCGGCCGTCCTCGTAGACGCCGATGACGATGGGCTCGGCGATGGAGCCGCCCGGGTTGGACGGGCCGGGGTACCAGATGACGTCCCGCAGCATGTCCTTGGGGACGATGGTGAAGGTTCCGCGGGCCGCCGAGTCCGGGTCGGGCCGGTTGCGCACCGCGTTGGCGGGGACGTCCAGGGCCGCGGCGAGACCGGGCAGGGCCTTGGACACGTCCTGGTTGGTGCCCTCTCCAGCAGGGAGGGCGTAGGGGACGGTGACCTTGTTCGGCTCGACCTTGGGCTGCCCGATCTGCGCGCGGGCCAGGCCGACCTTCGCCAGCAGGCCCTTGTCGGAGTCCTCGCCGGCCGCCTCGGGGGTGCGCAGTACGAGCCGCACGTTCCACGACAGGGCGAGGGTCGCCCCGCCCATCAGGAACAGGTCGGGCAGGGGGCCGGTGAACGGCCCGGCCAGGGCCGCCGCGGTGAACCACGTCGACCCGGCCGCAACCGTGATTGCCGAGTGCAGGCGCCGCTGGGCGCTCGTCGAGCGGCCCGCCCACCAGGTGACGCCCGTGAGCGCCACGGAGGCGAGGGTGAGGCCCACGCCGGCAGCGGCCGACCCTTCCCACATGAGGCTCGATCCGCCACCGGCCAGGCCGATCCCGCCGACCGTGAGCCACGGCGGCAGGTGCGGCTTCGCCCGGTTCAGCAGGTACGCCCGAACGGTGCCCCCGGAGTCGGAGCGGCCCTCACGCTGCTTGACGGGGATCGGGTACTTCCGTCCGTCCTGGTCAGTCCAGACTTCCTTCGCCATGGTCGTACCTCCTTACTGCTGCGCCCAGTTGATGACCGGCTGCTGAGGCTTCCGGGCGCGGTGGCGTACCCGGTTGATCTCCTCCTCGTACTCCTGCTGGAAAGCCGAGTACGCGGCGGCGGCGTTCTTCGCCGCGCTCCGCAGGGCGTCGGCGGACTTGTTGAGCTTCCGGGCGACCTTGGCGGCCCGTACCCGGGAGCCGAACGGGCGGCCCTCCGGGTCGGGTACAGCGGCGAGTACGGCCTTGAGGATCTCGGCGGCCATGGCCACCTCGATGGACAGCGTCACGCCCGCGGCCCGCAGGCTGTTGCAGTAGTTCCGCACCTGCGCCGGGGAGCCGAACTCGGGGGCGGGCAGCAGGCTGCGGGACTGCGGCCGGCCGCCCTGCGCCTGGGCGCCGTTGCCGCGGTTGATGGTGATGTTGACGGGCGGGGCGAACGAGCCGCCCATCGCGCCGACGAACCCACCAGCTGCGGCACCGGCGTTGGCGAACTTGTTGCTCTTGTTGCTGCCGCCCAGGTTCTCGCGGGTGTAGGGCCGTTCCGCCTGCCGATTCGCGAAGTCGCGGATGTGGTTTGAGCGTCCGTTGTTAGCCATGGTCAGTCCTCCGTGGTCTCGGCGGTGTGCTCGGGCAGGGCGGCGCCGATGGCGGCGTAGGCCTGGGCGGTGCGCGCCCAGACGGTGCCGGCCGCGGCGAACGCAGGCGCCTTGGGCCGGAAGTCCTCGTGTCGAGCGAAGCGCTCGGCCTCGGCCGCCAGGTCGTGGGCGTGCAGCGCAGCGGCGCGGGCCAGCTGCAGGGCCTCGTTGCGGGTCATGGGTTCCTCCGGTCAGCGGTTGTTGAGGTAGTCGCGCCACATCGAGCGCAGGATCAGGAAGCAGCCGGTCGCGCAGGTCGCGCCGATGGCGACGGCGACCGCGGCCACGGCGAACGCCATGGCGAGGGCGCAGGCGACGCACCCGCCCACGACCGTGAAGCCGCCGATCGTCCACCACTTCCGGGCGTCGAACTCCTTGCGCGCCTGGTGGTCGTGCTGGCAGCTGTGCTGCTGCGGCTGCATGGCCTGGGCGAGCGCCTGGCCGATCACCACGGCCTGCATCAGCTCCAGCTGCTTGGAGTCCTTGGAGGCCTCGGCAGCGGCGGCGAGGGCCTTGGTCAAGGCGTCGTCGCTCATGGGTCAGTCCTCCTCGCAGTCGCAGGCGCAGCCGCGGCCAGCGCATCGGCCGCAGTCCTGGCAGGTATCGCAGTGCTGGCAGTGGTGACAGCCGCGCGGGACCGGCGGCCAGCAGTCGCAGCCGGTGGGCTGCCACGGCTCGGCGGAGCCGAAGATCCCCAGCTGTCCGGGCACGGGCACCTCGGGGGCGCGCTTCGGGGCACGGGGGCGAACCTTGCGCGGGCTCACCGCGGCCACCTCCGGTCTCGGGCAACCGGGCGGCGGCGCCTGGCCCGGACGTCAGCCACGACGCCAGCGCCGAGGGCGAGGACGATCGGTTCGGCGACCAGGCCGAGCAGCTGCGGGAACGACAACAGCAGGACCGCGGCGAGGGCGAGCAGCGTCCACTTCACGACGTCGCCTCCGTCCCGACGAGCTGCCATGCGGCGAGGGCCTGGCGGAAGCCGTCCTGAATCTCCTTGGCCCGGTTCTGGCCGACGGACAGCCGCTCCTTGATGGCGCGGATGGACGGGACGTTGCCCGCCAGCAGCTCAGCCTTGAAGTGTTCGGCGGCCAGGCCGAGGCCGTACTCGGTCAGAGGCGCCACGTCGGGTACGTACTCCGCGTGTACTTCGGTGCGGGTACGGGTGTACTCGGCTGCGGGTACGAGGGTCTTCGCGGCGGGCGTCGGGCGGGCGACGATCGGCAGCAGCCGGGCGCCCTCGGGTACGACGTCCGGGATCGGCCGGACCGGCTCAGGTACGGCGGGTACGGATTCCGCTTCCGGCTCCGGAGCGTCCTCGGCAGACTCCTCCTCGGGCGCCTCCTCGACGACGTCGGCGAGCCGGTGCACCCGCCACAGAACGAGCGGAGCGATCGCCGCGACGGCGACGACGAGCGGCCAGTCGACGGGCAGCAGACCGACCGTCACCAGATGGCTTGCCGAGTTCACCAGGATCAGCGCGAGGACCGCGGCGAGGACGTCGCGGTGCGCCCGCAAGGCGCGGATCGTGTAGATGTCCAGGGCGCCCGGCACGGCCGCGGCCACCCACTCGTTGAAGCCGACCGCGCGGGCCAGCTCGTACTCGGCCGAGGCCGTCGCGACGAGCGCGGCGGCCAGGGCACCCCACTTCAGGTAGTCGTTCTTCACTCGCCCACCTCCGGGGCGGCGGCCCGCACCACACGGTGCGCAGCCAGGCAGACGCCCTCACGGTCACGCCGCTCGTTCGCGTCGAGCAGCGCGGCCATCAGGGCAGGGACGGGAGGGGTCGGCCGGGCCGACCGGCACACCGCGCGCAGGGCGGCATGCTCGGTCGGCCGGCGCACGGGCCACTTCGCGCTCACTGCTCGCCGCCTTCCAGCACGCGCAGCGTGCGGACCGCGGGCGGCCCGGCGACGCGCTGCCGGTCCTCCTCGGCCTCCAGCAGGCCGGCGACGAGCTCGGCGCCCACCTCCGTGAGCTCGACGGCCATGTAGGTCAGGCCGTCCGGCCGCTGCATGCACACCCGCAGGGCGGCAGGCGCATCGGTCGGCTTCGGGTCGACGGAGGCCAGCAGCTTCGCCAGGGCCACACCGGGGTGGAAGTCGTTGACGAACCGCGGCTCAGGCTGGGCGCTCACTGGTCGCCCCCTTCCAGCAGCTGCAGACGCTCGTGCAGCTGGTGCATGGGGCCGATCGCCCAGGCGACGAGCGCGTCGAGCAGGCCGGCGAGGGACTCGGCGTCGTACTCGTGCAGCTCGTCGAACTCGACCATCACCAGCGGCGCCTTCGGCCCGAGCTCGGAGAACGGCCGCTGCAGCAGGCCCGCCTTCGCCACGGCCACCGGGCCGTGACACGGGGTCTGCACCGTGAGCTCGATCTCCTCGCCCTGGTGCTCGATGTCGGCGCGGTACCCCTCGGCGGAGTGCTCGCCCGTGCACCAGGACGGCTCAGGCATCGTCACGTCGCCGTGGTCCGCGGTGAACACGGTCACCGTGGGCAGGTCGCTCACTGGTCCTCCCCGGTGGGGAGGGCGACGGCCTCGGACCAGGACTTGCCCTCGGCGAGCCGGGCGTGCGCCTGGGCAACGGTGACATACCCGGTAGCCGGGTGCTTGGCCAGCTGCTCACGCAGATAGGCGGTCGTCCACTCGATGCCCATGAGCGGCTTGTCGTCGAGGACGGAGCGGAGGGCGACCGCTACGTGCGTGACGCGCTCGTTGAGCACCTCGTCGTGGGCTTTCTCCCCGCCGACCGTGGCCGGGTGCGGGATGTCGAGGGCCTCCAGGACGGCGGCGAGCAGGTCGCGGACGGTGGTGGGCAGCTCAGTCATGCCGCGCCCTCCGTGACGACGAGGAAGCGGTCAGAGGGGAGGTCCATGACGACCGTGGCGGGCTGTCCCTGCTCGCGCAGTTCGGCGGCCCGCTCCTCGGCCGGCCACGAGCCGCGCGGGCTACCGGCCGGGAAGTCGGCGAGGATCTGGCGCTCGCTCACGCGGCCCACCCCCTGCGCCGGTTCTTGCGGCTGACGCGGCGGCCCGGCACCCGCAGGGGCAGACCGTCCTCGGCCATGAGGTACATGCGGTGGGTGTCGCGGGTCTTGTCGACGTTGGCGTTACGGCGCGGCATCAGGCGACACCACCCTGGCGAACTCGGCGCAGCGCCTCGTCCATGTCCGGGTCGGAGTCGCCGGTGAAGTCCGTGACGGCGAACGGCTCGGGGAGCGGGGGCAGGCCCTTGACGTGGAAGGCGCGGCCGATGAAGTAGCGGGCCATGCAGTCGTGCTCCAGCTCCGACCGGTTCGGCGGGAGGGAGACGACCACGGTCTTCCGGGTCGCGTACATGTACCCGGTGAACTCCGGGTCCGTAATGGACGACTCGTCGAGGGTGACGTGCAGCTCATCGACGAGCTGCTGCAGCGGCGTGTCCATCAGCTGAGCAACGGACAGCTCGGCGGCGGCGCGCGACTTGTCGAGGGCCGTCGGCTGCTTCGGGATCGCGGGGAGGGTGCCGGACAGAGCGGCGACGTGCTGACTGATGGCGGTCGTCATCACAGCGCCACCGCCAGTTCTGCAGCGGGGATGCCGCGCTCGGCGAGGTACTGGGTGAAGGCGGCGCGGGAGACGCGGATGGTGCCGCGGCCCTGGCCGACGCGGTAGGAGGGGAGACGGCCGCTCTTGATCTCGGCGTAGACCGTGCCCGGCTCGACGCGCAGCGCGGTGGCGATGTCCTTGACTCGGAGCGGTTCCGGAGCGGGCGCCTGCTTCTGGGCAGGCGAGATAAGCTCAGCGTGCATCTGAGACCTCGACTCTTGGATGCGAGGCCCTGGCGGGCGCGGCGGTGCAACGCCGCGATCACCCCGTCAGGGCTTTGACGTGTCTGGCTTGTCCCAATCGACATCTGTCGCGCCGATTGGGTACACGCCTAGGATGTTCTAGAACACCTACAGAGTCAACAGGCATTGCAGAACATTCTAGAAGTTAGGAGTTTTCATGGTTCGTGATCTCTCAGGGCTGCCGCCGTACCAACGCATTGCGGCGCAGATCATCGAGCGCATCGAGAGCGGTGAGTTGCAGCCGGGCGACCGCGTCCCCTCGGTGAGCCAGATCATGGAAACCGAACAGGTCAGCCGAGCAACGGCTGCGCGCGTCCCAGGCGTACTCCGGGCCGAGGGATACGCCACGGCGACGCCGGGCGTGGGGACGATCGTCACCACGCCGAAGAAGCTCACCGCGGGCGCCGACCGTCTCTCCAAGCTGCAGGCCGGCGCGGCCACCATCGGCGACAGCGAGCGCGTCGAGATCCTCGACGCCGTGAGGGAAACGGCATCTCAAGAGGTTGCCGACGCCCTCGGCCTTGAGGCCGGCGCCGAGGTTGCAAGGCGCCGGCGCCGGTACCTCGACAGTGCGGGCGTCGTCACGGTGTCCACGACGTGGGTGTCCGGCGCGATCGCCGACCAGGCGCCGGAGTTCCTCGAGGCCGCACCGCTCCCCAAGATGACGTTCGGGCTGATCGAGGAGCGCACCGGGCGGCGGGTGGCTCGGCGGCGGGACACGGTGGCGCTCCGCGAGGTCCCGGAGGACGTCGCCGGCCCGCTGGAGGTCGAGGCGGGGACACCGACCGTGGTGGTGATCAATCACTACTGGGACCAGAACGGCGAGCCGACCGAGTACGCCGTCGACTACCTCGGCGCCGGCCGTGAGCTGTCCTCCGAGTACGACCTCGACTGACGTGGGCGGTCTGCCCAGTGGAGTTGGGCGGAACGCAAAGAGGGCCCCCTCGCCTGGTGGAGTCAGGCGAGGGGGCCCTCGTATGCGGTGCGACCGTGAGTGACGCTGGCGGTCCGCAATCAGTCCGCAGAACATTCCAACATTCTTAGCGTTTCCCAACGTGTCCCAACGGTCAAACACGCAGGTCAACGCGCTAGAGGGATCCTTCCGCAGGTGACGGATCGACCATCCAAGTTCGAGCTCTACTTCGACGTGTGATCGACGCCCGATCCGTGTGATCGACGCCTGATCGAGGCATCACGACCGCGCCTCCGCCGTCCGTACGGGCAGCGGGGGCGCGGTCGTGTGTTCTATTCTGCTGCCAGGACCTCACGGGGGTGGAGCAGGAGATGCCCGAGCACGAACAGGACGGCCAGGAGCGCGAGTTCGACCTCAGATGGGCGGACAGCGCCGAGCACAAGGAGCCCTCGGCACGGGCCCGTATGCTCGCCGCGCGCTGGAAGCACGACCCGCCCGGGCCCGTGCCCTTCCGTCCCGAGCCCGATCACAGGTCGTCCGGTCGCGGGTCCCGCTCGGCGTGGGTGTCGACGGTCGTGGTGCTCGGCTGCGTGGCCGCGGTGATCGTGCTGCTCGGGTACATCAACTTCCGGCCGCCGTACTAGGCCGGCCGCTGTACGAGGGAGCGTCCGGCCGCGTGGATGACGGTGTGTACGTGGGCAACGCGGGCCGGGACGCGGCGCTGGACCGGGGATGGCTCCTCGGGCACTTCAAGGACGTCGGCGATCCGCGGCACAGCGAGGCCGTCGAGGTCAAGTGGGGTGTCCATCCGGCCGGCGCCGAGCGGTCGCAGTGGGTGCGGGGCGAGGAGCGGACCACGCTACTCGTTCTGATCAGCGGGCGATTCCGGGTGGAGCTTCCCGGTCGCAGTGTCCTGCTGGAGCGGCAGGGCGACTACGTCGTGTGGGGACGCGGAGTCGATCACTCCTGGTGCGCCGAGGAGGAGTCGGTGGTGCTGACGGTCCGGTGGCCGTCCGTGCCCGGGTACGCGGTGGCCGCGGGCGGCTGACGCCTTTGCCGGGCCTGGGGGCGATCGCGACCCGTTCATGGGCCGGACCGGGTGCACACTGGCAGTGGGACGAGTGCGTGACTGCGGGGTGATGCAGATGCACAGCCGCTTCCGGAGCGACCGGCGGTTGACCACCCGTATGGGGATCACGCTGTTCCTGCTCGGGCTGGTGTACGTGGGGTTCGTCGCCGCGCTGATCGTGCTGCTGAAGTCGTGGGTGCTGGTCGTGCTGGTCGCGGCCGCGGTGCTCGGGGCGCAGTACTGGTTCTCGGACCGGGTCGCCCTGTTCGCGATGCACGGGCGGGTCGTGGAGCGTGAGGAGTATCCCGAGCTGCACGGGGTCGTGGACCGGCTGTGCGCCATCGCGGACATGCCCAAGCCGGTGGTGGCCGTGTCCGACATGGACATGCCCAACGCGTTCGCGACCGGGCGGAACCCCGACCATGCCGTGGTCTGTGTGACGACCGGGCTGCTCAGGCGCCTGGAGCCGGCCGAACTGGAGGGCGTGCTCGCGCACGAGCTGTCGCATGTGGCGCACAAGGACGTCGCCGTGATCACGGTCGCCTCGTTCCTCGGAGTGCTCGCCGGGCTGATCGTGCGGTTCGCCTTCTACTCGCAGCTGTTCGGCGGGGGCCGGCGCGACCAGAACACGGCGGTGATCTTCGCCGCGGTGATGGGCGTCTCGGCGGCCGTGTACGCGCTGAGCTTCCTGCTGATCCGGTCCCTGTCCCGGTACCGGGAACTGGCGGCGGACCGTGCGGCGGCGCTGCTCACCGGCCGGCCCTCGGCGCTGGCCTCCGCCCTCACCAAGGTGTCGGGGGACATCGCCCGCATCCCGACGAAGGACCTGCGCACGGCCCAGGCCTTCAACGCCTTCTACTTCACGCCGGCCCTCGGCCGCGAGCCCGGTGTCGCACAGCTCTTCTCGACCCACCCGAGCCTGCAGCAGCGGCTCGACCAGCTGGGCCGGATCTCCGCCGAGCTGGGCGAGGCGACGGCACCCGGAGGGGTGTGAGCGGGGCATGGGGCTGCTGGACATTCTGCTCGGCCGCACGAAGCCGGTCGCGCCGGATCTGGACCGGCTCTTCGCCCTGCCGTCGGCGGCCGTGACGCTGGAGGCCTCTGCGGGCTTCACCCCGACCGGGCAGGGCGCGGTGTGCTTCGCCACGGTCGAGGGCGCGGCCTTCGACCAGACCCACCGCGAGGTGCAGGCGCTGCTGGACGCCGACATCGACCGCGACGGCCCCCCGGTGGAACTGCGGCAGGACGACTACGGCTACTCCTGGCTGGTCTCGCACCGCGCCCCCGACCAGCTGGCCCCGCTCGTGACGGACCTGCACGCCGTGAACAGCCAGATGGAGGTCAACGGGTTCGGCCCCCAGCTCCTGTGCTCCCTGGCCGGGTTCAGGGACCGGTCGGGCAGGCGGCTCGGGCTGGTCTACCTCTACAAGCGCGGCACCTTCTACCCGTTCGCGCCCCTGCCCGGAAAGGCACAGCGGCGTGACAACGCGCTGGAACTCCAGGTACGGGCGGCACTCGCCGAGGACCTGCCGATCGAGCAGGACCTGGGCCGCTGGTTCCCGGTGTGGGGAGCACCGGGTCTGTGACCGCGCCGGTGTGAACGTCCGTCACCCGCCCGGGTGCGTGAGTGAATGGCCGTATGAGTGAGCTGATCCCCTTCACCCACACCGTCGACGGCGAACGGCTCAGCGGACTGTCCGGCGGCGCCGGCCCTGGTGAGCCGGCCAGGGCGACCGCCGTCCTGCTGCACGGCGCAGGCAACGGCAGCAAGGAGCGGCTGGTGCCGCTGCTGGAGGAGTTCGCCGCCCACGGCTGCCACGCCCTCGCCTTCGACTTCTCCGGGCACGGGGAGAGCACCGGCCTGCTGCGGGAACTGAGCCTGCGCCGTGCAGCAGGAC
>NZ_MUKA01000343.1 GCF_002150735.1 Streptomyces africanus
TGCCCTGACTTTGCGGACACGACCTAGGTCTAAAACTGCCGGGTGGGGCCGGACATCCCGCCCCACCCGGGCCGTGTCACGTCAGCTGCTCGGCAACTCGATGGACTGCGGGTGGCGGAAGAAGTTCCGCGGGTCCCACTCGGCCTTGATCCGCTGCAGCCGCGGGTAGTTGTCCTTGTAGTACAGCTCGTGGCAGGACATGCCGGACCTGTTGAACGCCGGGTCGCTCAGGTCGTTGTCCGGGTAGTTGATGTAGCAGCCGTCGGTGACGCCGTTGGGCACCGGGACGCCGCCCGTGTCGGCGTACAGGTCCTGGTACAGCGACCGCAGCCAGGTGACGTTCCGCTCGTCGTCCTCGGCCTTGTGCCAGTACGACTCGAAGTACACCAGCCAGAGGGCGTCGCGGTGGGTGGCCGCGGTGTCGGCGTCGTCCAGCGCGCTGATCTGTCCGCGGACGGAGTTGATGACCAGGAAGCTGTACGGGTTGGGGTTGACGGTCTTCGTCAGGTACCGGTAGATGGTCTGCACCTGGTGCTCGGGGAAGGCGTCCTTCATGTAGGTCGACTTGTGGGAGGTGCGCAGACTGGGGCTGGTGATCGTCTCGCCGGCGGTCATGGTCGCCGCGGTGGCCTTCAGGAACGGCTGCTCCGTGATGGAGTTGCGCTGCGGCTGGACGCCGAGCGAGTCGGCCACGAACGCGATGAAGTCGTCCACCAGCCTGCGGGCGTCCGGCACGGTCGAGTCGATCTGCGCGACGACGTTGAAGGTGCCCGAGTCGGCGTGCTGGAGGAAGATCCAGTGGCCGAGGTCGATGTACGGCGAGTCGAGGCCGCCGTGGGTCTTGGACCAGTCGGCGTACCGGGCCATGAAGGTGGCGAACGCCTCCTCGGTGATCTGGTCCCACGACCAGGCCGCGAAGATGGAGAAGACGGTGGACGGCGCCTTCGGCAGCAGGTCGCCCGGGCCGCCCTCGGCTCCGCGGCTGCGCATCCAGAAGCGGGTGACGACACCGAAGTTGCCACCTCCCCCGCCGGCGACCGCCCAGGCCAGGTCGTGGTAGGGGTCCTCCGGGTCGCGGGTGGCGACGACGGCGCGCACCTCGCCCCGCTCGTCCACGGTGACGATCTCGACGGCGTAGAGGTGGTCGCTGAGGATGCCGTGCTTGCGGGAGAGGATTCCGTACCCGCCGCCGGAGAAATGGCCGCCGGCGCCCGTGGCGTAGCAGCCGCCGCCGGGCAGGGTGACGCCCCAGCCGATGTGCAGGGTCTCGTAGATCTTCAGCAGTGTGGCGCCCGGTTCCACGACGAAGGCGCCGTGGTCCTCGTCGAAGCCGACGTGGTCCATCAGCCGCATGTCGACGATGATTTCCGTCTCGTCGTTGAAGACAAGGTTCTCGAAGCAGTGTCCGCCGCTGCGGACGGCGACGCGCTTGTTGTCGCGGACCGCCTCCCTGACGATCTCGACGACCTGCTCGGTGGTGGACGGAAGGCGGATCGCCTCGGGAGAGGCCACGTGCCGGTTGTTGCCGTGGCCCCTGATCATGTCCGGGTAGCGGGCGTCGTCGGGCGTCACCGTGGGGATGGCCTGGGTGTGACGGCGCGGCGCAGCGTTCTGGGGGGTCGCCGGAGCCGGGTGGTGGTTGGCTACGGTGCTGTTCACTCGGTTCACGCTCCCGTTTCGTGAGCTGCTCGTCCAGCGAGCTCGTTCGCTTGCTGCACCACCAGCCTCGGCGCCTCGTCGGGGACGTCCCGGAACTCCCACGGGTTGTTTGTCAGGTACACCGATCCCGGACGCCGGGAAGTGGTGTGGACCGGCCAACGGCAGGCGCTTTCCGGTCGCCCCCGTTCCGGTTCACTGCCC
>NZ_MUKA01000344.1 GCF_002150735.1 Streptomyces africanus
CCCCCGACGCTCCCACGAGCATGACCAGGCCGCCCGCCCCCGCCACGGCCCGGAGCTGGGCGACGAGCGCGTCCGTGCTCCGCTGCCGGCCGAAGAACCACCGGGCGTCCTCCCTGCGGTACGAGGCCAGCCCCCGGTACGGGCACACCCCGCCGGGCGGCGCGGGCGGGACCTCGGCGTCCGGCCGCTCCTGCTCCGCGGAGTCCGGGTCGCGCTCGCCGACCGGCCCGGCCACCGCCGCCTCCCACAGCCGCTGCCACTGACCGAGGTCGTACAGGCCCGGGGAGACCGGCGTGGGCCGCGCGCGCCGCGCCTCGGGGATCAGCACGTGCAGCACCGCCGCGAGGGCGGTGAACTGAGCGGGTACGTTCCGTGCCCGGCGCCAGTCGCTGATGCGCTGCGCGGACACCCGGACGGGACGCCCGCGTTCGTCGACCCGCTGGAGCCGGACGACCGCTTCGGACACCCGTTTGAGGGGAGGGTTCCCGGCTTCCTTGTAGAGCAGTGCGAGGCGCTCCGCTAAGGCGTTACGTGCCCCGGAGTCGGAACCCAAGGTCTGCACTCCTCAACTCCCCGCGTCTGGACGTCCGGACCGGAAAACTCACTCTATATGCCTGACCTGCGGTAATACCGTCCCCCCGGAACCGGAGACTCCTCGTCGGTGGCCGGAACTGGCAGGATCCGGACGCAGCAGCGCACTCATCCGGTCAACCTCCAGCGAAGTCGGGCGACGTTGACCCCACGGTTCGGCACCGGTCCCCACGAGGGGAGGGACTGGTGCCGGACGACGTGGTGATCCTCCCCAGCGGACCGCGCTCTCCAACCCTGGATTACTGACGATGCGTCAGCTATGGTCGCCGTGCCGTTGCCAAGCAGGCCTGCGTACCGCTTCCGGAGCGACGTACAGGGGTGAGCACAGTGGAGACACGTCCCGAGAGCCCGAGCCCGCAGGGCGCCCCGCGCTGGGTGGCGATGTACTACCGGCCGGCCGAGCGGACCTGGCGGTCAGCCGCGGAGTCGCCCCACCGCTCACCGGTGCTGCACGCCCTGGGCGAGATGACACAGACGCTGCGCGCGCGGGGGGACGAGGTGACCTTCGCCCTGTGGGGACCGAAGGACGGCGCCTGGCACCGCTTCGACACACCCCCGCAGTCCGACACACCCCTGCAGCAGGCGACCACACCCCGGCCGACCCCCGAAGCCCCTGCCGCCGGACCGAACGGACCGACCGTACTGGCGGAACGCATGACCGGCCGCCGCCACCAGGTCCTCATGTCGGGGCTGAGCAAGGCGGGCCTCTACGACCTCTCCCCCGAGGACGACGCGACCGTCCAGGCCCTCGCCGAACGCCTCGACGAGGCCGCCGTACGCCGGGTCGCCCACTGGCTCGCGGCGGCCGGCGCGCGGTAGGGCGGGCCGGTTCGGCCGGCCTCGCGCTGGGCAGTCAACACCTCGGGTCCACCGGCTTCCGGTATCGGCTGGTGGGGGGATGAGGGGGGAACGGAAATGAAGGGGCACAAGGTCTCTGTGGACCGCGAGCTCTGCTACGGGTCCGCCGAGTGCGTCCACAGGGCCCCGGCGGTCTTCGCGTTCGTCGACGGATTCGGTGCCGTCCGCCCGGGCCACGAAGAGGCGGGCGACGCCCCGGAGGTCCTGGAGGCGGCGGAGAAGTGCCCCAGCCAGGCCATCAGCATCGCGGTCACCGACGCACCCTCCTCACCGGACCGTCCGTAGCGAGGGCCGATGCCGGTACCGAGCCTGCTCGCGGTCTTCGCCCACCCCGACGACGAGTCCCTGGTGGCGGGCGGCACCCTCGCCCGGCACGCGGCGGCGGGCGCCCGCACGGCGGTCGTCACGGCCACCTGGGCGCCGGGCACCCCGCGCGCCGCGGAACTGGCCGACGCGCTCCACATCCTCGGCGCAGGCCGGCCACGTCTGCTGGGCTACGCCGACTCCCGCGTCCCGCGGTCCGCCCCGGGCAGCCCGCGCCTGTGCGACGCCCCGCTCGACGAGGCGGTGGGCGCCCTGGTCGCCCAGATCCGGGACTTCCGCCCGGACATCGTCGTCACCCACGACGCCTACGGCGGCCTGACCGGCCACGAGGACCACGTACACACCCACCGCGTGACCCTGCCGGCGGTCCACGCCGCCGGACTCGAACGCCTCTACCCGGACGCCGGTGAGCCCTGGCAGCCGAGCGCGCTGTACCTGTCCACGCACCCGCACTCCGCCGTCCGGGCGTGGGGCGGCCATCTGGCCCCCACCGGCAAGACGATGCGCACGGTCCCGGACGACCGGGTCACGACGACCGTCGACGTCACCGGCTGGCTGGACCGGAAAATCGCCGCCGTGCTGGCGCACCGCACGGAGGTGGAACGGGGAGCCGCCCCGGGCCTGATCGCCGCGCTGCCGGCGATCGAGCGGGAGCGGTTGCTCGGTACGGAGTGGTACATCCGCCATGGCCTTGCCGCGCGGGCAGCGAGGGAGACGGAGCTCAAGCCATAGGGGGGTGATCAGCTCACATCAGTGCCCGGCCCGGAAAGTCCACGGAAGACCGGCCAGCGCCCGGGCCCTGGCCTCCACGACCGCCATCCGGGCAGCGCGCTCGGCCCGGTTCACATGGGCCGTCTGCCCGGTCACCTGCCCCTCCCACTTCCGGTACAGCAGGCCCACCTCGCCCGAGAACCACCCGCGGCTCACGGCGTTCAGTGCGAGCAGCAGCCCCGTGTCCTCCGACGCGGGCAGCGCCATCCAGCCGCCGAGGGCGAGCAACAGCTCCCGTCGCACGAACAGCGAGGCCGGATGGACCGGTGCGAGGAAGCCGTTGGCCTTCCAGTGCTCGAAGACGGTCCCGCGCTCGATCGGCCCGGGGTCGGGGTCGCCCGGGAAACCGGCCGTCGACCCGTCGGGCATGAGGTCCAGCACGCGCGACGTCGCCCACCCGAGCCCGCTGTCGGACTCCAGCGCCGCCAGATCCCGCGCGAGCGTGCCCGGTGTCAGCTGGTCGTCGGCGTCCAGGACCTTCACGTACGCACCCTCGGCGTGCGCCAGCGCGATGGTCCGAGCGACACCAGGGCCCCCGGCCCGGCCCTGCCGGAAGGTCACCCGCTCGTCGTCGGGCACGTACGGCCGTACGTCCGCGCTCTCCCCGTCCTCCTGGATGACCCAGTGCCACTCCCAGCCCTCCGGCAGCCACTGCTCGCGCAGCGACTTGTGGGCCTCGGGCAGGAAGCGGGCCGACGGGCCGTGCACAGCGGTGACGACGACGATGCGCCCGCTCACGCCCGCACTCACCACCTCTCACTCACCCACGCACACGAAAGGGGGCCGCCGAGCACGCTCGACAGCCCCTCTCACCCGCGGTACTTCAGCTCTGCGGAGGCGGTGGGATTTGAACCCACGGTGACATCGCTGCCACGACGGTTTTCAAGACCGTTCCCTTCGGCCGCTCGGGCACGCCTCCCCGCGCCGGCCGTGATCGGCGGCGCGGGGACAAGGGTAACGGGTCGGTGCGCGCGGCCGCTGGTCAGTTGTCGCCGACGCGCGAGCCCAGGGTCACGTCGACCGTGTCCTGCTTGCCGTCGCGCTCGTAGGTGATCGTGACCTTGTCGCCGGGCTTGTGGGTCCAGATCTCGCCGATGAGCGTGGGGCCGGAGTCGATCACCCGGTCGTCGAGCTTGGTGATGACGTCGCCGGGCTTGAGGCCGGCCTTGGCGGCCGGGCCGCCGGGCTCGACCGGTGCGGCGGCGCCGCCCGCGCCCTCCTTGGAGATCTGCGCGCCGCCCGAGGACTCCTCCAGGGAGACGGATGCGCCGATCTTCGCGTACACCGGCTTGCCGGTCTTGATCAGCTCCTGGGCGACGTACTCGGCCTGGTTGATCGGAATGGCGAAGCCCAGGCCTATCGAACCGGACTGCCCGGTGCCGAAGCCGCCGTTGCCGGTGGACTGGATCGCGGAGTTGATGCCGATGACGTTGCCCTGCGCGTCCAGCAGCGGCCCGCCCGAGTTGCCCGGGTTGATCGAGGCGTCGGTCTGCAGGGCGCTCATGTACGACGCCTGGCTGCCGCTGCCGTCGCTGGAGGCGACCGGGCGGTTCTTGGCGCTGATGATGCCCGTCGTCACCGTGTCGGACAGGCCGAAGGGGGCGCCGATCGCGATGGTCGCGTCGCCGACCGCCACCTTGTCCGAGTCGCCGAGGGTGAGCGGCTTCAGGTCCGACGGGGCGTTCTTGAGCTTGATGACCGCCACGTCGTAGCCCTGCGCGTGCCCGACCACCTGGGCGTCGTACTTCTTGCCGCTCGGGAACGTCGCGGTGAGTTTGCCGCCGTCCACCGCGCCGGCCACGACGTGGTTGTTGGTGACGATGTGGCCCTGCTTGTCGAAGACGAAGCCCGTGCCGGTGCCGCCCTCGCCGCTGTTGCTCTCGGCCTCGATCGTGACCGTGCTCGGCAGCGCCCTGGCGGCCACGCCCGCGACCGTGCCCGGGTCGCGCTTGACGTCGCCGCCGCTGCTGGAGGCGGACACCGTCGTCGAGCCGCTGTTGTCGTCGTTGTTCTTCGCCAGCGTGTAACCGAGACCGCCGCCCAGGCCGCCCGCGACCAGCGCGGCCACCAGGAGCGCGGCGACCAGACCACCGCGGCCACGGCCG
>NZ_MUKA01000345.1 GCF_002150735.1 Streptomyces africanus
CGGGTGGGTCCGCAACCCGGCGGAGCGGGGTGCCGCTGCGCCCACCCGTGCCGCCCCAAGCGGCACGACTGCCCGCAGCTAGGTGCGGCCCTGCGCCGTCGCCGTCCTCGACCCCGTCGAGTCGGAGGCAGAGGTGGGGTCGCTGTCCGTCTTGCCCTCCGCCGCCGTCAGTGGTGTGGCGATGTCCTCCAGGGAACGGCGTTCCGCGTGGACCGCGAGGAGCGCTGCCACCAGGCCTGCCAGGCACATCAGGGTCGCGCCGATCTGGAAGGCGAGGACCGTGTCGCCGACCTTGCCCGTGCCGGTGAGGTCGGCGAAGAGGAGCGGGCCGCTGATGCCGCCGGCTGCCGTGCCGATGGCGTAGAAGAAGGCGATGGACATGGCGCGGGTCTCCATCGGGAAGACCTCGGAGACCGTCAGGTAGGCGCTGGACGCGCCCGCCGAGGCGAAGAACAGCACCGCGCACCAGCAGGCGGTCAGCGTGGTCGCGCTGAGCGAGCCCTGGTCGAAGAGCCAGGCCGTGCCGAAGAGGAGCAGGCCGGACAGCAGGTACGTGCCGGAGATCATCACGCGGCGGCCGACCGTGTCGAAGAGCTTGCCCAGGAGCAGCGGGCCGCAGAAGTTGCCGAGCGCGATGACCGCGAAGTAGTAGCCGGTGCTGCCGCTCGGGACGTCGAAGAACGTCGTCAGGATCGCGCCGAAGCCGAAGGTGATGGCGTTGTAGAGGAACGCCTGGCCGATGAAGAGGGAGAAGCCGAGGATGGCGCGGCGGCGGTAGTCGGAGAAGACCGTGCGGCCGATCTCCAGGAAGGAGACGCTGCGGCGCTGGTGGATGGTGATCTCGCCCTCCGCGCGCGGCAGCGGTTCGCCGTTCTCCTGCGTGACCTTCCGCTCGATCGAGGAGACGATGCGTTCCGCTTCGTCGTCGCGGCCGTGGATCAGCAGCCAGCGGGGGCTCTCCGGGACGTGCCGGCGGACCAGCAGGATCACCAGGGCCAGGACCGCGCCGAGTGCGAACGTGAGGCGCCAGCCGACGTTCGCCGCGAAGATGTCCGTGTCCAGCGCGACGATCGACAGGAGGGAGCCGCCGACCGCGCCCAGCCAGAAGCTGCCGTTGATCATCAGGTCGACGCGGCCGCGGTACTCCTTGGGGATCAGTTCGTCGATCGCGGAGTTGATGGCCGCGTACTCGCCGCCGATGCCGAAGCC
The DNA here is from genome assembly GCF_002150735.1 of Streptomyces africanus. GTDB lineage: Bacteria > Actinomycetota > Actinomycetes > Streptomycetales > Streptomycetaceae > Streptomyces > Streptomyces africanus. Next base: position 1,210 of record NZ_MUKA01000345.1, read on the forward strand.
GGTGAGGAAGCGGAAGAGGAAGAACCACCAGGTGTCGAAGGCGATCGCGGTCAGGGCGGTGGCGGCGAGGTAGACCGCCAGCGTGATCATGAAGAGTTTTTTACGGCCCCACTTGTCGGTCAGCCGGCCCCAGAAGAGCGCGCCGGAGCAGGCTCCCGCCACGTACAGGGCGGCCGCCATGCCGGTGACCTCGCCGGAGGTGATGGGCAGGCCGCTGCCGGGTTCCGACAGGCGGCTGGCGATGTTGCCGACGACGGTGACCTCGAGACCGTCGAGGATCCACACGGTGCCGAGTCCGAAAACGATCGTCCAGTGCCAGCGCGACCACGGGAGGCGGTCGAGGCGGGCGGGGATGTCGGTGGTCACGGTTCGGCCGGTCCCGGCCTGTGCGGTGGTCATGGGCTCCCTCCTCATCGAGAAGAACCCGGATCGAGTGCCCTGAGCGGACTTGCTTACGCCCTGGCACCTCGGACCACCCGCGCGTCACCTCCCGGCCGCTCACGCTCCCAGTGCGTGCGACACCGTGTAGATCAGCAGGCCGGCGAGCGAGCCGACCACCGTGCCGTTGATCCGGATGAACTGCAGGTCGCGGCCGATGTTCGCCTCGATCTTCCGCGTGGTGTGCTCGGCGTCCCAGCCCGCCACCGTGTCCGTGATCAGGGAGGTGATCTCCTTGCGGTAGGTGGTGACGACGTAGACGGCCGCGTCCTCCACCCACTGGTCGACCTTGTCCTGCACCTTGCGCTCGCCCGCCATCCGGGAGCCGAGCGACAGCAGGGAGGCCCGTACGCGCAGCCGCAGTTCGCTGCGCTCGTCCTCCGCCGCCGCGACGATCATGGACCGTACGGCCGTCCAGGCGCTGGCGATGAGGTCCTGGACCTCGCCGCGGCCCAGCACCTCGCCCTTGAGTCGCTCGACCCGGGCGCGGGTGTCGGTGTCGGACTGGAGGTCGGAGGCGAAGTCGGTGAGGAAGCGGTCGAGGGCGCCGCGCGCGGGGTGGGCGGGCATGTCGCGCATCTCCGTGGCGAAGCGCAGGAGTTCCTTGTAGACGCGCTCGCCGACCTTGCGGTCGACGAACCTCGGCGTCCAGCCGGGGGCGCCGCCCTCCACGGCGTCCATGACCTCCTCGCGGTGCAGCACCAGCCAGTCGTGCGCGCGGGTGACGACGAGGTCGACGACCCGTTTGTGGCCGCCGTCGGCGACGATCTTCTCCAGCATCTTGCCGATGCCGGGCCCGATCTCCTGGGCGTTGGCGCGCCGGGTGATCGCCTCGCCGACGACGGCCTGGACGTCGGAGTCTCGCAGGACCGTCAGGGCGCCGCGCAGGGCCGTGGACAGCTCCGCCGTGACCCGGTCGGCGTGTTCGGGGACGGCGAGCCAGGCGCCGAGGCGGCTGCCGATGCCGACGGCGCGCAGCCGCTGCCGTACGACGTCCTCGGAGAGGAAGTTCTCCCCGACGAACTCGCCGAGGGTGACGCCGAGCTGGTCCTTCTTGGTGGGGATGATCGCGGTGTGCGGGATGGGGATGCCGAGGGGGTGACGGAAGAGTGCGGTGACGGCGAACCAGTCGGCGAGCGCGCCGACCATGCCCGCCTCGGAGGCCGCGGCGACATAGCTCGCCCAGGGGCCCGCGCCGGAGTTCTGGGCCCACTTGGCGAGGATGTAGACCACGGCCACGAACAGCAGGAGCCCGGTGGCGGTGAGTTTCATGCGGCGTACGCCGCGCTGCTTCTCCTCGTCCGCAGGGCTGAAGGTGGCCATCGCACGGTTCGTGGCGACGCCGGGGCGGGCATGCTGCCCTCCGACGCCGCCCTTTTCTTCTGCTTTCGTCCGTTCCATCCGCTCCACCCGCTTGGTGATCCCGCACACATTGTCCCTTCCTGACCGACTCCTGGAACGGATCAGGAGTTCCCGGCGTCTGTCAGCAGGGGGGTAATGCCACGGGGTCCGTGTGAGCTTCCCCCGGCCCATGACGCATCATGGGCATATCAGATCGGAGCCTTGGGCTCCCATCGCCCGAGGAGAACTACACAGCATGACCCGGGGTCGTGGTTACGCCCTATTGGCCGTCGTTGTCGCAGCGATCGTGGCCCTTTCCACCGCCATATACGTCGGGGTGGCGTCCGACAGAGGTACGCCGGCGCGCAACGCTCTCGCCGACGGCCGCCTCCCGAACAACTCCGCCGCCCCCGCCTCCACCGGCACCTGGGTCGGCACCTGGTCCGCTTCTCCGGCCGCGGCCGAGCCGGGCACGGAGACGACCGGCATGGCGGACCGTTCGGTGCGCAACGTCGTCCACACCAGCGTCGGCGGTACGAGTGCCCGCGTGACGCTGTCCAATCTCTACGGCCAGTCGCCGCTGAGCATCACGCGCGCCTCGATCGCCGTCGCCGCCGGCAGCGGCACGGCCGCCGCGCTCTCTGACACCCTGCGGCAGCTGACCTTCAACGGCGGGCCGGCGGTCGTCATCCCGCCCGGCCGGCAGGTGATGAGCGACGCCGTGCGCATCGTCATCCCGCGCGACGCGGACGTCCTGATCACCACGTACACGCCGACCAGCTCCGGCTCGGTGACGTACCACCGGCACGCCCGGCAGATCTCCTACGTCGCCCAGGGCGACCACACCGCTGACGCGACGGGCGCGCCGTACACCGAGCAGAGCATGTACTGGCGTTACCTGACCGCGCTGGACGTGCTGAGCAACGAGTCCGACGGGACGGTCGTCGTCCTCGGCGACTCGATCACCGACGGGATCACCTCCACCGCCGGTGCCAACAACAGGTGGACCGACGTCCTGTCCGACAGGCTACGCGCGGAGATCGCCGCCGGGCGGGACCTGCCCCGCTACAGCGTCGTCAACCAGGGCATCAGCGGGAACCGGGTCCTCACGGACGGGCTGGGCCGGCCGGCGGACAACCCCAGCGGGCTGAACCGCTTCGCGCGGGACGTGCTGGAGCGGACGAACGCCAAGGTCGTCGTCATCGACCTCGGGGTCAACGACATCCTGCGCAATCCGCGGCTCGCGGATCCGAACGCGGTGCTCGGCGGGCTGCGCACGATGGTCGGGCAGGCGCATGCGCGGGGGCTGAAGGTCGTGGGGGCGACGCTGATGCCGTTCGGCGGGCACCGGGGGTACTCGGAGGCCCGGGAAGCCGTGCGGCAGCAGATCAACGCGGAGATCCGGGCGGGGCGGGTGTTCGACGCGGTAGTCGACTTCGACAAGGGGCTGCGTGATCCTTACGATCCGCGGCGGCTGCGGGCCGAGTACGACTCGGGGGATCATCTGCATCCCAGTGACGCGGGGTTTGCGCGCATGGCCGAGGTGTTCGATCTGGAGAGTCTGAAGGGGTCTGTGCCGGCGGAGCTGTAGGGCTGCAGCCGGCTGGGCGGGGTGGGTGCGCAGCCCGGCGGTGCGGGGTGCCGTCTGCGCCC
>NZ_MUKA01000346.1 GCF_002150735.1 Streptomyces africanus
CCGGCGCCGGGCGTGGCTTCCAAGGACCCCAAACAGGGCGACGATCCCAAGGCGGGTCCGGTCGCCGCCGAGGCCAACACGCAGGAGGCCACGGACCGTTCGAAGGAGACGGGCGGCGGTACGGCCGAGCAGGCCGCCAAGGAGGAGAAGGGCACGCCGACCGCGGGCGGACCGGGCGACAAGGCGTCGGGCGGCGACAAGGGCTCCGCGCAGGCCCGCTCCGACACCTCGGCGACCGAGTCCCCGTCGGACACGGCCAAGAAAGGTGCCGAAGGGGAGAAGACGTCTTCCGACGAGGGCGCTTCGGGAGCGGCGAAGCCCGAGGAGTCCCCCGGTCCGCAGGAGTCGAAGGGACCCAAGGACCAGGGAGGAAGCGGAACTTCGGGAGGCTCCGCGTCCGGGGGCGGGACGACCGGCTCCGACAACTGGGCCGATACCGGTACGGCACCGTCGTCCGGCTCGACTTCCGGCCCATCTTCGGACAGCGACAACTCCGGCCCGGACACGGCAAGTTCCGGCCCCCGAACGGCGTCCCGCTCCTCCTCCCGTACGGAGAAGCCGAGCCCGAGGGCACAGAACCCGCGTACCGAGGCCCGGAAGGAGCAGGCTCCGCAGCCGCAGAGCAGGGCCGACTCCGGCGGCGGGGGCGAATCCGGCTCCCGGCCCGCTCCGGCGGCAGCACGCGGTGGGGGCGGCGGTGGCGGCTCGAAGGGTGGCTCCAAGAGTTCCGCGGCCAAGGGGAAGAAGGCGTCCAAGGCTGCTCCGGACCTCTCCGGTGTCTCCCCCGAGGAGGGCCTTTCCGCAGCGTCGAACCTCAAGCCGCACCAGGCCGTCGAGGCGATGGACAGCGTCGGCGGCGCCGTGGACAAGGACGTCGGCAAGGAACACAAGCAACTGGCCTCCAAGCCGCCCGCCATGGAGCGCCCCACCGGCGCCCCGAGGACACTGCACGGCAAGCCGGACGCCGAGGAGGCAGCGCAGTACAACGAGGACAAGGCAAAGCGCGCCGATGACGCAAAGGGCGAGAAAGCCGAGGTCAAGGGCGAGAAGAAGCCGGAAGGCAAGATCGAAGCCGAGGAGATGGAGGAGCCGGACTTCTTCGACCAGCTGGGGATGATGGCGGGCTACGCCATCGGCGGGATCGGTGACTGGCTCGGCTTCGATGTCACGGCGGAGGACCTGGCCGCCCAGTTCGCCGGAATGCCCACCAAGGACGAGGCCCTCAAGGAGGCGCAGAACGGCACTGCCCCGGGCGTCTCCATGAAGGGCCAGGCCGACGACAAGGCCGAGGAGCAGGGCGGCAACACCGACGACAAGAGCCAGGAGGCCGCCGAGACCGGCGCCGACGACGCCGGTCGCAAGATGGGCGAGGACCAGGTCTACCCGGACGCGCCGAAGGAACGGCTCGAGGGGAAGGTGCCGGCCGGGCAGGGCGGCAAGTCGCAGGTGGGCGGCGGCGGTGCGAGCACCGGTGCCGTACCGCCCGAAGCGGCCTCGGAAGTGGCCGAGCACGAACGCAAGCCGCAGTTCAAGAAGGCTCTCAGTGACGGCCGCCAGGACATGGGCAAGGGCCGGGAGAAGAAGACTCAGGACACCCGCAGGTCCCAGGACGAGCACAAGCGGCAGGTCGACAAGGAAGTCCAGTCCAACACCAAGGAGCAGACGGGCAAGCGCGAGGGCGTCCTGACGGACGTGGACAAGCAGCGCTCCGACTGGACCAAGGAGCAGGACGAGGAGCTGAAGAAGCTCGGCACGAAGAAGTCCGACCGCGAGAAGAAGATCCGCGATGACGTCAAGAAGGAAGAGGAGGACACCGACAAGGACGTCGACAAGGAGAAGGAGACCAGCGACAAGGACATCAAGGACAAGGGCGACAAGGCCGAGGAGGAAGCGGAGAAGAAGAAAGACGAGAAGGTCAGCGACTCCAGGGGATGGTTGTCCAAGACACTCGACTGGATCAAAGAGAAGTTCATCGAGCTTCGGGACAAGGTCGTCCAGATCATCAAGGACGCCCGTAATGCGATCATCGAGGCGCTGAAGAGCTTCAAGGAGACGGTCGAGGGCTGGATCAACGCGGCCCGCGAGGGCATCGTCGAGATGATCAAGAAGTTCATCGAGGACCTGATCGAGTTCGTCACGTCCTTGGTGGAAGCGGTCATCGAAATCGCCCGCCGCATCCGCAAGTTCATCACGGATCTCATCAACGCGGCGATCGCGTTCGTCAACCAGCTCGCCGCGACGCTGAAGCAGATCATGAAGGATCTGCTGGAGTCGATCGCGAAGCTTCTCAGCGACATCCTGAACGTCCTGAAGAAGATGCTTCTCGACGTTCTCAAGGCGTGCAAGGACGCGCTCAAGTCGATCCTCGACTTCGCGACGAAGTTCATCGCCGCCTTCGGCGAGTTCATGATGATCCTGGTCGACATCCTCTCGGACCCGGGCGGCTGGCTGAGCGGCGCGAAGAACTCCGCGTACGACGGCGCGAAGAACCACCTCTTCAACGAGGTCAAGAGCGCTGTGAAGCAGTGGTTCAACGACAAGGTCAAGGAGATCACCGGCCTGACCGAAGCCGTCTGGAACAAGCTCATGAAGGGCGGCTGGACCCTCGAGAAGATCGCCAAGGAGGTGTGGGACGCGATCGTCCCCCAACTCCCGTTCATCATCGGTGAGATCGTCATCACCAAGGTGCTGACGAAGCTGATCCCCGGCGCCGGCTGGGGCGCGGCCATCCTGGAGGCCATCCAGGCGGCGATCGGCTCACTGGGCGAGATCCTCAAGGCCATCGGCGCCGTCATCACCTGGCTGAAGTCCGTACGCCAGGGCGGCGCGGGCGTTCTCTTCGCCAAGGCGATCGCGGCCGGCATCGTCGTGCTGCTGGAAATGGCCTACGAGTTGATCCTCAGCGGCATCGGCAAGTACGTGTCGAAGGTCGGCAAGCGGCTGAAGGGCGTCGCCGCCAACATGGGCAAGGACAAGCGCGGCGGCACGGACAAGGGTAAGGACGGGCAGGGCGGCGGGGACGAAAAGGGGTCCGACAAGGACGGGGACAAGGGCGCGCCCTCGTCGACACCCCCCAAGACACAGACGGCCACACCGCCACCCGGCAAGAAGTCCCAGGACACGCCGGGTAAGCCGAAGGACCAGGGCAGTCCGGGCAAGCCGAAGGACCAGCCTGGTCCCGGGAAGCCGAAGGACCAGACCCCTCCCGCCAAGGACAAGGGCGGCCCGGTCAAGCCGAAGGACAAGGGCACCGACGCCCCGTCCCCCAAGCCGACGAACCCCAAGGGCCCCACCAACAAGCCCGGCAAGGACAACGGCAAGCCCGACGACAAGAAGAACACCCCGAGCGACAAGTCCACAAAGCCGACGCCCCCGACGTCCAAGGACAAGAACGGCAATCCGAAGGACAAGGACCAGCAGCCGGCCAAGGACAACCAGGACACCAAGCCGACTCCACCGGCGAAGTCCAAGCAGGACCCGGGCAAGAAGGATGGGCCGGACGGCACGAAGAAGGACGAGAACAAGGGCGACGAGAACAAGAGCCCAGACCCCAACAACAAGCGTCCCGATCCCGACTCGAAGAAGGACCCGTCGGACAACGACAGTCCGGGCAGGAAGGGCACGGAGGGAGAGGGCAAGGGACGCAAGGACCCCGACAGCGACGGCAAAGACGGCAAAGACGGCAAGGACGGCAAGGACGGCAAGGACGACAAGCGAGGGGAACGCGATAAGCGCGACGACCCAGACCTCCGGGACCGCCGAGACAAGCGGAAAAAGGAGGAAAAGGACTCGAAGGACAAGCAGCTGGACGAAATCGTCGCCCGCATCCGCCGGATCCTGAAGAAGCGCCTCGAACCTGGAATCCCGAGGGACGCCCACCTTGAGCTGCTGACCGCGCTGCGCCGCCACTACCGACTCACCGCCTTGTCCCTCATGGGCGGGCCCGAGTTCAACATCTACGCGACGCTCAACCCGACCAAGCACGTGATCACAGCCAACGAGGACGGTCTCGCGGATTACCTGAAGCGCCACACGCTGCCACGTCCCGACGAAAATGACTTCAAAGACGGGGACATCCCCACAGGGTTCAAGCGAGATTTCATCAACCCGGGATGGGCAGAAATCAACGGTGAAGAGGCCCCGGGTGGAGACCGAAAAGGAATAGTGGGCTGGAGTCACATCATCTCCGCTTCACTTCAGTCCCCCCATACCGGTGCGTACCATCAATGGGATGCCATGCACCTCCTGCCCCGAGAGCTCGGAGGTCCGAAAGACGGGTCGAACTTCGTTCCCGCCTATCACCACATCAACAAGCCTTGGTACAACAAGTTCGAACGGGTGCCGGCGAAGGAATTCGGGTCGCAAGCCGACGCACGGCAGACCGGTCATGTGCCCGGTCGGTATGAGGTAAGTCTTGATCTGTATGAGGGGGCGAGGCCAGGCATGGGCTACCCGGACGACAAGTATCCGCCCGGTTTCCCCGACTCCATGACGACCTCGTGGGTCGTCTACAAGCGGGAGCCGAACACCACGGGTGAGGAGCGCGGTCACTGGAACGAGGACAAGGGCGACTCCAAGACTGTTGAGCCGGACTTCGGCGAGCCGCCGATGGGCAGGCCCACGATCCCGAACATCAATATCGGCGACAGGAAGAGCGTCGAGGCCAGCGCGTGGCTGCCCACGCCATGGGTGGACGCGATTCTGGACTTGCGAGCCACGCAGAGATTCTCCGGCATCGACGACCTCAAAAGACGCCTGCGAGACTACAAGATCCCGATGGGCTTGGGTTTGGATCGGGAGGGCCGGCATCTCCTGAAGCGAGACCGCTACCTCAAACGCCTGACCGACTATCACAGCCAAGGACGCTTTACCATCTGACGGACGGGACGCGGAAGAAATGCCTCAGCTCAACCCCCTCGAACTGCAATACAAGACAATGCTTCAACGACTCCAAGAGGCCAAAGAGCTCATCCTCACGGAGTGCTCCTTCGGGGAGCCTTCCCTCCCCTTCAAGCGATATGAGGATCTTTCGTATATCGATCCCGCATGGACGGATGTCCGACTCGATGGTCCGATGCTCACGGACGCTCTTCGGCTCACCGAAGTCTCCGCTCACTGGGAATACAAGTCATCTCCTGACCGGATCCAAGGGGAGTTTCGGATCCCCTCACCCGTCGAAATCTTGAGCATGGGTCCCAGCCCTGCGGCCGAGGCTATGGAGGATCCGTTCCATCAAGAGTTCGTTGCCCAACTCCGACCTTTTGATATCGCGCGGAAGGTAGTTCCCCTATTCCGGGCCAACGTTCGGATGACGCAACAGGAGGGCCCCTTGGAGATATGGTTCGAGGGCCAGAAGACAATCGGAAGCCCGCCGTTTCCCTATGGTTACATCAAGCTCGATTTGACTTTTGTCGAATACCAGGAAGCGCTCCTGCTCAGCAAAGGGCTCCACGGGTGGCAGTACCTCTTCACCGACGCTCCGCTCGGCACTGCGGATTTCAACGTCGTGCGCGAGCGGCTTGAACGCGGGCTCCAAGTGCTGCCCGGCCTGTTTCCTGAGGATGACTTCACTCCGTTGAGAGAACGGCTGGAGGCCCGCCGATGACCCGCTACGCCGACATCCCCAAACCCATCCGCTCCGGCATAGTCCTCCTGGACCCCGACCGCGGCACCCCCCAACGCATCATCGTCCTCCAGTTCAACCCCGACACCTTGGAACGCAGCCTCTCGCCCCAGTCGGCAGGTGGCAGTGGTGATTCCGGGGGAGGCGGAAGTGGTAACGGGGACAGAAACGAGGCCCTCCGCCTGAAGGGCCCCGCTCAGGAGACCTGGAAGTTCACCGCCGAGATTGACGCCACCGACCAGTTCGAGATCGCCGCGCCCGACGGTATCCACCCCCAGCTCGCCGTGCTCGAAATGCTCGTGCAGCCGACCTCCGCGCAGCTCAGGGAAGCGAGCCGGCTGTCGAAGAAGGGGACCATCGAGATCAGCCCGATCGAGATGCCGCTGACCCTGTTCACCTGGGGCAGCAAGCGCGTCATGCCCGTACGGCTGACGGAGCTGTCCATCAACGAGTCCGCCTTCGACGTCAACCTCAACCCCATCCGGGCCTCCCTGAGCATCGGCCTCAAGGTGCTGACCGTCAGTGACCTGCCGCTCGGCCACCCCGGCGCCGAGCTGTACTACGCGCACCTCGCACAGAAGGAACGCCTCGCCGGCGCGGCACGCACCGCGGGGCTCGGATCGCTGGGGCTCAGGCCCGGTGACATCACGGTGGGAAGGGGCTGAGCACCGGACATGGCCGGCATCGAACCGTACGAGAGCGCGCTCGACGCGATACCGGGGGCGCACCCGTACCCGCGCACCAGCCGGTACCACGACGCCGAGATCGGGGTGCACCGCCAGCCCGACGGGACCGAAGTGCGGTACACCAAGCGCCGGTTGCTCCCGCCTCTTGAGGAGAGCGAGGACACGCAGGTTCACACCGTGCGTACCGGTGAACGTCCCGATCTCCTCGCCCAGCGCTACTTCGGCGACCCCGGCCAGTGGTGGCAGATCGCCGACGCCAACCCCGTACTGGACCCGCGTGAGCTGACCGCCGAACCGGGCAGCGAGGTCGACATCCCGCTCGCCGGGCACTTCCCACGGGGAGACAGGCGTGGCTGAACTGCCCGTGGGCCGCGGCCCCGTTCACATCACCCTGCACATGGGACCGCAGCTGGTGCGTCCCGTCCCCGCCGAGGTGACCGAGGCCCTGCTGTCCGCCCAGATCACCGCCACCGCCGGGGAGCGCAGCGGTTTCCAGCTGGCCTTCGATCTCACCAAGAACGGCCTCATCAACCGCACCCTCCTGCCCGAGGGCTTCTTCGACCCCAAGACGCGTCTCGTCGTGACCGTCACCGTCCGCGGCACGCCCGAGGTGCTGTTCGACGGGCTGATCGTGCGGCAGGAGGTCGGGGCCAGCAACCAGCCGGGCCACTCCACCCTCACCGTCACCGGCGAGGACCTGGCCCTGGTCATGGACCTGGAGGAGCGCACGGACCGGTACCCCAACATGCCGCCGTCGCAGCGGGTCCTCACCCTCCTGCGCCGCTACTCCGACTACGGCATCCGGCCCGACGTGTACACCGAGAAGGTCACCCAGCCCCCGCACCAGGACCTGCGCGTCCACTACCAGACGGGCACCGACCTCCAGTACATCAACGAGCTCGCCCGGGCGAACGGCTACACCTTCTACCTGGAGCCCGGACCGGCGCCCGGACAGTCCAGCGCACGCTGGGGGCCCGAGGTCCGCCTGGGCATCCGCCAGCACGCCCTCAACGTCAACATGGACGCCCACTCCACCGTCGACCAGCTGACCTTCGCCTACGACGGGACGGCGCGGGAGGAACCGCAGGCCCGCTGGCAGGACCCGGGGACCCGGCAGTCGACCCTCCTGCCGCAACCGCCGATCAGCCCGCTGCGGCCGCCGCTGGGCAAGCGGCCCACGCCCGCCCTGAAACGCAAGACGCTCTCCGGCACCGCCAAACAGCAGCGGGAGCAGGCCGAGGCCGAACTGCTCGCCCGGGCCGCCGTGTCCGCCGACGTCATCTCCGGCTCCGGCTCGCTCGACGTGAACCGGCACGGCTACATCCTCCAGCCGCGCCAACTGGTCGGCGTGCGCGGCTCGGGCCGTACGTACGACGGCGACTACTACGTCAAGTCCGTCACGCACACCCTGCGACCGGGCTCCTTCCGGCAGAACTTCACGCTCTCCCGAGAGGGACTCGAAGCACGCAGCGCCTACGTCAGGCCCTGACCTCACCTCGAACCGATCATCACGACCAGGAGCAGTTCACATGGCGGCACCCGGCAATCGCTACCTCGGCAAGTTCCGCGGACGAGTCGTGGACAACGACGATCCGCTGCACATCGGCCGCATCACCGTCGAGGTCCCCGACGTCCTGGGCGACGAGCCGTCGACCTGGGCGCTGCCCTGTCTGCCGTTCACGGGGCCGCAGGCCGGGCAGTTCGTGGTGCCGTCGCCCGGGGCCGGCGTCTGGGTCGAGTTCGAGCAGGGCGACCCCAGCTTCCCGGTGTGGACGGGGTGCTGGTACGGGGAGCAGGCCGAGCTGCCGCCCGACGCCCGCCGGCTCGTCCAGCCGGCGTCCCAGGCCAAGCCCGTCGTGGTCCAGACACCCGAGGCACACAAGATCGTGATGAGCGATCCGCCCGGCACCGACCAGGGGATCCTGCTCCAGGCGCAGGGCGGGGCGTACATCCGCATCACCAAGGAAGCCATCGTCATCTCCAACGGTCTGGGCGCGGAAATCACCCTGCGCGGCGACCAGGTGGACGTGAACGAGGGCCAGTTGACCGTCGCGTCCAAGCGATAGGAACGGGGGAACGAAGAACGTGTCCGGAACATCCGGGAGTCTGCTGGACAGCGCCGCCGTGATCGGCTGCCCGCACGGCGGGCGCGTCACGGCGGCCACCCCGCCGGCCGGCGGCGTACGCGTCGCGGGCGCCGCCGTCGCCACCTCCGCGCACCACTACGTGGTCACCGGCTGCCCGCACACCGTCGACCGGGTGCCCATGCCGTGCGTCACGGTCCGCTGGACCGCGAGCGGCAGCGGCATCACCGTCGACGGCGCGCCCGTGCTGCTCGACATCTCCGCCGCCCAGTGCTTCACCGCGGCCTTCGTCCCGCAGGGACCGCCCGTCGTCCAGGGCACGCAGCGAAAGGTCACCGTCCGATGAGTCCCACGAGCCGCGGGATGCGCCCCCGCAGCGACATCGCCTTCCCGTTCCGCGCGGACCGCCGTGGCCGCACCGCGCACGCCGGCCACGGTGAGCATGTCCACGACCTGATCGAGCAGTTGCTGTTCACCAGCCCCGGCGAGCGCGTGATGCGCCCCGACTTCGGCTGCGGGCTCCTCGACCTGGTGTTCACGCCCAACAGCCCCGAACTGATCAGCACGCTCGAACTCTCCGTACAGGCCTCGCTCCAGAGCTGGCTCGGCGACCTCATCGACGTGGAGGCCCTCGACGTCGTCAGCGAGGACCACGTCGTGCGCGTGTACCTGTCGTACGCCCTGCGCGCCACCGGCACCCGGCACGAGGACGTCTTCGAAGGGAGGGCGGCATGACCACCGGCACCGCGTCCCGCCGGGCCCGTGTACGGGCCGCCCAACTCAACGGAGTCGACACCGTCGAGCCCGGCGACGACGGCCTGCTGCTCACCGTCACCTTCCTCGGCAAGGCCCCGCACGGCCTCGGCCCCGAAAACGTCCGCATCGACGGCGGCCGGCGCATCACCGGCATCACCGCCGTCGACGTCAGCGTCGAACGCGAGGAGGACCCCGAACTCGACGACCGGCTCTACGTCACCCTCGACAAGGCCGGCGACACCTCCCGCTACCGGCTCTCCCTCGTCGAGACCGACCCGTACGGACGGCCCTCCACCGAGCCGTACCACGGCTTCGACCAGCGCTACCACAGCGCCACGTTCACCTTCAGGCCCGACTGCCCCACCCCCTTCGACTGCAAGGACCAGGAGCAGCCGGAGCCGGACTTCCCCGCCGCGCCCGTCATCGACTACACGGCCCGCGACTACGACACCATCCGCAAGCTGCTCCTGGACCGGCTCGCGCTCACCACGCCCGACTGGGTGGAGCGCAACCCCGCCGACCTGGGCACGACCCTCGTCGAACTCCTCGCGTACACCGGCGACCAGATCAGCTACCAGCAGGACGCGGTCGCCACCGAGGCCTACCTCGACACCGCCCGCCGCCGCGTCTCCGTACGCCGCCACGTGAAGCTCATCGACTACGCGATGCACGACGGCTGCAACGCCCGCGCCTACGTCACCGTCCGCACCGCGGACGACCGGACGCTCGCCCCGGGCACCTTCCGCTTCGCCTCCGTCGACGTGCGCAGTCTCGACCCGCACGACCGCCCCGAACCGGGCACCGTCATCGACGAGAGCGAGCTCGGCGACCTCGACGAGCGCGGCTCGGTGGAGGTGTTCGAACCCGTCGTCGCCACCGACCCGCTGGAGCTGCGGGTCGCGCACAACACGATCCGGCTGTGGACGTGGGGCGGCGAGGTGTGCACCCTGCCGAAGGGAGCCACCGCCGCCACCCTGCGGGACGCCTGGGCCGACCCGGAGACCTGCCGCGAGCGCCGGCTCGACCTCGAGCCCGGCGACGTCATCGTCCTGGAGGAGGTGAAGGGCCCGCGCACCGGCACCCCCGGCGACGCCGACCCCGCCCACCGCCAGGCCGTCCGCCTCACCTCCGTCACGCCCGGCCTCGACCGGATCGAGGACCAGCCGGTCCTGGAGGTCACCTGGGCCGCCGAGGACGCGCTGCGCTTCCCGCTCTGCCTCACCACCCGCGGCGGACGCGACTGCCTGCCCGTCGAGGACGTCACCCTCGCCCGAGGCAACGTCGTCCTCGTCGACCACGGCCGGACCCTGACCGGGCTGCCCGAGACGGTCACCGTGCCGCCCGTACCCGCCGTGACCGCCCCCTGCGACCCTCCCGCCTTCGGCTGCCGGGACACCGAGGAGGGCAACGCCCCCGCGCGGCTGATCAACGCCCTGACGGAACGGACACAGTCGGGCCGGGCGCTCGTCCCCGACGACGTCCGCGAACTCCTCGAGGTCGTCGGCGAGCGCGCCACCGCACGCGCCGGCCTCGGCCTCGAGAGCGCCGGGCAGCGGCACGAACAGGTCGTGCCCGGCACGGCGTACGCCCAGACCGCCGCGCTGCGCACCCTGCTCGCCCAGTCCGTCTACCCGGGCATCGCACCCCGCTTCCGCCCCGTCCTCGGCCGCAGGCCCGTCACCCAGGCGGTGCCCTTCCCCGACCCCGGCACCGTCGCCGCCGGGCAGGCCGAGCGGATCGCGGCCATCCCGGGCCGGATCCGGCAGCGGCTCGTCGAGCTGTGGCGCAGCGCCCGCGACCGGGACGGTCTCGGCGAACGGGAGATCGCCGAACTCGCCGTGGTCTACGGCCTGAACGTGCTGGAACGCTTCGAACTGCGCCGCCACCCGGTCCGTGCCCTGCGCGAACTGCTGTACCGCAGCGACCAGTTGCTCGACACCAAGCTGCGCCGCGTCGAGGTCCTCGCCGCCCGGGCCCGCGCGGGCACGGTCCTCGACGGGCACATCGCCTGGGAGATCGCGCACAGCTGGGGCCCGGCCTACGCGGCCGGCCTCCACCCCGAGGAGACGGTGCTGCGCGGCCCGGCGGCCGCCGCACTCGCCCAGGACCCGCGCCGGGCACTGCCCGCCGTACGCGTCCACGGCGACGACGAGACCTGGGAGCCGCGCCGCGACCTGCTCGGCAGCGGTCCGCGCGAGCGGCACTTCGTGGGCGAACTGGAGGACGACGGCCGTCTGGCCCTGCGCTTCGGCGACGGCCGGCACGGCGCCAGGCCCACGCCCGGTTCCCGTCTCACACTGCGCTACCGGCTCGGCGGCGGCACCGCCGGCAACGTCGGCGCCCAGGCCATCAACCACCTCGTCGTGCAGAGCGGTTGCGAAGCGCCGGCCGTCGTCGTGCGCAACCCCCTGCCCGCGGCCGGCGGCACCCAGCCCGAACCGGTCGAGCAGGTACGCCAGCTGGCCCCGCTCGACCTGCGCCGCACCCGGCTGCGTGCCGTCACCGCCGAGGATTACGCGGCCCTTGCGGGTGAACTGCCGGGCGTGCAGCGCGCGGCGGCCGAACTCCGCTGGACGGGCAGCGTCCAGGAGGCGCACATCGCGGTCGACGCGTACGGCACCGCCGCCCCGTCACCGGACCTGCTCGACTCGGTCGCCCAGGCGCTGGAGACGTACCGGCGCATCGGGCACGACCTCGTCGTGGGCCCCGCCCGCCTGGTGCCGCTCGACATCGCCCTGACCGTGTGCGCCCGGCCGGGCCACCAGCACGGGCAGATCCTGGCCGAGCTGTACCGCGTGCTGGGCAGCGGACGGCTGCCGGGCGGACGGCTCGGCTTCTTCCACCCCGACGCGCTCACCTTCGGCGAACCGGTCCGGCTCAGCCGCCTGGTCGCCGTCGCCGCGGCCGTGCCCGGAGTGGAGAGCGTCGAGGTCACCCGGCTGCGGCGGCTGTACGGACAGGACCGAGGAGAGAGGGAGGACGGCGTGCTGCGGCTCGGCCCGCTGGAGATCGCCACCTGCGACAACGACCCGGACCGGCCGGAGAACGGCCTGCTGGCGATATCCCTGGGAGGAGCCCGATGACCGACTCGCACCCGGTCACCGCGACCGACGCGTGCGGCTGCGGCGGCGCCTGCCGCGGCGGCCACGACGAGCGCCTCGCGCCGGCCCCCTTGCACAACCCGCCCGGCCGCACCGCGCTGGACTACCGCGTCGGCGAGTACGGCTCCTTCCTGGCCGCCCTGCTCGACCGGCTCGCCTCACCCGCCTACCCGGCGCTGAACCGGCTCACCGTCCGCACCCCGGACGACCCGGCGATCGGCCTGCTCGACGCCACCGCCGTCCTGGGCGACCTGCTCACCTTCCACTCCGAGCGCATCGCCGACGAGGCCTACATCCGCACCGCGAACGAACACCGGTCCCTGGTGCTGCTCGGCCGGCTCGTCGGGCACCGGCCGCGCCCCGGCGTCGCGGCGGCCACGCACCTGGCGTACACCCTCGAACGGGACCCGCGCGCCGAGGCCCAGAACGTGCTGATCCCGCGCGGGGCGCGCAGCCACAGCGTGCCCGCGTCCGCCGGCGAGGAGTCGCTGACGTTCGAGACCAGCCGGGATCTGACGGCCCGCTGGGACTTCAACGAACTGAAGGTCCGCCGCCGCCGTCCTTCGCTCGTCACCCCGCAGGACCTGGAGAAGCGCTCCGAGCTCTTCGTCGAGGGCACCGCGCACTCCCTGCGGACCGGCGACCAGTTGCTGTTCGTCTTCGGGGAAGGCGCCGGCGGCGAGCGCAAGCTGGTGCCGGTGGCGGGCACGCGCGTCGACCGGGACGACGACGTCACGGCGATCTCCCTGCCGAAGTCGGCGCCGCCGAGCCTGAAGGAACTCGTCGACGAGGTACGGCGCTGGACCGCGCTTCCGGCGCAGCCGGGAGAGCCGGGGGAGGAGCCGCCGACCCCGGAGGTGCCCAACCCGCGGCCGGTCAGCCGGCTGATCGAGGACTTCGAGGACCAGGTCCTCGCCCCACTGCGTACCGACCTGGAAGAAGTCAAGACCCCCGAGCGGCTCGCGGGCCGGCTCGCGGAACCTCTCGCCCGTCTCGGTGAGGCGCAGGTGCTCGCCGAGCCGTATGAGGACGTGGCGGAGTGGTTCGAGCGGTTGGAGGCGGTGTTGGCGGAACTCGCCGAGCGGGCGCTGGAGTTGGCGCCGGCGCAGGCGGATGAGGTGGGTGCCTCGATGGGTGGTCGGCCGTCCGCGGCGCCGTTGGGGCTGGTGGCGCAGTTCCCCGCGCCCCTGAAGGGCGACTCGCGCGCCGCTGCTCTGGAAGCCCTGGGGGCCGTACTACCCGCCCTGCGCGCCACCACGCCCGCCCCAGTGGGCACCTCCGGCCGACAACTCCCCGGCACCGACACCGCCCGGCTCCTCTCCGCCCTCAACCCCGGCCTCGGCAGCCTCTACCCGGCCTGGCGGGCGGCCGCCGCCCCCGGTGCCCCGCGGCTGCTGCGCGAGCTGCTCGCCCTGCGCGTCACCGCGGCCCCCTTCGGCGCCACGGCCCCGCTCAAGCCGGTCCAGGACGATCGCGGCCGGGTCATCCGTACCGCCGACTGGCCGCTGACCGGAGCGGTGCTGGCCACCCTGCGCGTCGTGTACGACACGGCGGGCAAGACCCCGGTCCGGGCCGAGTTCCAGTACGTCGAGGGCAGCAGCTCCGACCAGCGCGCCGAGAACCTGCCCGTCACCCAGCCGGTCACCTTCACGCTAGGCCCCGGCCAGGTCGAGCTGTCCGTGCGCTCCGGCCAGGACCGCGATCTGAGCTGGCTGAACCGGCGGCCCGCCGACTCCCAGGAACCCGGCGTCACCGCCCGCCTCCACTCCGGCCTGCCCGAGCGCACCCTGTTCGTGTCCCGGCCCGACGACGAGGGCCTGATCCACGTCGGCGTCCACAACGGCACGTCCGAGCAGATCGCCCTCCGGCCGGGCGCCAGTGAGCAGTTCACGCACGGCGAGCACGAGGTCAGCCTCAAGTACACGGTGGGCAGCGCCGAACCCAACGTCGAGATCGTCATCGCCACCAAGCCGGAGCCCGTCAACCGCCGCACGCTCCAGCTGGACACCGTGCACGAGGGCATCACCGTCGGCAGCTGGGTGGCGGTCCAGCGGCCCGCCAAGGGCTCCGACCAGGGCGTCCCCGGCGATCCGAAGCTGGCGTTCGTCACGACCCAGGTGGTGGCCGTGCGCACGGCCGCGTACACCAACTACGGCATCACCGGCCGCGGCACCGAGCTCACCCTCGCCGACCCCTGGCTGGACGAGTTCGACGTGCTCCTGTCGCACATCCGCGACACCACCGTGCACGCGGCGGGCGAGCCGCTGCGCCTCGCCGACGAACCGCTCGGCGAGGACGTGCACGGCAACGAGATCGAACTCGCCGAGCTGTACGACGGGTTGCGCCCCGGCCGCACGATCGTCGTCGAGGGCGAACGCAGTGACATCCCCGGCACGGCCGGGGTACGGGCCACCGAGGTCGTCACCATCGCCGCCGCCGACCCCGCCGCGGACCGACGGATCCCCGGCGACCACGTCCACACCCGGCTCACCTTCACCGCCGACCTCGCCCACCGCTACCGCCGTGAGACGGTCCGCATCCTCGGCAACGTCGTCGAGGCGACCCACGGCGAGAGCCGGGAGGAGGCCATCGGCAGCGGCGACTCGGACCGCGTCAACCAGACCTTCGCTCTCTGGCAGTCCCCGCTGACCTGGCTCGCCGACGACAACCCCCTCGGCGCCACGCCGGTGCTGGAGATCCGGATCGACGGTGTGCTGTGGCACGAGGTCGACAGCCTCGCCGGACGCGGCCCGACCGAGCGGGTCTACATCACCGGCTCCACCGCCGACGGCCGGACCACGGTGACCTTCGGCGACGGTGTGCACGGCGCCCGGCTGCCCTCCGGCCACGAGAACGTCCGCGCCCGCTACCGCTTCGGCACCGGCAAGGCCGCCAACGTCCCGGCGGACCGCGTCACCCAGCCTCTCACCCGGCCCCTCGGCGTCACCGCGGTCACCAACCCCCGCCCGGCCACGGGCGGCGCGGACGCCGACGGCCCGGGCCTGACCCGCCGTACGGTCCCGCTGGCCGTCTCGGCCCTGGACCGGCTGGTCTCCGAGTCCGACTACGAGGACTTCGCCCGCTCCCGGGCCGGCATCGGACGGGCTTCGGCACGCGAACTCTTCGACGGACGGCGGCGCGTGCTGCACGTGACGGTCGCCGGCACCGACGACGTGCCCATCGCGCCCGACTCGGACACCCTGCGCGCCCTGCGCGGCGCCCTCACCGAGTACGGCGACGCGAACCTCCCGGTCCGCGTGGACGGCCGGGAACTGGTCCTGCTGCTGATCGCCGCCAAGGTGAAGGTCGCCCCCGACCACGCCTGGCAGACCGTCGAACCGCGCCTGCGGCAGGCCCTGCTGCACCGGCTCGGTTTCGAGGGCCGGGAGCTGGGCCGCCCCGCCCGCCTCTCCGAGGTCCTGGCCACCGCCCACACCGTGCCCGGCGTCGACTACGTGGACGTCGACGTCTTCACCGGCGTGCCCGCCTCCGCCGGCCCGGACGAGCTCACCGAGCTGATCACCCGGCCCGGCCCGCCCAGGGCGACCGTCCCGGCGCACCCCGCGACGTACGACGAGAAGATCCACACCGTCCGCGCCGACAACGGCGAGACGCTGTCGGAGATCTGCGCCCGCCACGGCGTCCCCCTCGCCGAACTGCTGCGCCTCAACCCCGGCATCACCGACACCCGGCGCCTGCCCAAGGGCCGGTCGGTGTACGTCTTCCGCGGCATCCGCCCGGCCCAGCTCGCACTGCTGTCGCCCCGGGCCGCGGACACCCTGATCCTGACGGAGGTCAAGTGATGTCCCCGGACACCCAGTCGGAGACGCCGGCCCGCGGCGTGCCCAGGGAGCCGGACGGGCTCGCCGAACTGCTGCCCCGCTGGCACCTGCTGCGCGACGCCGAGGAGGGCGAGCCGCTGCGCGCCCTGCTCGCGGTGATCGCCGAGCAGCTCGACCGCGTCCGCGACGGCGTCCAGCAGGGCTACGAGGACCTGTTCGTGGAGACGGCGGCCCCCTGGGTGCTGCCGTACCTCGGCGATCTGGTCGGTTACCGCACCCTGCCCGGCTACGAGCGCGTCCTGACCACCGGCCTGCACGACGGCGGCCGGGAGGCCCTGGCCGAGGCGGTCGCCCCGCGCCGGGACGTGGCCGCCACGGTCGCGAACCGCCGCCGCAAGGGCACCCTGCACCTCCTGGAGGAGCTGTCCGAGCACGTGGCGGGCTGGCCCGCGCGGGCCGTCGAACTGTCCCGGCAGGTCGCCCACACCCAGCCGGTGAAGCTGTACGGCACCGGCACGCACCGCGGCGAGCGCGGCCGGCTGGCCGACCTGCGCGACGGCGCCGAACTCGCCCTGGGCGGCGGCCCCTTCGCGAACAGCGCCCGTACGGTCGACGTCCGCCGCGCCGAGTCACGGCACCGGCAGGGCGGCTGGAGCCCGGCCGGCGTCGCGCTCTTCGTGTGGCGGCTGAAGGCGTACGCGCTGACCAGGACCCCGGCCTACTGCATCGACAGGGCCCGCAACCTCTACACCTTCTCGATCCTCGGCAACGACACCCCGCTGGTCACCAAGCCGTTCCCGGAACCCTCGCCGGCGCACATCGCCGCCGTCGACAACGTGCCGGCCTTCGTCACCCGCCGTCTCCTGCACGACCGGCTGCTCGACTACTACGGCCCGGGCAAGAGCTTCGTGATCCGCCTCGACGGCGAGGACAACCCCGTACCGCCCTCGGACATCGTGGTCGCCGACCTGTCCGACTGGCGCTACCGGCCGAGGCGCGGCCAGGTGGCCGTCGACCCCGAGCTGGGCCGGATCGCGTTCGGCTCGCGCTCGGCGCCCCGGCAGGGCGTGTGGGTGGACTACCACTACGCGTTCGCCGCCGACACGGGCGGCGGCGAGTACGAGCGCGACCGCGAACCGCGGCCGGACGCGGAGTTCTACCGGGTCGGGCCGGGACAGCCGTACCGGCAGATCATGGACGCCTACCGGGCCTGGCAGCACGACCGCCGGGCCGACCGCACCGGCCCCGCCGGCATCATCGAGATCACGCACAGCGGCGCCTACCAGGAGCAGCTCGACTTCGACCTCGACCCGGGCGACCGGCTCGAACTGCGCGCCGCCGAGGGCACCCGCCCGGTCATCCGCCTGCTCGACTGGTACAGCAACCGCCCCGACGCCCTCAACATCCGCGCGGTGTCCGACGACTGCGCCCCGCACGAGCGGCCGCGGGTCGTCCTGGACGGGCTGCTCGTCGCCGGGCGCGGCATCAACGTGGCGGGTGCGGTGGGCGCCGTCGTCGTACGGCACAGCACGCTCGTGCCCGGCTGGTCCCTGGAGCCCGAGTGCGAGCCGCACTCGCCGGAGGAGCCGAGCATCGTCCTGGACCGCACCACCGCGTGCCTCCAGATCGAGCACAGCATCCTCGGCACCATCGAGGTCATCGGCGACGAGGTGAGCGAGGACCCCCTCGACATCCACCTCCGCGACAGCATCCTCGACTCCACCGCCGACGACCGCGAGGCCCTGTCCGCCCCGGACTGCCGCCACGCCCACGCCGTGCTGCACCTGCACCGCACCACCGTCATCGGCGAGATCCACACGCACGCGGTGGAGATCGCCGAGAACAGCGTCTTCACGGGCCGGCTCCACGTGGCCCGGCGCGGCATCGGCTGCCTGCGTTATTCCTCCGTCCCCGCCGGCTCGCGCACCCCGCGCCGGCACCGTTGCCCGGACAGCAAGCCGTTGTTCACCTCCCAGCGCTACGGAACGCCCTGGTACGGGCTGCTCGCGGACAGCTGCCCCGAGGAGATCCGGCGCGGTGCGGACGACGGCGCCGAGCCGGGTGCCTTCCACGACCTGTACCGGCCGCAGCGCGAGGACGGCCTGCGGGCCCGGCTCGCCGAGTACACGCCCGCGGGCACCGACGCCGGGATCTTCTTCGTGACGTGAGCCGCACCGCCACCGACTTCGTGAACCCGCACTTCTGAACCAGGGGGGACACCCTTCATGCACGCAGACCTCTCCCGCTCCACCTTCCGCCCGGAGCGGCACTACTCCGCGGTCGTCGCCCAGCAGGGCCGCGTCCAACTCGACGCCGACCTCAACGAACAGACCGCGATCCAGCTCCACCAGGCCCGCCGCCTCGCCGCCGACCTGATCGGACCGCACGGCGGGCCGCGCGACGCAGCCGGCTTCCACATCGAGTACGTCGGCGGCAAGCACGAGATCGACACCCTCATCGTCCACGGCGGCCGCTACTACGTCGACGGCATCCTGTGCGACGCCGGCCGCCCGGCCGCCGGAGTGCCCGTCACCGACGAGGACAGCGAGGAATCCGCGCCGGAGCCGCCCGCGACCTGGACCTACTGGGACCAGCCCGACGGCTTCCGCGACCCGGAGAAGCCCGGCGACCGGCTGCCCTCGCCCGCCCAGTCGCCGTTCGTCGTCTACCTGAACGTGTGGGAGCGCTCGGTCACCGCGGCCGAGGACCCCGCCCTGCGCGAGGTCGCCCTCGGCGCCGCCATGCCCGACACGGCCGCCCGCGTGAAGGTCGTCTGGCAGGTGCTGCCCCTGTCCCTCGCCGCGCTGGAGATCGAGGAGACCGACCCCTCCAAGGAAGTCGTCCGCGCCGCGTTCACCCGCTGGGCGCAGCGGCAGTCGGCCCCCTCGGCCCGGCTCGCCGCCCGCAGCGAGCGGCCCGACCACGCCGACGAGGACCCGTGCCTGGTCAAGCCGGACGCGCACTACCGCGGCCCGGAGAACCAGCTGTACCGCGTGGAGGTCCACGAGGGCGGCGAGGCGAAGGACGCCACCTTCAAGTGGTCCCGCGAGAACGGCTCCGTCGTCTTCCCGGTCGACGAACTCGACGGCACCTGGGTGCAGTTGGCGTCCCTCGGCCACGACGACAAGCTGGACCTGGACGTCGGCGACCACGTGGAGTTCGTCGACACCGCCTACGCCTCCCGGCTGGAGCCCCTGCCGCTGCTGCGGGTCGAGGAACTGGACCTGCCCGGCCGGCGCGTCCGCCTGTCCGCCGAACCCGCCCCGGGCGTCGGACGGCTCGCGCACCTGAACCCGTACCTGCGCCGCTGGGACCACCACGGCGGTCCGAAGCGCAAGGGCCGCTCCACCGCCCTGCGCGGCGGCGCGGTCCCCGTCGCGGAGGGGGAGTGGCTGCCCCTGGAGGACGGCGTCGAGGTGTACTTCGCCAAGGGCGGCACCTACCGCACCGGCGACCACTGGATCGTGCCCGCCCGCACCGCCACCGGCAGCGTCGAATGGCCCGTCGACCCGGCCCGCCGCCCCCTCCTCCAACCACCGGCCGGCATCGCCCGGCACTTCGCCCCGCTGGCCCTGA
>NZ_MUKA01000347.1 GCF_002150735.1 Streptomyces africanus
CCCGGCCGGTCCGCAAGACCTCGATGTTCTCCTCCCTGAAGGTCAGGAACTACCGCCTGTTCTTCATGGGACAGGTCGTCTCCAACATCGGCACCTGGATGCAGCGCATCGCCCAGGACTGGCTGGTGCTCAGTCTCACCGGCTCCTCCGCGGCCGTCGGCATCACGACGGCCCTCCAGTTCCTGCCGATGCTGCTCTTCGGCCTCTACGGCGGTGTCCTCGTCGACCGGCTGCGCAAGCGGCCCACCCTGCTGGTCACCCAGTCGGCGATGGCCCTCACCGCCCTCGCCCTCGCCGTCGCCGTCCTCACCGGCCACGTCCAGGTGTGGCACGTGTACGTCGCCGCCTTCGCGGTCGGTCTCGCCACGGTGGTCGACAACCCGGCCCGGCAGTCCTTCGTCTCCGAGCTGGTCGGCCCGCGGCAGCTGCAGAACGCGGTCAGCCTGAACTCGGCGAACTTCCAGTCCGCCCGCCTGGTCGGCCCCGCCGTCGCGGGCATACTCATCACCGGCGTCGGCACCGGCTACGCGTTCCTCTTCAACGGCCTGTCCTTCATCGCCCCGCTCACCGGCCTGCTGCTGATGCGCGCCCGCGAGCTGCACGTCGTCGAGCGCGCCCCGCGCGGCAAGGGGCAGCTGCGGGAAGGCGTGCGGTACGTCACCGGCCGCCCGGAGCTGATCTGGCCGATCGTCCTGGTCGGGTTCGTCGGCACCTTCGCCTTCAACTTCCCCGTCTACCTGTCGGCCTTCGCGGACGACGTGTTCCACGCGGGCGCGGGCGCCTACAGCATGTTCAACACACTGATGGCGGTCGGCTCGCTCGCGGGCGCGCTGCTCGCCGCCCGGCGCGGCACGGCCCGGCTGCGGCTGCTGATCGCGGCGGCCATGGTCTTCGGCGCACTGGAGATGCTGGCGGCGACCACCCCGACCCTGTGGATGTTCGCGCTGCTCATGGTCCCGCTGGGCCTGTTCGGGATGACGGTCAACGTCACGACGAACACCAGCATCCAGATGTCCACGGACCCGGCCATGCGCGGCCGTGTGATGGCCCTCTACATGATGGTCTTCCTCGGCGGCTCCCCGGTCGGCGCGCCGATCGTCGGCTGGGTCACCGACACGTACGGCGCCCGGGTCGGCCTCGCGGCCGGCGGTGCCGTCGCGGCCGTCGCCGCGGCCGTGATCGGCCTGATCCTGGCCCGCGTCGGCAACCTCCGCCTGTCGGTCGGCTGGCACCGCGGCCATCCACGGGTGCGGTTCGTCCCCCGGGAGCAGGAGCAACAACTGGCACCGGCGGCGTAGGGCGGCGTGGCGGGTGCGCGGCCGGGAGGCTCACACCCTCCTGGCCAGCAGCTGGCCCGGCCAGTTGTTCTCGCCGACCGTGAAGGCCTCGGTCCGGGTGAAGCCGTTGGCCTCGTAGTAGCGGACGAGCTTGCCGTCGTCGCCGGCGTAGCAGTCGACCCGCAACAGGCCCACTCCGGCCCGCCGGGTCACCTCGGCGGCGTGCGTGAGGAGCGCGCTGCCCACGCCGTGGCCCTTGAAGCGGCGGTCGGAGGCGAGCCAGTGGATGTACCGCTCGGGCTCACCGGGCCGCGCCAGGTGGGACAGGTAGGCGCCGGGCGAGTCGGTGAGGGTCAGGGTGGCGGCGGGGACGCCGTCGGCATCGGCCATGAACACGCTGCCCTCGTCCATGTACCGGCCGACCGACTCCACCGTCTTCGGACTCTGGGACAGGGGTTTCGTCCCCCACTGCCCCGTGCGCCCCTGCGAGACCAGCCACTCCACGCAGCTGTCGAGCATGCCGAGTATCGCGGGAATGTCGTCGGGGCCGCCTTCTCTGATGGTGATCTGCATGGCCTCATGGTGCCAGGCTGGAACCATGAGACTCTTCGCCGCCGTGCTGCCCCCTGACGGGGTGATCCGCGAACTCGGTGCCGTGGTGGACGCGTTGCGCGAGCTGCCCGGGGCCGACGGGCTGCGGTGGACCGGCCGCCCGGGCTGGCACTTCACCCTCGCCTTCTACGGCGAGGTCGACGACGGGCTCCTGCCGGAGCTGTCGGCCCGGCTGGAGCGGGCCGCTCGCCGTACCGGCCCCTTTCCGCTCGCCGTGCGGGGTGGCGGCCAGTTCGGCCACGGCCGGGCGTTGTGGACCGGGGCCGAAGGCGACCTGGCGACCCTGCGGCTGCTGGCCGAGCGAGTGGAGGCGGCGGCGCGGCGGGCGGGCGTGCCGATGGGGGAGCACCGGCGGTACAAGCCGCACCTCACCGTGGCCCGTAGCCGGGAGGCCTGCGATGTCCGGGCCTGTGTCGAGGCCCTGGACACGTTCGTGAGCCGGACCTGGACCGTGCGGGAACTGGTGCTGGTGCGGAGCAAGCTGCCGACCTCGGGGGTTCCGGGGGAGCAGCCCCGGTACGAGGCGGTCGGCCGCTGGCCGCTCTCAGGCGCCGGTTAGGCTCGGGGCGTGGACCCGAAGACCCGGAACCGGATCATGGCCGGTGTGCTCGTGCTGATGTTTCTCGTTGTCGCCTTGGCTTCCGTGCTCGGGAGGTAGGGCGGCGGCCGGGGAACTGCGGACGGCTGCTCTCCGGCTGCGGGCCGGTGGGGGCTTGGCGCGCAGTTCCCCGCGCCCCTGAAAGAAGGGCGTCTACCAGGCGAAGGCCTCCGGCGACGGCCCCGGGCCCGGGAAGATCTCGTCAAGGCCCGTCAGGAGCTCCTCGGACAGCTCCAGCTCGGACGCGCGTACGGCGGAGGCGAGCTGCTCGGCCGTGCGGGGGCCGACGATCGGGCCGGTCACGCCGGGGCGGGTGAGCAGCCAGGCCAGGGCGGCCTCGCCGGGTTCGATGCCGTGCTTGTCGAGCAGGTCCTCGTAGGACTGGATCTGCGCGCGGGTGGCGGGGTCGTTGAGCGCGTCGGCCGCGCGGCCGGAGGCGCGGCGCCTGCCCTCGACCTCCTTCTTGAGGACACCGCCCAGCAGACCGCCGTGCAGCGGCGACCAGGGGATGACGCCGAGGCCGTAGTCCTGCGCGGCCGGGATGACCTCCATCTCGGCACGCCGCTCGGCGAGGTTGTACAGGCACTGCTCGCTGACCAGCCCGATGGTGCCGCCCCGCCGGGCGGCGATCTCGTTGGCCTGGGCGATCTTGTAGCCGGGGAAGTTCGACGACCCGACGTAGAGGATCTTGCCCTGCTGGACCAGGACGTCGATCGCCTGCCAGATCTCCTCGAAGGGCGTGTTCCGGTCGATGTGGTGGAACTGGTAGACGTCGATGTAGTCGGTCTGGAGCCGCTTGAGGCTGGCGTCCACGGCCCGCCGGATGTTGACGGCGGAGAGCTTGTCGTGGTTGGGCCAGGCCGGGCCGTCGGCGCCCATGTTGCCGTACACCTTCGTGGCGAGGACGACCTTGTCGCGCCGTCCCTCGCCCTTGGCGAACCAGGTGCCGATGATGCTTTCGGTACGGCCCTTGTTCTCGCCCCAGCCGTACACGTTGGCGGTGTCGAAGAAGTTGATGCCCGCGTCCAGCGCCGCGTCCATGATGGCGTGGCTGTCGGCCTCGTCGGTCTGCGGGCCGAAGTTCATGGTGCCGAGGACGAGCCGGCTGACCTTGAGTCCCGTGCGTCCGAGCTGCGTGTACTCCATGCTGCCCAAGCCAACGTGTTGAAGTGCGCTCCAAGCAAGCACGCACGGACGTGAAAGGGGGAAGGCCCCCGCTCCGAATCGGGTGACAGCCTCAGCGAAACGCGCGGCTCACGCCCCTACCGTGCTGGTCATGAGGACTCCCACGTCAGCCACCACCCGTCGCACCGTGCTCGCGCTCGGCACCGCCGCGGCGGCCACGCCCTGGCTCGGCACGGCCTCGGCCCAGGCCCGCGCCGATGCCGGGGAGCCGGACGAACCGGGCATCACCGAGCTGCGCCGCCGGATGAGCGACGGGAGTCTCGACGCCGAACGCCTCACCCGCCACTACCTGGAGCGCATCGAACGCCTCGATCCGCTCCTGCACTCCGTGATCGAGGTCAACCCGGACGCCCTGCGCGAGGCCCGACGGGTGGACGCGCGGCGGCGGGCCCGCGGGCCCCTGCACGGCATGCCCGTCCTGCTGAAGGACCTGGTGGAGACCGCCGACCGGATGCACACCACGGCCGGCTCGCTCGCCCTGACGGGACTCAGGCCGGCGGCGGACGCGACGGTCGCGGCCCGGCTGCGCGAGGCCGGTGCCGTCATCCTCGGCAAGACCAACCTGAGCGAATGGGCGGGCGGCATGTCGCTCACCCACCACGCGGGCTGGAGCGCCCGCGGCGGCCAGACCCGCAACCCGTACAAACTCGACCGCTCCCCGAACGAGTCCAGCTCCGGCACGGGCGTCGCCGTGGCGGCCGGCCTGTGCGTCGCCGGCATCGGCACCGAGACCAACGGCTCGATCATCGACCCGTCCTCGGCGAACTGCGTCGTCGGAGTGAAACCGACGGTGGGCCTGGTCGGACGCGGTGGGGTGATCCCCGGCGTGCCCAGCCAGGACAGCGTCGGCCCGATGGCGCGCACGGTCCGCGACGCGGCGATCATGCTCGGCACGCTGGTGGGTGTGGACCGCCGGGACCCGGCGACGGAGGCGAGCCGCGGCCACCACCACCGCGACTACACCCGCTTCCTCGACGCCGACGGCCTGCGCGGCGCGCGCATCGGCGTGCCGCGCTCGGTCTACTTCGGCTACAGCCACCACGCCGACGAGATCGCCGAGCGCGCGATCGCCCTGCTCAGCAAGGCCGGAGCGACGATCGTCGACCCGGCCGACATCCCCACGGCCGAGCAACTGGAGGACCTCCCCAGCTCGATGGTGGTCCAGGTGTACGAGTTCAAGCGGGCGCTGAACGCGTATCTCGCCTCGGCACCGGGCGACCACCCGCGCAGTCTGAGGGAACTCATCGAGTTCAACCGGGCACATGCCGACCAGGAGTTGCGCTACGTACGGCAGGACGGGCTGGAGGCGGTCGAGCGGCTGGACTTCACCGAGCGGGAGTACCGGGAGGCGCTGGCCACGAACCACCGGCTGTCGCGTGCCGAGGGGATCGACGCCGTGCTGCGCGAGCACGACCTGGACGCCCTGGTGATGCCGACGTGCGGCCCGCCCGCCAAGATCGACCTGATCCGCGGGGACGCGCACGGCGGCGGCGCGTCCACGCCGGCGGCCCTCGCGGGCTACCCGGCGATCAGCGTGCCGGCCGGGTTCGCCTTCGGCCTGCCGGTGGGGCTGACGTTCATGGGGACGGCGTGGAGTGAGCCGGTGTTGTTGCGGTTGGCTTATGCGTATGAGCGGGTGAGCGGGGTGCGCAGGCCGCCGGCTTATCGGCCTGCCGATGTGGGTTTCTGATGCGGGGTCGTCAGTCTCGGGGGAACTCGTCGGTCTTGAGGGTGAGGCCGATGTCCGTAAGGGTGAGGTCGACGCCCCCGCCGAAGGCGACCGTCGTCTCCGTGAGGTAGTCGCCGTCCTTGGGCTGGGTGTAGAGGTGGCACTTGCCCTGGTACGGGTCGGCGATGAGGTAGACGGGGACGTCGGCGAGGGCGTAGGCGGTCTTCTTGGGACCGTAGTCGTTGTGTGCCGTGCCCTTCGAGATGACTTCGGCCACGAACTCGATGTCCTGGCAGCGCCAGAGGCCCTTCTCGTTCTTCTCGGCTCCCTCGGCCACGAGGGTGACGTCGGAGGCGAAACCGTTGAGGTGCCCCGGATAGTCGACACGGACGTCCGATTTCACGCGCTTGCGCGGGTACTTGGTACGCAGCTGCTCGTAAATGTCGGCGATGATCTCCCAGTGCGTGTCCCGCTGCGGCGACATGAAGATGGCCCCCTCGACGATCTCGACCTTGTAACCCTCGGGGGTGGTCCGCTCGAGCGACTCGAACAGCTCGTCCAAAGTCAGCTCGTCGTCTGCCTCGGCCATCTCGATCCTGTCTTCAAGGACGGTCATCGTGGCGCTCCTCCCCGACCGCCCCATGGACGTGGGCAGCCGCGCAGTACAACGATACGCACGGTGACCAGGACACGGGAAAGAAGCGCATATGCCAGAGCAGCCCGCCACCGACCACGTCGTCCAGCTCCTGCGCACCACCCTCGGCGACTCGCTCCTCGGTATCTACCTGCACGGCTCCGCCACCCTCGGCGGCCTCCGCCCGCACAGTGACATCGACGTCCTGGCCGTCGTACGGGAGTCCGTGACACATACCCAACGCCGGGCCCTGGTCGAGGAGTTGCTCAAGGTGTCCGGCGTGGACGGGCGGCGGCACGTGGAGCTGATCGTCGTCGTACAGGACGATGTACGGCCCTGGCGCTACCCGCCCAGCTGCGACTTCCTCTACGGCGACTGGCTGCGCGCGGACTACGAGCGCGGAGTGACCCCGGCCCCCG
>NZ_MUKA01000348.1 GCF_002150735.1 Streptomyces africanus
GTCGTCGCCCTGGCCGCCACCGTCGGCCTCGCGTCGGAGGACATCACCGCCACCGGTCTCGTGCTGATCGCCCTCGCCACCGCCATCGGCGCGGGCATCGGACTGTGGCGGGCCCGGGTCGTCGAGATGACCGGCATGCCCGAGCTGATCGCCATCATGCACAGCCTCGTCGGCCTGGCCGCCGCCTTCGTCGGCTGGAACGGCTACCTCGACGTCGACGCCGAGCTCAGCGGGTCGCTGCTCGGCATCCACCACGCCGAGGTGTTCATCGGGGTGTTCATCGGCGCCGTCACCTTCACGGGTTCCGTCATCGCGTACCTGAAGCTCTCGGCACGCATCAACTCCCGTCCGCTGACGCTGCCCGGCAAGCACGTCCTGAACATCGGTGCCCTGGTCGCCTTCGTCGCGCTCACCGTCGCGTTCGTGGCCCGCCCGAACATGGGTCTCCTCATCGCGGTCACCGTCATCGCCCTGGCCCTGGGCGCGCACCTGGTCGCCTCCATCGGCGGCGGGGACATGCCGGTGGTCGTCTCCATGCTCAACAGCTACTCCGGCTGGGCCGCCGCCGCCTCGGGCTTCCTGCTCGCCAACAACCTGCTGATCGTCACCGGCGCGCTGGTGGGCTCCTCCGGTGCCTATCTGTCGTACATCATGTGCAAGGCGATGAACCGCTCCTTCATCTCGGTGATCGCGGGCGGCTTCGGCACGCCGGCGGCGGCTGCCGACGACGGGGAGCACGGGGAGCACCGGGAGATCAGCGCGGAGGAGACCGCGGAGCTCCTGCGCGACGCCTCCGCGGTGATCATCACGCCGGGCTACGGCATGGCGGTCGCCCAGGCCCAGTACCCGGTCGCCGAGCTGGCGCGCAAGCTGCGCGAGCGGGGCGTCGAGGTGCGCTTCGGCATCCACCCCGTCGCCGGCCGGCTGCCCGGGCACATGAACGTGCTGCTCGCCGAGGCGAACGTGCCGTACGACATCGTCCTGGAAATGGACGAGATCAACGACGACTTCGCCGCCACCTCGGTCGTCCTGGTCATCGGCGCCAACGACACGGTCAACCCGGCCGCCACCGACAACCCGGCCAGCCCCATCGCCGGCATGCCGGTGCTGCACGTGTGGGAGGCGGCCGACGTGGTCGTCTTCAAGCGGTCGATGGCCGCCGGGTACGCCGGTGTGCAGAACCCGCTGTTCTTCCGGGAGAACAGCCAGATGCTGTTCGGCGACGCCAAGCAGCGCGTGGAGGACATCCTGCGCAGCCTCGACGCCCTCGACACGCCGGTGAAGGAGATGGCGGGCACGTCCCGCTGACCCGCCGGGCACCCGAACGGGAAAGGCC
>NZ_MUKA01000042.1 GCF_002150735.1 Streptomyces africanus
GGCCCTTTCCTTATGTCCGGTCAGGAGCCCATGCGGCGTCCCGTGATCTCCGCGGCGGCGTCGGCGACCAGGCGGCCCCACTCGGGCAGCCGGTCCGCGTCGTAGCGCGAGTCGGGCATGGAGATGGCCACGGTGGCCAGTGGCGTGCCCTCCTCGTCGAGGACGGGCGCGGCGATCGCGCAGACGTCCGGCCGGTACTGGTTGCGGTTGACCGCGTAGCCGTCGATGCGGATCCGGTCCAGCTCGGCGCGCAGTTCGTCCGGGTCGGTGGGCGTCGCGTCGCTGTAGCGCTCCAGCCCCTGTGCGATGAGCTCCTCGACGTCCTGCTTCGGCAGATGGGCCAGGACGGCACGCCCGGTCGCGGTGGCGTGCAGGGGAGAGGTGTCGCCGACGGTGTGGAACGTCCGTACGGCATGACTGCAGTCCACGCGGTCCACCACGACCATGCACTGCAGGGCATCCGGCACCGACAGGTGGATCGTCTCGTTCACCGTGTCCCTCAGGCGGACCATGGGCTCGCGCGCTGCCGCGAACAGGCTGGACCCCTGGAGGGCGGCGGGCCGTACGGCCAAGACTCGGGCGCCGATCTCCCAGCGGGTGGTGTCCTTGCGGTTGGCCCGCAGCCAGCCGGCCTCGGCCAGCGTGACCAGGGTGCGCTGCACGGTCGACTTCGGAAGGCCGAAGAGCTTCGTCAATTCCCCGACCGTGACCGGCTGATGCTGGGCGACCGCCTCCAGGATGCGCAGCGACCTGGTGACGCTCTTCATTTCCATCCGGTTTCCCCCCGTTAATCCTCGGAATCTCTGGCGGACACCTCTTGACTCCCTTGGGAGCCACTGTCATTCTCTGTGCCAGATACTAGCACAGCATTCCACAATGTGGCACGGCTCGCCGGGAGATCCCGAGGGTGCAGCCGGAACTCCGAGACAGGGCGTTCGTGAGCCGAGGTCCCCCGAAGGACCCGCCCCCTCCGCCCGAACCACCTCGAATCGAACAGCCTCACGCAGGGGCTCAGCATGCGCCCCGGCGATACGAAAGGAAAGCCCCGTGTCAGCTGCCAGGAAGCGAGTCGCCGTCGTCGGCGTGGGAACCATGGGCAGCCAGGCCGCCTGGCGCCTCGCGGCCCGTGGCGCGGAAGTCGTCGCCTACGACCGCTTCGCCCCCGGCCACGACCGCAGCGCCGCCGGCGGCGAGACCCGCATCTTCCGCAGCGCGCACTTCGAGGACTCCCGGTACGTCCCGCTCCTCAAGCACGCCGACGTCCTGTGGGAGCAGCTCCAGCAGGAGACCGGCCGCGAGCTGCGCCGCCTGACCGGATGCCTGCTGATGGGGTCCACCGAGCACCAGCAGATGACCACGGTCCTGCGGTCCATCGCCGAGCACGGCCTCGACCACGAGGTGCTCGACGCCGAGGCCATGGCCAAGCGCTTCCCGCAGTACCGGCTCGAGGACGGCGACGCGGCCGTGCTCGACCGCCGTGCCGGCTTCATCCGGCCCGAGCTGACCGTCCAGACCGCGGCCCGGCGCGCCGAGCAGCTGGGTGCCCGCATCGAGCGCTACACGCCGGTGCGCGAGATCACCCCGGCCGGCGGTGGGGTGGAGGTACGCACCGACGCCGCAAGCGAGCGCTTCGACGCGGTCGTCGTCACCGTCGGCCCCTGGGTGAACGACCTGCTGCCCGACCTGCCGTGGGAGGTGGACATCCGCCGCCTGATCAGCGCCTGGTACGTCCCCACCACCGACGCCTGGTTCGGCGAGGAGCGCCCCGCGTTCATCCGCACGACTCCCACGCACTGCTACGGACTGCCCTCCCCGGACGGCGTCTCCGTCAAGCTCGGCCTGTCCCGCGCACTGCACAAGCCCGCCGGCGACCCCAACGCGCTGGACCGCACCGTCCAGCCGGAGGAGCTGGACATCTTCACCGAGCAGATCCGCCGCCATCTGCCGGACCTGCACCCGGACCCGACCCGCCTGGCCGTCTACATGGAGGGCTACACCGAGAGCAGCCGCCCGCTGATCGGCCCGCTGCCCGGCGCCGACAACGTCGTACTGCTCGCGGGCTTCTCCGGCCACGGCTTCAAGCTCTCACCGGCCTTCGGGGACATCGCCGCCGACCTGGCGTTGGAGGGCACGTCCTCCCAGCCCGTCGACTTCGTGTCCACCGTCGGCCGCACCACAGCCTGAATGAGGAACGACATGACACTCACCGTAGGCCCGCTCCGGGCCGAGCCGGGCCGCAAGACCCGCGGGGTGATCCCCGTGGACCTCGGCCCCACGACCGTCGAGATCCCCCTCGTCCTCGTCAACGGCTCCCGCCCCGGACCCCGGGTCGTCATCACCGGCGGCGTCCACGGCGGCGAGTTCGTCGGCATCGACGCGGCCGCCCGCCTGGCCGGATTCCTGGAGCCGGACGACGTCACCGGCCGGCTGGTGATCTGCCCCGTGGCCAACCCGCCGGCCGTGTACGACGGCCGCCTCGGCAAGTCCCCGCTGGACGACGTCAACATCAACCGCGTCTTCCCCGGCGACAAGGACGGCGGCCCCACCGAGCGGCTGGCGGCCTGGCTGTTCGAGCACGTCATCTCCGGTGCCGACGCCTACGCGGACCTGCACAGCGGCGGTATCGACGAGACCCTGCTCGACTTCGTCGGTTACCGCCTGACCTCCGACGCGGAACTGGACGCCAGGACGCGGGCCATGGCCCATGCCGTCGGCTACGAACGAGTACTGTTCGGCCGCAACGCCGAAGGCGGCAACAGCCACGCCGCGGCCGCCCGGCAGGGCATCCCCGCCATCCTCATCGAGACCGGCCAGCTCGGCGACCGCGACCCCGCCCAGGCACGAGCCCTGCTCGACGGCCTGTACCGGCTGCTGCACCACCTCGGCGTCATCGATGAGCCGCAGCACGTCGCACCGGTGACCGCGCAGCCGCGCGACTGGGTCTGGACCGGCTCCGTCGTCTCACCGGCCACCGGCCTGTGGTACCCGGACGCCGAGACCGGTGACGAGGTGACCGCGGGTCAGGCCATCGGCCGCGTCATCGACCCGGCCGACGGCAGCGAACACAAGGTCACCGCCAGCGCCACCGGACAGATCCTCTACGGCATGAACGCGCTCACCGTCGCCGCCGGCGCCGAACTCGCCGCCATCGCCGTGCCGCACGACTGACCGGCACCACCCACAGACCCGCCCCCCCGAAGCACCACTCACCTCGAACAGCTGGTCCCCACGCGCCAATTTCAGGAGATTTGTCATGAGTGATCCCATGATCGGTCGCAGAGCGCTCCTGCGCGGAGCAGGCGGCCTGGCCGCTCTCGCCGCCGTGCCCTCGCTCGCGGCCTGCGGCACCGGCACCAGCCGGGCTTCGTCCGGCAGCGCCAAGG
This sequence comes from Streptomyces africanus, assembly GCF_002150735.1. Classification (GTDB taxonomy): domain Bacteria; phylum Actinomycetota; class Actinomycetes; order Streptomycetales; family Streptomycetaceae; genus Streptomyces; species Streptomyces africanus. The sequence goes on from NZ_MUKA01000042.1 coordinate 3,384, forward strand.
GCGGCGGCAAGTCGGTGGTCGTCCGCGACAGCGGCGGCACCTTCGGGGAGGCCCTCCAGAAGGCGATCTACACGCCGTTCACCCAGGAGACCGGCATCGCCGTCCAGGTGGTCAACCTCCAGGGCACCCAGATGCTGGCCCAGATCAAGCAGGGCCGCCCCCAGTTCGACCTCATCAACAACTCGATGATGGACCACATCAAGTTCGCGGCCCAGGACGCCCTGGAGCGGCTGGACACCGACCGGATCAAGAGCCTCAAGAGCGCCAAGATCCCTCAGAACCAGATCACCGGCCATGCCGTCGGCAACAGCTTCTACGGCCAGTGCATGGCGTACCGCACCGACGCCTTCGGGGGGAAGAAGCCGGAGACCTGGGCGGACTTCTGGGACACCCGGGCGTTCAAGGGCAGCCGCTCGATGTGCAACCCCGACGCCGACCTGCCCGAACTGGAGTTCGCGCTCCTGGCCGACGGCGTCCCGATGGACAAGCTGTACCCGCTCGATGTGGACCGTGCCTTCAAGGTGCTGACCCGGCTCCGGCCCGACATCAAGAAGTTCTGGGACAGCGGCCCCCTCCCCGGGGTGCTCCTCAGCCGCCAGGAAGTGACGATGTCCACCGTCTGGGACGGCCGGATCGCCGATCTGCAGAAGCAGGGCGTACCCGTCGCGCGGCAGCTCAACGGCATGCGCCGCCAGTTCCAGGGCTACGGCATCGCCAAGGGCGCCGCCCATGTGGACGCCGCCTACCAGCTCATGGACTACTCGCTGCGTCCCGAGGTGCAGGCCCGCCTGGCGAAGACCTTCCCCTCGAACCCGTCGTCCCCGGTGGCCTACGAGAAGCTCACCAAGGTGGAGCGCAACGCTCTCGCGGGTGCGCCGCAGTACTACGACAAGGGCTTCGACGCGGACATCAACTGGTGGATCAAGAACGAAGCCGCCGTCAGCAAGCGTTGGTTGGAGTGGGCCCGTGGCTGAATTCGGTGTGGTCACACCGTCCGTGAAGGTGGCCGGCGGCAAGCTGCCCACCGCGACCGGCAAACCGCTGTCGGTGGTGGCCCTGCGCAAGACGTACGGGGACGTCGTCGCGGTCGACGAGGCATCCATGGAGATCGCGGCCGGGGAGTTCGTCACCTTCCTCGGCGCCTCCGGGTCGGGCAAGACCACGACCCTCATGATGATCGCCGGTTTCTGCGAACCGGACTCCGGCACCATCACCGTCGGGGACCGCGACGTCACCCGGCTCGCCCCGCAGAAGCGGGGCCTCGGCTTCGTCTTCCAGCAGTACCTGCTCTTCCCCCACATGACGGTCAGTGAGAACGTCGCCTTCCCGCTCACGCTGCGCGGAGTGCCCAAGGACGAGATCCGAAGGCGGGTCGGGGAAACGCTGGAGATCGCGGGCCTGTCCGGCTTCGGCGGCCGCAAGCCGCGCGAGCTGTCGGGTGGTCAGCAGCAGCGCGTCGCCCTGTGCCGCGCGCTGGTCTACCGGCCACCGGTGATCCTCATGGACGAGCCGCTCGGCGCCCTGGACAAGAAGCTCCGCGACCAGCTCCAGATAGAGATCAAAGCCATCCAGCAGGAACTCGGCCTCACCGTCGTCTACGTGACACACGATCAGGAAGAAGCGCTGGTGCTGTCGGACCGCATCGCGGTGATGCGCAACGGCCTGATCGAGCAGTTCGACACGCCCAGGGAACTGTTCGAGCGGCCCAGGACCCCCTTCGTCGCGGACTTCCTCGGCGCGGCGAACTTCCTGCCCGGCCGCGTGCTGCAGAACACCGACGAACACACCGTGGTCCGCCTCGACCAGTCCGGCGGTCTGCTGACGGCTCGCCGCCATGAGCTGGCCTCCGGTACCTCGGTCAAGGTCGCCGTGCAGCCGGGCCGGCTGCGGGCCTGCGCCCCCGACGACGGTTTCTGTACCGGCACGGTCGAGACCGCCACCTACGTCGGCACCCTCGTCCGCGCCGGCGTACGCATCGACGGCGGTGACGCACCGCTGCTGCGCCTCGAAGTACCGGCCGGCCGTGGGCCTGTGACCGGCGAGCGGGTCGGGGTCACCGTCGACCCCGAGGACGTCAACCTCTTCCCCGTAGAACAGGGCGGGTGAGCCATGGCCGCGACCCTGACCGCCAACGCCCCCGCCCGTCCGCGCAAGCTGCTGGCCTCCCGCAGAACAAGGGTCGGCATCCTCTACGCGCTGCCGGTCGTCGTCTACCTGCTGGTGCTGTTCGTCTACCCGATCCTCAGCACCCTGTTCCTCAGCCTGAAGAACACCGACGGCTCCCTCACCTTGCACTGGTACGTCGACGCACTGACAGGCATCAACCTCTCCGTTCTGCTGACCACCGTACGGATCTCCGCGGAGACGGCGCTGTTCAGTCTCGTCTTCGGGTTCGTCCTGGCCAACGCGATCTCCCGGCTGAAGCCCCTGTGGGCGGGAGTGGCGATGCTGATCGTGGTCGTCCCGCACTTCATCAGCGCCCTGGTGCGCACCTACGGCTGGATCATCCTGCTCGGTGACAAGGGCCTCGTGAACGACACCCTGGCCAAGCTCTGGGTCCCCGGGGCGCCGTTCCAACTGCTGTACAACGAGATCGGCGTGGTCATCGGCACCACCTCCGTGATGCTGCCCTACACCGTGCTGCTGCTGTACAGCGTGATGCGCGGGGTGGACCGCAGGCTGCTCGCGGCGGCGGCCAGCATGGGTGCCGGGCGTGTGACGATCTTCCGCCGGGTCTACCTGCCGCTAGTGGCCCCTGGGCTGGCCAGTGCCGGACTGCTCAGCTTCATCCTGTCGCTGGGCTACTACATCACCCCCGCCCTGATGGGCGGCCCCGACCAGACGATGATCGCCTCGCTCATCAACCAGCAGGTGATGAAGCAGAACCAGTGGAACGGGGCGGCCGCTGAGGGCGTCGTGCTGCTGCTGCTGACCTTCGCGGGACTGCTGCTGGTCAAGGTCGTGACCTCCTTCGGCGCCAGCCGAAAGAAGAGGAGTGCGTCATGATGGAGCTGCGCAGGACCCTCACCGGTCGGATCGCCCTGACCGCCATCGCCACCGTCATCCTGCTGTTCCTGGCGCTGCCGATCGTCGTCATCCTCGTCACCTCCTTCAGCAACAACGCCTTCGCCGCGTTCCCCCCGGACTCCTGGACGCTCGGCTGGTACAAGGCGCTGTTCGCCGACGGCAGCAAGTGGCCGGCCGCGCTGTCGCTGAGCGCCTTCGTCGCCGCCCTGAGCACCGTGTTCTCGCTGATCATCGGCGTGACCGCGGCGACCGCGCTGACCCGCAGCGAACTCCCACTGCGCTCCGCGGTCTACGCCCTGGTCCTCGGCCCCCTGCTCATCCCCCAGATCGTCACCGCCCTGGGCCTGTTCCTGCTCTTCGAGCCGGCCTCGATGCTGGGCAGCCCGATCGCCATCGCTCTCGGCCACACCGTGCTGGCCTCGCCGATCGCGGTGCTGATCCTGGTGGCGACCCTGCGCGGGATCGACGAACGGCTGGAGGACGCCGCCGCCAGCATGGGCGCCGGCCGGCTGACCATCGCCCGGCGCATCACCTTCCCCCTGGCCGCCCCCGGCATGATCGCCGCGGCGATCTTCTCCTTCATCACCAGCTTCGACGAGTTCTACATCTCCCAGTTCCTGTCCTCGGTCGACACCGTCACCCTGCCGGTGCAGATCTACAACTCCCTGACCTTCGACATCGACCCCAGCGTCACCGCGATCAGCGCGATCCTCATCGCCTTCGCGATCCTCGCCCTCGCCCTGGTGGCCCTGGTGCGCTGGCTGGGCTCGGGGCGGCAGGACTCCCTGCTGTCGGTCGAGAACACGGCAGGGATCGCCGCACCCGGAGGTGAGGCCGTATGACCGCCACCGCTCAGCGGCACCTGCTGCTGAACATGACCGCCAACGGATCGCTCGCGAAACCCGGCAAGGACCTCTTCGTCGTGCGCCACGGCGAGGGCCCCTATGTCGACGACGCCGCAGGCAACCGCTACATCGACGGCCTGTCCGGGTTGTACTGCTGCCAGATCGGCTACTCCTACGCCGACGAGATCGCCGAAGCGGCCCAGAAGCAACTGCGTGAACTCTGCTACAGCCCCTTGTGGTCGGAGTCCGCGCACCCCACCGGCCTGGCCCTCGCCGAACGCCTCGCCGCCCTGGCCCCCGACGGCATCGAGCACGTCTTCTTCAGCGGCGGCGGCGCAGAGGCGGTCGAGACGGCCTGGAAGATCGCCCGCAGGTACCACACCCTGCGCGGCGAGGCGGGCCGGACCAAGGCGATCGCCCGGCGCGGCGCCTACCACGGCCTGACCCTCGGAGCGCTGTCCTTCACCGACGACCCCGGGCTCACCGAGCCGTACGGGCCGCCCGCCGTGGAGACCCACTTCGTCGCCAACACCAACCGGGCCGCCCTGCAACAGCCCCTCGACGAGGCGGCCTTCACCGAGTACCTGCTCGCCGACGTGGAGGCCACGGTCCTCGCGGCCGGCCCGGAGAGCGTCGCCATGCTCATCGCCGAACCGGTGCAGAACCGGGGCGGCTGCATCACCCCGCCGGAGGGCTACTGGCAGGGCCTGCGCCGACTGGCCGACCGCTACGGCTTCCTGCTGGTCGCCGACGAGGTCATCACCGCCTTCGGCCGACTGGGGGAGTGGTTCGGCGGCGCGTGCTACGGGGCTCGCCCCGACATCGTCACCGTCGCCAAGGGCATCACCGCCGGCTACGCCCCCATGGGCGCGACCCTGGTCTCGGACCGCGTCGCCGAGGCGATCAACCAGCCCGGCGAGGTCCTCAACCACGGCTACACCTTCAGCGGCCACCCGCTGAGCGCCGCCATCGCCCTGCGCAGCCTGGAGATCATGGAGCGGGACCGGATCCTGCAGAACGTCCGCGGCCACCAGGACCATCTCGCCGCCCGCATGACCTCCCTCGGGGACCTGCCGATCGTCGGTGACGTCCGCGGCGCCGGATACTTCTACGCTCTCGAACTCGTCGGCGACCTCGACGGCGGCGGCTTCGGCGACACCGCGCGCGCCGCGCTCGTCGCCGACCTGATCCCGCGCCGGCTGCGCGAGGCCGGGCTGCTCGCCCGCGTCTACAACCGCGCCGCCCCGCTGGTGCAGATCGCGCCCCCGCTGATCAGCGACCGCGCACTGCTGGACCGTATCGCCGACATCATCGCGGACACCCTCGACGAGGCCTCCGCCCGCCTGTAGTCCACCCTTTCGGAAGGAACGACATGTACTCCATCGGTCCCCTGACCGTCGCCCCCGGCGAGCGCGCCCAGGGTCTGATCCCGGTCGGCACCAGCACCTACGGCGTGGAGCTCGGCATCCCGCTGATCGTCGTCAACGGCACCGAGGACGGCCCCGTGCTGTGCGTGGACGCCGGTGTGCACGGAGACGAGTACGACGGCCAGGAGGCCATCCGCCGCGTCCTCGCCGAGACCGACCCGGCCGGCCTGCGCGGCACCCTCGTCGGCATCCCCTGCGTGAACACCCCCGCCTTCGAGGCGGCGGCCCGCACCAGCGGCCTGGACCACCTCAACCTCAACCGGATCTTCCCGGGTGACGCGGACGGCTCGTACTCGCTGCGCCTGGCCGCCACCTTCGTCGCACAGGTCGTCCCCGCTATCGACGCCCTGGTCGACCTGCACACGGGCGGCACCTTCGGTGAGATCGCCCCGCTCGTCATCCTCCAGGGCGGCTACGAGGACCTGGCGACCGACCTCGCCCTCGCGGCCGGGCACGAGCTGGTCTGGAAGGGCGGCAAGTGGGGCGGCACGGTCCGCCACCCCACCCTCGCCGCCGGCAAGCCCGCCGTCACCATCGAGGCGGGCGGCGGCACCTACCGGGAACAGAACGTCGCCCTGCACGTCCACTCGATCCGCAACATCATGCGCCGACTCGGCATGATCGACGGCGAGGCGGAACTGCGTGACAGCTACACGACGGTCTCCGGCACCTTCGCCCGGTCCGCCGCGGGCGGCTTCTTCCTCGGCCACGCCGAGCCCGGCGAGACCTGCAAGGAAGGCGACCTGATCGCCCACATCGCCGACCACTACGGCAACACGCTGGAGGAGGTCCGTGCCCCGCAGGACGGCATCGTGCTCTGGGTGCGCCGCATCCGCACGGTCCGCCCCGGGGACGAGGTCGTCATCTTCGGCGAGGTGCAGGGGGAGATCAAGCCATGAGCGGCGACACCCGGTCGCTGCTCGTCGACGGCAAGCAGGTTCCCGCCGCCGACGGTCGCACCTTCACCGTCCTCGACCCGGCGGACGGAACGCCCATCGCCCAGGTGGCGCTGGCCGGACCGGCGGACGTGGACCAGGCGGTGGCGGCGGCCCGCGCTGCCCTCACCGCACCCGAGTGGGCCCGGATGCGCCCCGCCGACCGGGGCAGGCTGCTGCACCGCATCGCGGACGCGATCCGCCGCGAGGGCGCATCGCTGGCACGCCTGGAGAGCCAGGACGTCGGCAAGCCGCTCCGCCAGGCGAAGGCCGATGTCGAGTCCGCCGCCCGCTACTTCGAGTTCTATGCGGGCATCGCCGACAAGCTCGGCGGCTCCACGGTCCCGCTCGGCCCCGGCCTGATCGACTACACCCTGCGCGAGCCGATCGGCGTCTCCGGCCAGATCATCCCCTTCAACTACCCGCTCCAGAACACCGCGAGGGGCTCCGCCCCGGCCCTCGCGGCAGGCTGCACGGTGGTGCTCAAGCCCTCTCCGGAGGCGCCGCTCACCCCGCTGGAGACCGGCCGCATCGCGCTGGAGTGCGGACTGCCGCCGGGCGTGCTGAACGTCGTGCCCGGCGACGCCGAGACCGGCGCGGCACTCGCCGGGCACCCGGGCATCGACCAGGTCACCTTCACCGGCTCGGTGCCGACCGGCATCAAGGTCGCCCAGGCCGCCGCCGCCAACGTGGTGCCCTCAGTCACGGAACTCGGCGGCAAGTCGCCGTTCGTCGTGTTCGCCGACGCCGACTTCGACCTGGCGCTGACCGCGATCCTGGGCTGGTCGTTCAGCAACGCCGGCCAGATGTGCTCGGCGGGCACCCGCCTGCTGCTCCAGCGCGGTGCCGAGGAGTTCCTGGACCGGCTGGTCGAGAAGATCGCCGCCCTGCGCGTCGGTCCCGGCCTCACGGATCCGGACATCGGCCCGCTGGTCGCCGCCCGGCAGCGCGACCGGGTGCTGGGCTACCTGGAACTGGCCCGGCGGGAAGGCGCCGTGGCACGCGTCGGGGGAGGAGCACCCTCCGACCCCGCCCTGGCCGACGGCTACTACATCGAGCCCACCGTCCTCACCGGCCTGACCAACCAGGCCCGCTGTGCCCGCGAGGAGATCTTCGGGCCCGTGGTGACCGTCATCGGGTTCGACGACGCCGACGAGGCCCTGGACATAGCCAACGACAGCCCGTACGGACTGTCCTCCTACGTCTGGACCCGCGACATCGACAAGGCGATGCGTCTGGCCGAGGGCATCCGGGCCGGGCAGGTCTACGTCAACGTCACCAGCGCCGGCACGGGCATCGAGCTGCCCTTCGGCGGCTACAAGCACAGCGGCTGGGGCCGCGAGAAGGGCCTCGAAGCCCTGGCGAGCTACACGCAGACCAAGAACGTCTGCATCGGATTCGGAGACCGGCCATGAGGTACCGCACGCTGGGCGCACGCGGCCCGGCCGTCTCCGTCGTCGGCGTCGGCGGCAACAACTTCGGCTCCCGCCTCGACGAGGAGGGCACGAAGGCGGTGGTCCACGCGGCCCTCGACGCGGGGATCACCCTGTTCGACACCGCCGACATGTACGGCGGGTTCGGCGAGAGCGGCGGTGCCCGGGGCGACGGTGAACGCCTCCTCGGCGCCGCCCTCAAGGGCCGCCGTGACGACGTCGTCCTCGCCACCAAGTTCGGTATGGAGATGGGGCCGGAGGCCGACCAGTACGGCCGGCGCGGTGCCCGCGCGTACATCAGGTACGCCGTCGAGTCCTCCCTGCGCCGGCTCGGCACCGACCGGATCGACCTGTACCAGTACCACGAGCCGGACGGTGTCACCCCGCTGGAGGAGACGGTCGCCGCCCTGCGGGAAGTCGTGGCCGAGGGCAAGATCCGGTATCTCGGCTGCTCCAACCTCCCGGCCGAGCAGCTCACGGACGCCTTCGTCAGCACCCAGGCCCGCTACCACCTGCTCGACCGCGGTGTGGAGAACGACCTGATCCCGGCCTGCCTGCGCCACGGCATGGGCCTCCTGCCGTACTACCCGCTGGCCAACGGCCTGCTCAGCGGCAAGTACCGGCGCGGTCAGCAGCCCCCGCCCGGCAGCCGGCTGTCCTGGCGTGAGGGCTGGCTCACCGACGCGGCCCTCGACCGCGTCGAGGCCCTCACCGCGTACGCCACCGAGCGCGGCCTGACCCTCCTCCAGGTCGCCGTGGGCGGACTGGCCGCACTGCCCGCGGTCGGCTCGGTCATCTGCGGCGCCATGACCCCCGCACAGGTCACCGCCAACGCGGCGGCGGCCGGCTGGATCCCCGACGCGGCCGACCTGGCCGCTCTCGACACGATCGTCACGCCCGGCGAACGCGTCGTCTGAAGCCACCGCATCCCCTTCGAAATCCGTGAATCGAGGCTAGCCACCATGCGAGAGATCGTCACCTTCGACGCCTACGGCACCCTGGTCGACTTCCAGCTCGGCCCGACCACCCTCAAGGTCCTGTCCGACCGGCTGGACCTGGACAACCTGGACGTCGACGAGTTCCTCGACGACTTCCGCGTCATGCGCTTCCAGGCCGTCCTGGAGGCCTACCGCCCCTACCACGAGATCCTGCACTCCAGCCTGCGCAACGCCATGCGCCTGCACGGCCTGGAGTACCGCGCGTCCGACGGCGACGCCCTCGTCGACGCCGTCCCCACCTTCGGCCCGTTCCCGGAGGTGCCGGACGCCCTGCGCGCCCTGAAGACCCGGTACGAGATCGCCATCATCTCCAACACCGACGACAACCTGATCGCGCGCAACGTCGAGAACATCGGCGTCGAGTTCGACCACGTCATCACCGCCCAGCAGGCCGGTGCCTACAAGCCGGACCGGCAGACCTTCGAGCACGCCTTCACCACCATGGGCGTCGAGCCGTCCCAGGTCATCCACACCGCCCAGGGCTGGGAGTACGACCACATCCCGACCCGCGACCTGGGCCTGAAGCGGCGGGTGTGGATCAACCGCTACGGCCGCCCGGGCAGCGCCGACTACCAGCCGTACGACGAACTGCCCGACCTGTCGGGCCTGCCGAAACTCCTCGGCTGCTGACCGCGGCCCGACGGCGACCAAGGACCGAAAGACAGAGGACGCACGCCATGAAGCAGATCCCCTACTGGCTCGACACCGCCCCCGCCCTGCCCGACCGTTCCGGAAAGGACCTGCCCGACGAGGCGGACGTGGTGGTGATCGGCGGCGGCCTCACCGGCCTGTCCACCGCCTACCACGCCGCCCGCAAGGGCGCCCGGGTCGTCCTCGTCGAGAAGGACAAGGTCGGCTCGGGTGCCTCCGGGCGCAACGGCAGCATGTGCACCCAGGGCCTCACCATCAGCCCCGCCGAGGCCCGCAAACGCTACGGGCAGGAGCGGGCACGCGAGTTGTACGACGCGTTCCGCGAGGCGGTCGACGTGGTCGAGGAGATCACGCGGACGGAGCGGATCGACTGCGACTTCCACCGCGCCGGCCGGCTCGGAGTCGCCTTCAAGCCGCAGCACTTCGCGTCGATGCGGGCCACCCAGCGCGACCTGGCCGACAACTTCGGCCACGAGACCAGGCTCCTGACCCGCGGTGACCTCAAGTCCGAACTGAACTCCGACTACTACCACGGCGCCCTGCTCGACCCGCTGAGCGCGGCCCTGCACGTCGGCAAGTACGTCCACGGTCTCGCCGAGGCAGCCGAGCGGGCGGGCGCGGAGATCCACGAGCGCAACGCGGCGACCGGCCTGACCCGCCTGCCGGGCGGCGGCTTCGTGGTCGAGACGCTGGGCGGAACGATCCGCGCCAGGCAGGTGATGGCGGCGACCGACGCCTACACCGACAGGTCGATGCCCTGGTTCCGCAAGCGGCTCATCAACGTCGGCAGCTTCATCATCGTCACCGAGCCGCTCGGCGAGGCGCGCGCCAAGGCACTGATCCCGAACGGCCGCCTGGTGGTCGACTCCAAGAACATCGGCCACTACATCCGCCTCACCCCCGACCACCGCCTCGCCTTCGGCGGCCGGGCCCGTTTCGCCCCCTCCAACCCCGCCTCCGACGTCAAGAGCGGCGACGTCCTGAAGAGGGAGATGACCGAGATCTTCCCGCAGCTCTCCGGGGTGCGGATCGACTACGTGTGGGGCGGCATGGTCGGCTTCTCCTGGGACCGGCTGCCGCACGCCGGCGAGGCCGACGGCCTCTACTACTCGATGGGTTACTGCGGCCACGGTGTGCAGATGGCCACCTACATGGGCCGCGCCGTCGCCGAGATGATGGACGGCCGCCCGGAGGCCAACCCGCTGCGCGGCCTCGGCTTCCCGAAGGTCCCCGTCCCCTTCTACAACGGCACCGCCTGGTTCCTGCCGTTCGGCGGCGCGTACTACAAGGCCAAGGACCGCCTGCGCTGAGCACGTTCCGACCCCCATGAACTGATGACCCGTCAGTAGGCCATCAGTCACGGACTCTTGACTCGTGACGCGGCAGTGGTCATCCTCGGTCGCACCTTTGGATGAGGTCATGACAACCCGGCCGTCGTTCCCCTGCCTTCGGGGCCTCGGGCGGCCGGGTTGTCGACCCGCCACCCCCCGACCGAGGACGTGGGCCGTGACCAGTGCAGGACGCCCGTACCGCCGACGCAAGAACCTCACCGTTGTGTCGCTCCTCCTGTTCGTGCTGGCCGTCGCGCTGGGCCCGACGCCCAGTTCGGCGGCCGGCTCCGGCTGGTGGAACCCGACCGCACGGCCCGCGCCGGACTCCCGGATCAACGTCACGGGCGAGCCCTTCACCGGCACCGACGCCGAGGGCGACGTGCGGGGCTTTGTCGACGCGCACGACCACATTTTCGCCAACGAGGGCTTCGGGGGCCGCCTGATCTGCGGAAAGCCGTTCTCAGAGCAGGGCGTCGCCGACGCGCTCAAGGACTGCCCCGAGCACTACCCGGACGGCTCGCTCGCGGTCTTCGACTTCATCACCAACGGGGGTGACGGCAGGCACGACCCGGTCGGCTGGCCCACCTTCAAGGACTGGCCGGCGCACGACTCGCTGACCCACCAGCAGAACTACTACGCCTGGGTGGAGCGGGCCTGGCGCGGTGGCCAGCGGGTGCTGGTGAACGACCTCGTCACCAACGGCGTCATCTGCTCCGTGTACTTCTTCAAGGACCGCGGCTGCGACGAGATGACGTCCATCCGGCTCCAGGCCAAACTCACGTACGACATGCAGTCCTTCGTGGACAAGATGTACGGCGGTCCCGGCAAGGGCTGGTTCCGGATCGTCACCGACAGCGCGCAGGCCCGTGAGGTGATCGAGCAGGGCAAGCTGGCGGTCGTCCTCGGCGTCGAGACCTCCGAGCCCTTCGGCTGCAAGCAGATCCTCGACATCCCGCAGTGCAGCAGGGCCGACATCGACAAGGGCCTGGACGAGCTGTACGCGCTGGGCGTGCGCAGCATGTTCCTGTGCCACAAGTTCGACAACGCGCTGTGCGGTGTCCGCTTCGACTCGGGTTCGCTCGGAACGGCCATCAACGTCGGGCAGTTCCTGTCGACCGGCACCTTCTGGAAGACGGAGACGTGCAAGGGCCCGCAGCACGACAACCCCATCGGCAACGCGACGGCGGCCGCGGCCGAGAAGAAGCTCCCGGCGGGCGTGGAGGTGCCCTCGTACAAGGCGGACGCCCAGTGCAACGTCCGAGGGCTCACCGGACTCGGCGAGTACGCCGCCCGCGGCATGATGCGACGCGGGATGATGCTGGAGATCGACCACATGAGCGTCAAGGCCACCGGCCGGGTGCTCGACATCTTCGAGGCCGAGTCCTACCCCGGCGTGCTCTCCTCGCACAGCTGGATGGACCTGGACTGGACCGAACGGGTCTACGGCCTCGGCGGCTTCATCGCCCAGTACATGCACGGCTCCGAGGGCTTCGTCGCGGAGTCGAAGCGCACAAAGGCCCTGCGCGACAAGTACGGCGTGGGCTACGGATACGGCACTGACATGAACGGCGTCGGCGGCTGGCCGGCCCCGCGCGGCGCGGACGCCCCCGACAAGGTCACCTACCCCTTCAAGAGCGTCGACGGCGGCTCCGTCATCGACCGGCAGACCACCGGGGAGCGCACCTGGGACCTGAACACCGACGGCGCCGCCCACTACGGCCTCGTCCCGGACTGGATCGAGGACATCCGCCGGGTCGGCGGCAAGGACGTGGTGGACGACCTGTTCCGCGGCGCCGAGTCCTACCTCGACACCTGGGGGGCCGCCGAGAAGCACTGAACCCGGGGGCAGTGCGTCATCGATGAAGACATGAATCAGTCTTCATGTGTTCCTGTATGGTGAGGAGGCACGCGCCCCCGCCTGAAGGACTCCTGATGACCTCCACCCTCACGCCGCGTCCGGTCGACCGGGCGGAGCCCGCGCGCACCGGGGCCGCGCCCAGGCGGCGTACCCGTGTCCTCGAGCTCCCCGAGGCGCGCTGGGCCGCGGCGGCCACCGTTCTCTTCCTGCTCGCGCTGCCCTTGCAGCTGACCGGCGCACCCGCCTGGACCTGGGGCCCGCTCTACGCCCTGTCGTACGTCACGGGCGGCTGGGAGCCGGGCTGGGAAGGGCTCAAGGCGCTCAAGGAGCGCACGCTCGACGTCGACCTGCTGATGGTCGTCGCCGCCCTGGGCGCGGCGGCGATCGGGCAGGTCATGGACGGTGCCCTGCTCATCGTCATCTTCGCCACCTCCGGCGCGCTGGAGGCGCTGGCCACCGCCCGCACCGCCGACTCCGTCCGCGGCCTGCTCGATCTCGCCCCCGCCACGGCCACCCGGCTGACCCCGGACGGCGGCGAACAGACCGTGTCCGTCGAGGAGCTGGCGGTCGGCGACACCGTCCTCGTCCGCCCCGGTGAGCGCGTCGGCGCCGACGGCCGTGTGCTGGACGGGGCGAGCGACGTGGACCAGGCGACCATCACCGGCGAGCCGCTCCCCGTGGCGAAGGAGCAGGGCGACGAGGTCTTCGCGGGCACCCTCAACGGCACCGGCGCGCTGCGGGTCCGGGTCGAGCGCGACGCGTCCGACTCGGTGATCGCCCGGATCGTCCGGATGGTGCAGGAGGCGTCCGAGACCAAGGCGCCCACCCAGCTGTTCATCGAGAAGGTCGAACAGCGTTACTCGCTGGGCATGGTGGCCGCGACCCTGGCCGTCTTCCTGGTGCCGCTCGCCTTCGGCGCCCAGCTCACCGACGCGCTGCTGCGCGCCATGACGTTCATGATCGTGGCCTCGCCGTGCGCGGTCGTGCTGGCGACCATGCCGCCCCTGCTGTCGGCCATCGCCAACGCCGGACGGCACGGCGTGCTGGTGAAGTCGGCCGTGGTGATGGAGCGGCTCGGCCAGGTCGACGCGGTCGCGCTGGACAAGACCGGCACACTGACCGAGGGCAGCCCGCGCGTCACCGACGTCCGTCCGCTGCCCGGATCCGGCCTGGACGAGAGGGAGTTGCTGACGCTGGCGGCAGCCGCCGAGCGGCCCAGTGAGCATCCGCTGGCCCGGGCGGTCGTGGACGCGGCCCGCGAGCGCGGTCTCGGCCTACCCGACGCGCAGGACTTCACCTCCGCGCCCGGCGTGGGAGTGACCGCCGTCGTGAGCGGCCGTGCGGTCGCCGTCGGCGCCCCGTCCCGGCTCCTGGACGGCACGGGCAGCACGGTCGCCGCCGTCGCCGGGGAGCTGGAGGAGTCCGGCCGTACCGCCGTCCTGGTCCTCGTCGACGGCGCCCCCGCCGGGCTGCTCGGCATCGCCGACCGGCTGCGCCCGGACGCCGCCGCCACCGTCGCCGCGCTCACCGGGCTCACGGGAACCGCCCCGGCGCTCCTCACCGGCGACAACCCCCGGGCCGCCGCCCACCTCGCCGCCGAGGCCGGCATCGACGACGTGCGCGCCGGACTGCTGCCCCAGGACAAGCTGACGGCCGTTCAGGAGATGGAGCGCGCGGGCCGCAAGGTGCTGGTCCTCGGGGACGGCGTCAACGACGCACCCGCCCTGGCCGCCGCCCACACCGGGATCGCCATGGGCCGGGCGGGCTCCGACCTCGCGCTGGAGACCGCCGACGCCGTGATCGTGCGCGACGAACTCGCGGCGGTCCCCGCCACCGTCGCCCTCTCGCGCCGCGCGCGCCGGCTGGTCGTGCAGAACCTCGTCGTCGCCGGCGTGTTCATCGCCGGTCTCGTCGTCTGGGACCTCGCCGGAAACCTGCCACTGCCGCTGGGCGTCGCGGGCCACGAGGGCTCCACGGTCCTGGTCGGCCTGAACGGCCTGCGTCTGCTGCGGGAGACGGCCTGGCAGCGGGCGGCAGCCGAGGGCAGCGACTGACGAACGAAGTCAGCCCACCGGCGGCCGGCCGGTACTGGCACGCACCACGAGATCCACGGGAACGAGGGTGTCGACGCGAGGCTGTTCCCCGGGTCCGTCGATGCGGTCCAGGAGAAGCCGCAGGGAACGGGTGCCGATCTCGGCGAAGTCGGTGCGTACGGTGGTCAGCGGCGGCAGGAGATGCGCGGCCTCGGGGATGTCGTCGTAGCCGACGACGCTGACGTCCCCGGGGACGGAGCGCCCGGACTCGTGCAGGGCGTGCAGCAGGCCCAGCGCCATCTGGTCGTTCGAGACGAACACCGCCGTCACCTCCGGGCGCCGCGCCAGCCGGCGGCCCAGGTCGTAACCGGAGTCGGCGCTCCAGTCCCCGGCGAGCGGGGCCGGGACGTCGGCACCGGCCGCCTGGAGCGTCTCCTGCCAGCTCGCCAGCCGGTGGTCGGCGGACGTCCAGCCGGCGGGGCCCGCGATGTGCCAGACGGTGCGGTGCCCGAGGCCGAGGAGATGCTCGGTGGCCTTGCGGGCGCCGGTGCGCGAGTCGCCGGTGACCAGGGGGATGCTGTCGTCGAGGGCGTTCTCCAGCACCACCAGGGGAATCCCGAGGTCGGTCTGCGCCAGGGTCCGGCCCACCCACTGCTGCGGAGCGATCGCGATCACGCCGTCCGCGCCCTCGGCCGACAGCCGGTTCACCGCCTCGACGACGGTGTCGTGGTCGGCCGTGTCGAGCGCGATGGAGCTCACCAGGTAACCGGCGTCCTGGGCCGCGGTGTTGATGGCCGTCAGGATGGACGCGGGCCCGTACCGGGCGGCGTCGAAGGAGATGACCCCGAGCATCCGGGTGCGGCCGCTGGCCAGCGACCGCGCGCTGCGGCTGGGCCGGTAGCCGAGCGTGCGCATGGCGTCCAGGACCGCCTCGCGCGTCTCGGGGCGGACGGCAGGATGGTCGTTGAGCACCCGGGAGACGGTCTGCTTGGAGACGCCGGCCAGCCGGGCCACGTCGGCCATCACCGGCCGCGCCCCGGCGAAGTTGCGCCGGCTGCGGCCCTTGGGAACGGGGCTGTCGGTGGCGCTCGGTGTCATGGCGGGGGATTCCTCGACGTCGGTTACGGCGGTCCTGGCCCCGCCCGGCAGGAGCACAGCATAGGCCGGGCGGGGCCCGCGGGGTTTCTCAGCCGGCCCGCACCCTCCACGTGCGCGTGACCACCCACTCGGCGTGCTGCACACCCGCCGCACGCCACGCTTCGCCCACCTGCCCCGGCACATGAACCCGGGCATCCGCTGCCAACGGCAGCACCTTCAGCCGCAGGCCTTCCGTTCTCAGCGCCTCGACCGGCAGCCGCTCCAGGCCGATGTCCCAGACCCGGCCCGAGAAGAACTGGTCGGCCACCAGGACGTCCCCCACATACGCCCGGGCCAGGTCACCCGTCCAGCGCAGCCGCAGCAGGACACCGGAGGACGCCCGCAGCAGATCCTCCGGTACGTCGACGCGGTACTCGGCGGCCACGGCTTCGACGTACTTGTCCGCCGGCACGCTCGCCCGGCCCTGCACGCCGGTCACCGGCTCGGGCGCCGGTCCGGCGGGCCTGACCAGGGTGACGGGCACCGCGCCGTCCGGGAGGGGCGCGGCCTCGATCGTGTAGCGGGTGAACACGCCGTCCGCCGCCTCCCGCACCCGTGTCCCCGCCACCACCGGGGCGGAATCCGGCGCGGGCAGCACCGCGAACGACGGCTCGTCGGCCGGGCTGTGCAGCCGTACCTCGGCACCGTCGAAGACGACACCGTCCCCGCACAGCACCAGCCGCTCGGCTCCCCAGGCGTCCCCCCGGTAGACCGTACGGGCCGTCGCCGCGTCCAGGACCAGCAGCCCGACGCGTGAACCGTCGGCGGCGTCCACCTCGACCAGGGCGTCGGTGCCGGGCCGCACTCCGCTGACCAGGATTCGGCCGGCGACCGGTGTGACGTCCCCGGACGGTGTCGCGACGGACGCCACCGTGTCCGCGTCCAGGGCCAGTTCGGGCGCGATGCCGTCGGCCGCGGCCAGCACCAGGACCGTACGGCCGCCCGCCTCGACGGTGCACACCGGCTGCGCGGTCGCCCACTCCAGCCGCAGCCCGGCCACGTCCAGCCGCAGCGGCCAGCAGAAGCACGCGCCGGAGGGCACCGTGACGGGAACACTCGGCAGCGTCAGCGCGGGTGCGTCCGGGAAAGCGACCGCGAAGTCCGTGTCCGGGTGGTCGGGCAGCGGCTCGTGCGGCTGGTGGTTGGTCACGAACAGGAAGCCCGACGTGCCGTCGGTCCGGACGGCCCAGCGCAGCGTCTCCCGGTCGTGCTGCCCCGTCGGCAGCCGCTCGGGCAGCACGGACTCCATGGGCGCGATCCGGTCCCCGAAGCACTCCAGCAGCAGGTGCTGGAGCCGCAGTGCGTGGTACGAGGGCCGCACCTGGCCGTACTCGCCGAGCGGGGCCTGGAAGTCGTAGGTCAGGACCGGCAGGTCGTTGGGGTAGCCGGTGGCGTGCGACTCCTGAAGAGTCGTCAGCTCGCCGGGCGGGTTCGTGCCGCCGTGGAACATGTAGTAGCCCTGCCAGACCGAACCGCAGCCGATCTTGGTCAGCCCCAGCGCGGCCACGTCGGCGGCCTCCACCCGGGGACGCCGGTGGTAGGCCACCGCCATGCCGCCGCCCAGCTCGCAGGTGGCCCAGGGGAATCGGTCCGCCGGTACCGGGTCGGCGCCGCGTACGGTCGTGGGCCGCAGGTCGGCGCCGATGCCCTCGTCGTCGCGCTCGTGGGTGAAGAAGAAGTGCTTGCGGCAGGTGTCGGGCCAGCCGCCGTCCGCCTCCGTCCAGAACGCCTCCGGATAGCCGCCGTACAGCGGGAGCAGTTCGTCACCCGGGAGCCGCACTCCGCCCCAGGCGGTCGACGTCCACAGGGGCGCGTTCAGTCCGGCGTCCTGGGCCAGGCGCTTCAGGGTGCGCAAGTGACCGGGCTGGTCGTAGAGCTCGTTCTCGATCTGGATCGCGACGATCGGACCCCCGCGCGCCCGGTCCAGACCGCGCAGTTGCTCCGCGACGGCCGCGAACCAGGCACGTACGGGATCCAGATAGGCCGGATCGTCGGTACGCGGCGTACAGGCGCGGGCGAGCAGCCAGTCGGGCAGGCCGCCGTTGCGCACCTCCGCGTGGCACCACGGGCCGATCCGCGGGATGAAGTCCAGGCCGTGGCGGGCGCACAGCTCGGCGAAGCGGCGCAGGTCGCGGTCGCCGTCGAAGCGGAGCCGCCCCTCGATCTCCTCGTGGTGGATCCAGATGACGTAGGAGGCGACGGCACTCACCCCGCCCGCCTTCATCTTCAGCAGCTCCTCCTCCCACTCCCGGGCCGGGTAGCGGGAGTAGTGGAACTCGCCGGAGACCGGGAACCAGGGGCGGCCGCCACGGGTGAGCCGGCGGCCGGTGACCTCGATCGGATCGGGCACGCCCGGCGCGTCCGCGAAGGGCAGATGACCGGTCGGCGGGGGAGCGGAGGGCGCGGGCACGCGCAGCCGGTGCGGGGTCACCAGGTGTTCTCCGGGCCGAGGTCGGGCGTGTCGGTCAGCTGGGCGCGGGTGGCCGCGGTGCCGTGCAGTTCCAGCAGGACCAGCTCGTTGGTGCCCGGCCGCAGTACCGGCGCGGGGACGTAGAGCGTGTGCTGCGGGCCGCGGTTCCAGTAGCGGCCCAGATGGAAGCCGTTGACCCAGGCCTGCCCCTTCGTCCAGCCGGGCAGGGCGAGGAAGGCGTCGGCGGGCGTGTCCACCTCGAACGTGCCGCGGTGGAAGGCCGGCACGGTGACCGCCGCCCCGTCGCCCGGGGTGAACGGCACCGCGTCCAGGTCGTCCAGCGGCAGCGGGTGGCACTCCCAGCCGCGCAGCACGGTGCCGTTGCAGGAGACGGGTCCGAGCAGGCCCTTCGGGGCGCCGATGCGGGGTCCGTAGTTGACGCCGCCCATGTTCTCGACGAGCACCTCCAGCGTGGCGCCCGGGCGCGGAACACGCACCGGCAGCGTCTCGTCGTGCCGTTCGCGCTCCAGGACACCGACGGGGGCGCCGTCGACGAAGACCTGGGCGCGGTCGCCGACACCGCCGGCGAAGTGCAGCAGGCCGTCACCGGACGCGGGCAGGACGGTGCGGTAGAGCACGTAGCCGGTGTGCTGTCCGAGCCGGCCCAGGGGCACCGGGTCGTCGGTGCGGACGGGAGCGGCGAGCGCGCCGACGAGGGGAAGCAGAGGTGCCCGGCCGTCCAACTCCACGCCGGTCGGCGGCAGTTTGGGACCGGGCGCCGGCACCGGCTCGTCGGGGACGCCGACGTGGCGGGCGATGACCTCGCGGAAGGCGTGGTACTTCGGGCCCGGGTCGCCGCACTCGGTGAGCGCGGCGTCGTAGTCGTACGACGTGATGGTGGGCTCGTAGGCGTGCTTGTGGTTGGCGCCGTTGGTGAAGCCGAAGTTGGTGCCGCCGTGGAACATGTACAGGTTGACGGACACCCCGGCGGACAGCAGCCGGTCCAGATCGGCGGCGGCGTCCGCCGCGTCTCGGACGTGGTGCGGCCCGCCCCAGTGGTCGAACCAGCCGATCCAGAACTCCGCGCAGAACAGCGGCCCTTCGGTCTGGTATTCGCGCAGCCGCCCGAGGCACTGCTCGACCCGGCTGCCGAACGTACTGGCGGTCAGTACACCCGGCAGGCTCCCGGCGGCCAGGTGCTCGGGGTCGGCCTGGTCGCAGGTGAACAGCAGTTCCTCGACGCCCCGGGAACGGAAGGCGTCGGCCAGGTGCTTGAGGTACGCGCTGTCGTCGCCGTAGGCCCCGTACTCGTTCTCCACCTGCACGGCGATGACGGGACCGCCCGCCGCGGCCAGGTGCGGCCGGAGCGCGGGCAGCAGCAGGTCCAGGTAGCGGTCGACGGCCCCGGTGAACCGCGGATCGCTGGACCGCAGCCGGATGTCGGGGTCCGAGGTCAGCCAGTCGGGCAGTCCGCCGCCGTCCCACTCGGCGCAGATGAACGGACCGGGACGCAGCAGCACGTGCAGCCCCTCGTCCTGGGCGAGTTCGAGGAACCGGGGCAGGTCGAGGAAGCCGTCGAGCACCAGCAGGCCCTCGGGGTCGGGCTGGTGGTGGTTCCACGGGAGGTACGTCTCGACGGTGTTGAGGCCCATCAGCCGCGCCTTGCGCAGCCGGTCGGACCACAGGCCGGGGTGGACACGGAAGTAGTGCAGGGCACCGGAGACGATCCGGAACGGCTCGCCGTGCAGCAGGAATCCGTCGGACGTCGTTGTCAGGGCGGGCATACGGGGCTTCCCTTCGCGGGGCGGGCGGAGGTCGATGGAAGTCGCTGGGAGTTTCAGTGAGAGCGGGTGACGCGGATCAGCCAGAGTGTGGCGCCCAGGCACAACGCCGAGACACCGCACAGCAGGAGGGGCACCGCGCGGACCCCCGACCACTCGATGGCCTTGCCCAGCGCCGGCCCGGCGGCGACACCGCCGACCATGGACGCGGCGATGACGAGGGCACCGGCTCTGCGGGCCCGCGGGGCCGCCCGGTTCAGCCAGGGCAGACCGGTGGGGAAGATCGGCGCGATGAACAGACCGACACCGGCGTACGCGTACGGGGCCAGGGCCGGCACGGACGCGGCCAGCAGACACACCGTCATGCCCGCGCAGGAGACGACGATGATCGTCTGGGCGGAGAACCGCAGCGCGAGCGGCGCGACCAGGAAGCGGCCGACGGTCATCATCAGCCAGTACACGGAGGTGGCGGTGGCGGCGACGCCCGCGCCGTAGCCGACGGTCTCCAGATGCGTGGGTTCCCAGCCGCCGACACCGGCCTCGACGCCGACGTGCAGGACGTAGAGCGCGACGAAGACGCCGAGCACCGAGGCGAGGCTGCGCCGGAGGACCGCGCCACCGCTCGCGTCGTCACCGGCCGGGACGGGCGCGTCGTTCCGTACTCCCTTCAGGCACAGCAGCAACGGCAGGTTGACGAGGGCGAAACCGAGGAAGACGGCCGGGTAGTGCTCGGAGCCGACCACGCCGATCAGGGCGGGGCCGAGGATGGCGCCGATGCCGAAGTGGGCGTGGAGGATGTTCAGCATCGCGGTGGAACGGTGGCCGAAGCCCACGGCGAACAGCTGGTTGAGCCCGTAGTCGATGCCGCCGAAACCGAGCCCGGCGAGGAGGGCCGCCGCCAGGGCCATGGGCCAGCCGGGCGCCAGCGCGAAGCCCGCCGCGCCGAGCGCCATCAGCAGGTAGGAGCTGCCGAGGAGGTGCCGGTTGCCGACCCGCCCGTAGAGCCGGTCGAACAGCAGCACACCGGCCACGCCGCCGACGAAGTGCGCACTGAGCCCCAGCCCCGCGGCGGACGGCGAGAGCCCGAACCCCGCGCGGACGCCGGGGATCGCGGGCCCGTACAGGGCCTGCAGCGCACCCATGAGCACGAAGCCCGCACAGGAGGCGACCACGGCGGACCGGCTGAACACCGGGGCCGACGGAGCGGGGGAGAGGGTGACCGCGCGCTGCGCGGTGGGCTGGTCGGTCACGCGGACTCCGGGGG
>NZ_MUKA01000349.1 GCF_002150735.1 Streptomyces africanus
GGGGTGGGGCGGGGGCGGCGGTGAGCCGGGCCGGCGCACCGGCGGGGCTCACCGCCGCCGCGCCGTCACACCGTGGCCCGCTCCTTCGCCGCGGCCCGCCCGGATGCGGGAGCGTCCAGGCGGACCACCACCGTGCTGTGGAACCGGTGCACGGCGTCGTCGACACTGCGGATGAAGCCGGACTCCGCGTTGCCCCGGCCGCTTCCCATGCCCTTGAAAAGGGACAGGCGGAAACCGGTGATCCGAGTGGCGCCGTCCTTGGGGAGCAGGTCCCCCGGTTCCGGGCGGAGCCGCTCCAGCGTGCCCCGGGGGCCGCCCGTCTGGCCGTCCACCAGGGTTTCGACGTGCAGGTCCGCCGGTGCCTCGGCGAGCTGCCGGACCAGGCGCTTGACCCACGTCAGGGGATAGCCCTGCTCGGGGGCCGGGATCTCCACGGACGTACGCAGCTTGGCGGTGCGCAGGTCGGCGCTGACGGTGAGCAGGCCGGGGGCGCCCTCGACGCGCAACTCCGCGTGCAGCCGGCCCTCCAGGCACAGCTGGTCGGCCAGGCGGGCGCGGCGGGCCCCGGGGTCGGTGCCGCGTCGGGTGCGCTGGGCGGGCAGCACCTTCTGCCCGAGTTCGCCGCCCAGCCGCAGGCACACCTGGCGGATGAGCCGCTCCCAGCTCTCCACCACCTCCAAGGCGCGCGGGTCGCCCTGGCAGAGGGTCTCGTCGTCGATTCCGTTGCGCACCGGCACCCAGGCCGAGCCCATGTTCTGGAAGCCGTGGCAACCGGAGTTGTCGTGCTGGAGGTAGTGCAGGAGGTCCTGGAGCAGCCAGGTGCGGGCCGCGTTGCCGACGCCCTCGTGCCGGATCAGCATCTGGGCCTGATGGGCGACTTCGGCCCAGGACAGGTGCCAGAGCGCCACCTGGTGCTTGCGCCGCCGGTCGACCTTGACGTCGACCAGCGGACTGCCCTCCAGCGCGACGTCGTTCGACAGCGTGATCACGGCTTCGTAGCCGCGCCGGGCGGCGATGTCCATGTAGGCCTGGACCTGCTCGGACTTGAGGGCGTTGCCGTTGGTCTTGGTCTCGACGAGTGCCGTCCACAGCTTGCCGGCGCGCTCGACGCGGATCACTCCGTCGGGGCGCCTGGGCGTGTCACCGTGCGGCAGGGAGACCTCGGTGAACGTCTCCATGCGGCCGGACGGCGCACCGAACGGGGCGGTGATCCGCCTTCCGAACCGGGGTACCTGGGCCATCACCGACAACAGGACCGAGGTGGCGCGCATCTCCCGGTCCCGGTCGCCCTTGAGCGCCGAGACCGGAAAGAGCCGCGCCGGCCTCCAGGTCTCGTTCTCCGCCAGGCTCTTCGCGGGCGCCCTGGGCGGCGTGACCCTCTTCTTCGCGGTCCGGGGCCGGGCCGTCCTCTTCGGGGCGGCTTCCTCGTCGGCCGGCGGGCGCGGTGCCGGGACGGCCTCCAGCGCCGGCTGCGGCCGGGCGTCGGGAGGGACGGCGGTGGAGGTCTCCTCCGCGACCGGCGCCGCGGACTCCGCTTCGTCGTCCTCGATGTCGTCCTCGATGTCGACGCCGAAGTCCGTCGCCAGCCCGGCCAGCCCGCTCTCGTACCCCTGCCCGACCGCCCGGAACTTCCACTCCTCCCCCCGCCGGTAGAGCTCACCGAAGATGATCGCGCTCACCGGACCGGCGTCCTCGATGACGAACCGGAGGAGGCTCTCGCCCACGGCGTCGGCCAGCGTCACCCGCAGGTCGTGCAGCTCCCCGAAGCGCGCCCCCTCGTACCGGCTCGCGGCCACGACGATCCGCTCCACTTCGGCCGGGACCGCGGTCAGGTCGAAGCTGATCCGGTCCTCGCTGCCGTCCCCCGTCGGCTCCTTGCCGAGGAGCTGCACGCTGCCGTCGGCGGCCACCGGGTTGTTGTAGAAGTAGAAGTCGGCGTCGCTGCGTACCTTGCCGTCCGCGCCCAGCAGCAGGACGGACACGTCGGCGTCGCCCTCACCGGTCGGGCTGGACCAGCCCAGGCTGACGATCGCGGATCCGGTGTTCTCGCTCAGGGCCGTCAGAGACACGTTCGAGCCCATGGTCATGTCGCGCACAGAGATTTCCCCCCACCCTTGCGACACCTGTGACGTGTCGCACACAGGGCACTTTAATGTGCACGCCACGTGTCTGTGGTGTGCTCATGGGTTTCCGCCCGCCGGGCCTCTGCCCATTGCCCGGGCAAACCTCTATGGCTAGCCTGTGTTCGTCATGCCGATCGCCTGTTGATATCTCGAACGTCGATATCGCCACCGCAGGCGCCTGAGAACACATAGGGAGGGGGCCGGTCGTGGGACGCCTCGTACCAGCCGTGACCCGGGCTCTCGACATTCTGGAGCTCTTCCTCGACGGGGACGGGACGCTCTCCGCCCCCGACATCGTGCGCAAGCTCCAGCTGCCGCGCACGACCGTGCACGAGCTGGTGACCACGCTCGCCGCCCGGAAGTACATCGTCCCCGTGCCCGGCCAGCCCGGACGCTACCGGCTCGGCGTGCGCCCGTACCAGCTCGGTGCCCGCTACTCCGAGCAGCTCGACCTCGCGGCCGAGGGCCAGCTCGTCGCCCGGTCCGTCGCCGAGACCTGCGACGAGACGGTGCACGTGGCGATCCTCGAGGACACGGACGTCATCTACATCGCCAAGGTCGACTCCACGCACGCCGTGCGGATGGTGTCGGCGGCCGGGCGCAGGCTGCCCGCCCACTGCACGTCCGTCGGCAAGATGCTGCTGGCCTCCCTCCCCGAGCACGAACTCGCCACGCGGATCCCCGACGGCGACGAGCTGGCCGCGATGACCCCCAACAGCATCACCGACCCGGCCGCCCTGCGCGAGACCCTGGCCGAGATCCGTGAGCGGGGCCTCGCCGTCGAGAACCGCGAGTCCAACCCGGACGTGAGCTGCGTGGCCGCACCGGTCCGCGACCGCACCGGGCAGGTCGTCGCCGCCCTGTCGATCTCCGTGCCCATGATCCGCTGGAGCGAGGAGCGCCGCGCCGAGCTGGAGCAGCTCGCCGCCAAGGGCGCCGCCGAGCTGTCCGAGCACCTCGGTCACCGGAGCATGGCATGACGACGACGCCGTACGAGGTCGCCGTACGGGCCGAGGCCGAACTCGGCGAGGGGCCGACCTGGGACGCGGCCACCGGCCGGCTCCTGTGGATCGACATCCTCGGCTGCCGGGTGCACACGTACGACCCGGCCACCGGGCGCCGCACGGTCCGCCGGACGGAACAGCACGTGGGCGCGGTCAAGCCGCGCGCCGACGGCGGGCTGGTGCTGAACCTGCGCGACGGGGTCGGCCTCCTCGACCCCGACGGCGGTTTCCGCTGGCTGCACCGCGATCCCGTGCCCGGCCGGCGCGCCAACGACGCGGCCGTCGCGCCGGACGGCTCGCTGTGGGCGGGCACGATGCGCTACGACGAGGCCCCCGGGGGCGGCACGCTGTCCCGGATCACCGGTGACGGATCGGCCGAGGTGGTCCTCGACGACGTGGCGGTGAGCAACGGCACGGGGTGGAGCCCCGACGGCCGGCTCATGTACTACATCGACTCCCCGACCCGGCGGGTCGATGTCTTCGACCACGCGGACGGGCGGCTGTCCGGGCGGCGGACCCTCGCGGAGATCGAGGACGGCGCGGGGTTCCCCGACGGGCTGACCGTGGACGCGGACGGTTGTGTGTGGGTGGCGCTGTGGCAGGGGTCGGCGGTGCGGCGCTACACGCCGGAGGGGCGGCTGGACCGGGTGATCGAGTTGCCGGTTCCGCTGGTCACGGCGTGTGCGTTCGGTGGGGCCGGGCTGAGTGACCTGTACATCACGACGGCCCGGGTCGGGCTGACGGAACCGCCGGCGCTGGCGGGGTCGGTGTTCGTGGTGCCGGGGGCGGGCAAGGGGATTGCCCAGCCCGCGTTCCAAGGCTGAGGTCCGCTCGTGGAGGTGGGGGCGCAACCCGGCGCTACGGGGTGCCGCTGCGCCCACCCGTGCCGCCCAGCGGCACGACTGCCCGCAGCTAAGCCAGTCCGGCGGCCTTCCGTTCCCCGGCCGTCAACGGCGGCCCGCTCAACGCCGGCCGCAGCGGCCCCACCACCGCCGCCACCATCACCGACGGCGTCAGCAGCACCCCCGCCCCCCGCTCCAGCGACGTCACGTCCGTCACCCGGCGGGCGATGCGCCCGTTGCCCGTCGCCGTGTACATCAGCCGGTCCACGTACGCCGTCACGAGCCGGTCCCGCAGCGTGGGGCCCTGCTCCGTCGCGCCCGGGTAGAACACGTCCTGCCCGATCGCCAGGTCCCAGGCCGCGCCGACCGGGCGGGACACCGCCTTCTGGATCAGCCGGGAGAGCCCGGCGGCCGCCCAGCCGTGCCGCCGCAGCGCGTCCCGCAGGAGCAGGGCGCTCTGCGCGGCGACGGCCAGGCCGTGCCCGTAGACCGGGTTGAACGCGGCGAGGGCGTCGCCGAGGACGGCGAAGTTCCGGGGCCACACCGGCATCCGCTCGTAGAAGTGCCGGCGGTTGACGGTCGTGCGGGTGAACGCCACATCGGACAGCGGCTCGGCCCGTTCGAGCAGTTCGCCGATGACCGGGTGCCGCAGGTCCTCGCGGGCGAAGCGGACGAAGTCGTCGTTCTCGGGGGACGGCCGGCCGCCCCGGGTGCCGCACAGGGTGACGATCCAGCGGCCTTCCTCGATGGGCAGCAGGAAGCCCGCCCGGCCCGGTCCGCCGTCCCGCCGGTCGGGCTGGACGTTGACGACGGGGAAGCCGTCGCGGGCCTGCTCGGGGGCGAGGTACAGGCGGCTGGCGTACGCCAGGCCCGCGTCGACCTCGCGTCGCTCCGCCGGGGGCAGGCCGAGGGCGGCCAGCCACCGGGCGGCCTGGGAGCCGCGGCCCGAGGCGTCGACGACCAGGTCGGCGGTGAGCGTCCGCTCGGGGCCTTCGCAGAGCCGGATGCGGACGCCCGTGACGGCGGCGTGCGTGCCGGTCAGGCCCACCGCCTCCGCCCGCTCGACGACCTCGATCCGCGGATCGGCCAGGA
>NZ_MUKA01000350.1 GCF_002150735.1 Streptomyces africanus
CCACTGTGACGCCTGAATCCCACGCCTCGACGGGGTGTCCGTACCCGTCGAGGCGTGGGATTCAGGCGTCACAGTGGTCGCTCCGAAACTTTCCAGGTGTCTGGGGGGAGGTGTGGGGTGGGACGGACACGGATCAGGTGAGCGAGCCCGTCATGGCGAGCGAGTGCAGGAGGCGCATGAGGGTCATCAGGACGTCGCGGCTGGAGGCCCGCCGCCGCACGTCGCACTCCATGATCGGGATGTCCGGGGAGAGGTCGAGCGCCGTGCGCAGCTCCTCGATGGGGTAACGGGGCGCGTCCGGGAAGGAGTTGATGGCGACCACGAACGGCACGCCGCGTGCCGAAGAGGTACAGCACGAGCTGGTCGGTGATGCTGATCCGGCCGAAGTCCATCGCCACGGTGGTGGCCGTCTTGGACGCGGAACCGAAGTTGTCGTCGACACCGATGCCCGCCTGCGTCATGGTCTCCTCGGTGGTCAGCGGTTTGATCTCGCTGACCGAGCCGACCATGGTCGTCTTTCCGACACCGAAGCCGCCCACGATCACGATCTTGGCCGCGGCCTGTGCCGTGTGGGGCAACTGGTCCTCGGCCCGGGGGCCCGGGATGGTGTCAGAGCCTTTGAAGTCCATTCATCACCGCTTCGAGGAGGGAACGGTCGGGGAGCGCCTGGCGGACGATCGGGGAACGTACCGTCACCAGATCCGCCGTCAGCAGCTCGGTGATCAGCACGCCCATCGCGCTGAACGGCAGGCTGAGGTAGGCCGACAGCTCGGCCACGGACAGGGGGGCGGCGCAGAGCCGGAGCAACGCCGCCTGCTCGGGCGAGGCGGTGGGCGGCGGGTCCGCGGCACGCGCCACGATTAACGTCACCAGGTCCAGCTCGGACCGCTCACCGTCCGGGCCGGCCACCACGTACATACGCTCCGGGTTCCTGACCTCGCCCTCCTGGGGCTTGGGCGGTTCCGGGGCGGGCTCGCGCCTCTGGCGTTGGGGAGGCGTCATACGATCTGCCCGTTCCGCCGGGGCGGACTGGTCAGATGGCCGCCGATGCGGACGACGAGGTCGCGCATCATCGCGCTCATCCGGCCGGGTTCGCACCGCACGTCGGAGAGCACCGCGAGGAAGGCGTTGGCTCCGGCGTTCATCAGGTAGAAGTAGCCGCGGTCGATCTCGATCATGACGAGCTTCATCTCGCCGTCGCCGACCGTGAGTTCCTGGCAGACGCTGCCCGCGAGGGACTGCAGGCCGGCGCAGGCCGCGGCGACCCGGTCGGCCGCGTCGGGCTCGCCGCCGTAGCGGGCGATGCGCAGACCGTCGGCCGAGAGGACGACGATCATCTCGATGCCCGGTACGCCGTCGGCGAGTTGCTTGAGCATCCAGTCGAAGTTGCCTCGCTGCTGGATCACTTGAGGTCCCCCTCGTCATCGGCCTCGGTGGGGGCCGGGTCGTTGAGCAGGTGCAGGTACTTGGTCGGGTTCCGGATGAAGTCGGTGGGGTGGGTACCGGGCTCGATGCCTTGCTTGAGCCCCTCCCAGAACGCCTCGAGGCCTTTGCCGGGGGCGTCGGGGGCGTTCATGTCGCGCAGGGGCTTGGGCTCGGGCTCCGGTGTCGCCCAGGGGTTCGCCTCGCCCCGTGCCGCGGCCTCCCGGTCTTCCCTGTCGTAGGCGGCCTGCTGGGCGATCCGCTCGGTGAGGGACGTCTTCACCCGGCTGCGGCGCTGCGGCAGGCCGTTCGGCGTCCACTCGGTGACCACGGGGACGTCGTCGTCCTCCAGAGAGACCGTCTCCGGGATGCGGGGGTTGGTGGGGCGGCGCTTCTTCGGCGTGCGCTTCGGCCCCTCGGGGAGGCCGACCGGCATGGGGATGCCGGTGGCGCCGATGCCGTGGGCGAGTCCGACGCCGCGCTCGTGAGTGATCATCTCGCTCGGCACGATGACGATGGCGCGGACACCGCCGTACGCGGAGGCGCGCAGCGAGACCTGCATGTCGTACGCCGCGCAGAGGCGGCCGACGACGGCGAGGCCGAGGCGCGGGTGCTCACCGATGTCCTGGAGGTCGACGCCCGCCTTGGCGGCCTCCAGCATGCCCTCGATCCGGGCGCGTGCCTCCTCGTTGAGGTTGACACCGCCGTCCTCGATCTCGATGCAGACGCCGGTCTGCACCTCGGTGGCGGTGACGTGCACCTTGGTCTGCGGCGGCGAGTAGCGCGTGGCGTTGTCGAGGAGTTCGGCGCAGGCGTGGATGACCGGCTCGACGTAGATGCCCTTGACGCTGACCTTCGCGATGGAGGACAGCTGGATGCGCCGGTACTCCAGGATGCGCGACATGGCGCCGCGCAGGGTGCTGTAGAGGGACACCGGCTCGGGCCACTGCCGTCCGGGACGGCCGCCGCCGAGGACGGAGACGGAGTCGGCGAGGCGGCCGATCAGGGCGTTGCCGTGGTCGATGCGCAGCAGGTCGTCGAAGACCTCGGGGTTGCGGCCGTGGTCCTCCTCCATCTCCCTCAGTTCCGCGGCCTGCTGATGGATGATCGCCTGGACGCGGCGGGCGACACTGACGAAGGAGCGCGCGGCGGCGTCACGCATGGTCACTTCGCGGTCGACGATCTTCAGCACCGTCAGCAGCGTCTCGGCCTGCGGCTCGGGCAGGTCGCGGTACTCGGGGTTGGCGAGGCCGAGCTTGCGAATCACCTCCCTGGGGGATTCTCCGGTGCTCAGCAGCCGGAGCGCCGCGGGGATGATCTCCCGCGAGAAGCGGACCAACTCGTTCTCGTGGGCCGCGATCCGCTGTTCCAGATGCGCGGTGTGACGGGCGTGCTCGCCCCGCTGCTTGCGCAGGGCACGGCCGCGGCGCACCGCCTCGGCCGCCGTCGCGATCACCAGCACGGTGGCGATACCACCGCACCAGCCGACGGCGAGCCGGGCCGGCGCCGTCACCAGGGCGACAGCGGCTCCGGTCGCCGCGGCCATCGCTATGGCCGGCAGCAGCAGCACGCGCGCGTAGGGGAGTTCACCGCGACCAGGAGGGGATTGAACACTCACCATGTGGGCCTTCTGAAAGGAGTCGGCTGGGGTTCGGAAGGACGTGCAGGGGGGTATGTCATAAAGCTGTAGGACTCTTCCGCACATTGGGGAACAAGCGCACGAATTCAGCTCAAGCCGGTGCGCTGCGGGCGAGCTTAGTCCGACCGGATCATCGCTGTGTCATATTCAGCAACTGCCGGAAACCGGACGCGAAGGGATAGTACGCTCAGTCGTTTACACGCTGCGACACCGTTCGAATACGGCCCGTAATGCCGAACAGGCAAGCGAAAGCCCCTCCCCTGAACGGGTGAGGGGCTTCGGCAACAACGCCCTTTAAGGGGCGCGGGGAACTGCGCGAGCAACCACAACGAACCGGCACTCGCGCAACAAGCTCACCCCACCGACGAGTAGGCGACAACTCCCCGCAGCAACAGATCAACGGCCTTACGGGCGTTCTTCACCACAGAAGAACCCTGCGGCGCAGCCGCCGCGATCTGCCCCAGCACGTCAATGACCTGCTTGCACCACCGCACGAAGTCCCCCGCCGGCATCTCCGCCTCGCGCAGCACCTCGTCGAGCCCCTTCCCCGAGGCCCACATGTACGCGGCCCAGGCGAACCCGAGGTCCGGCTCCCGCTGCCCGACCCCCTCGGTCTGGCTGATCCGGAACTCCTCCTCCAGCGCGTCCAGCCGCCCCCAGATCCGCACCATCTCGCCCAGCGCGGCCTTGGCCTTGCCCGACGGCAGCTTCGGCACCAGCGCGTCGTCCCCGACCCGCGCCTCGTACACCAACGCCGAGACGCACCCGGCCAGTTCGGCCGGGCCGAGCCCCTCCCAGACGCCCTCGCGCAGGCACTCGCTGGCGAGCAGGTCCAGCTCGCCGTACAGCCGCGCGAGCCGCTTGCCGTGCTCGGTGACCTCGTCACCGCGCAGGTAGTCCATCTCGGTCAGCAGCGCCACGATCCGGTCGAACGTCCGCGCGATCGTGTTCGTACGGCCCTCGATGCGCCGCTCCAGCTGCGAGGTGTCCCGCAGCAGCCGGTGGTAGCGCTCGGCCCAACGGGCGTGGTCCTCACGGTCGTTGCACCCGTGGCAGGGGTGCGCGCGCAGCGCGGTCCGCAGCCGGGTGATCTCGCGGTCGTCGGCCGCCTGGGAGCGCCGCTTGCGGTGCCGGTCGGCCGGGATGTGCCCGGCCTTGGTGCGCAGCGCGGACGCCAGGTCCCGACGGGACTGCGGGGAACGGGGGTTGAAGGACTTCGGGATCCGCATCCGCTCCAGCGGCTCGACCGGCACCGGGAAGTCGATGGCCGCCAGCCGCTTCACCTGCCGCTCGGCGGTCAGCACCAGCGGGCGCGGCCCGTCGTGGTGCTCGAATCCGCGATGGCCGTTCGAACGGCCCGCGGGCAGGCCCGGGTCCAGCACCAGGGCCAGGCCCGCGTACTTGCCGGTGGGCACATGGATGACGTCACCGGGTTTCAGCTTCTCCAGCGCGACCGCGGCCTCCGCACGCCGCTGTGCCGCGCCCTGCCGGGCCAGCTCGTTCTCCCGGTCCTTCAGTTCGCGGCGCAGCCGCGCGTACTCCTCGAAGTCGCCGAGGTGGCAGGTCATGGAGGCCTTGTAGCCGTCGAGCCCCTCCTCGTTGCGCTGCACCTGCCGGGAGATCCCGACGACCGACTTGTCCGCCTGGAACTGCGCGAAGGACGTCTCCAGCAACTCGCGCGAGCGGTGCCGGCCGAACTGCTCGACCAGGTTGACCGCCATGTTGTACGAGGGCTTGAAGCTGGACCGCAGCGGATACGTGCGCGTGCCGGCCAGGCCCGCCAGGTGCTCCGGGTTCATGCCGCGCTGCCACAGCACCACGGCGTGGCCCTCGACGTCGATGCCGCGCCGTCCGGCCCGCCCGGTCAGCTGTGTGAACTCGCCCGGGGTGATGTCCGCGTGCTGCTCGCCGTTCCACTTGACGAGCTTCTCCAGCACCACCGAACGGGCGGGCATGTTGATGCCGAGGGCGAGGGTCTCGGTCGCGAACACGGCCTTGACCAGGCCGCGTACGAACAGTTCCTCGACGACCTCCTTGAAGGTCGGCAGCATGCCCGCGTGGTGGGCGGCGATTCCGCGCTCCAGGCCCTCCAGCCACTCGTAGTAGCCGAGGACGTGCAGGTCCTCGCGCGGGATGGACGCCGTGCGCTCCTCGACGAGGGAGCGGACCTGCTCGCGTGCCTCCTCGTCGTTCAGCCGGAGCCCCGCGTACAGGCACTGCTGGACGGCGGCCTCGCAGGCGGCGCGGCTGAAGATGAACGTGATGGCGGGCAGCAGCCCCTCGGCGTCGAGCCGCTCGATGACCTCGGGCCGGCTCGGCGTCCACACCCGGGACCGCTGTCTGCGCTCGCGCTCGCGGTCGGCCTCGCGCAGCCGGCCGCGCCGGCGGTCCTGGAACGACGGCCGGGTCGCCTCCATGCGCGCCATGCGCGTGAGGTCGGGGTTGACGGCCTTCTTGTGGCCCTCGCCCTCCTCGAACAGGTCGTACATCCGCCGCCCGGCCAGCACGTGCTGGAACAGCGGCACGGGCCGGTGCTCGGAGACGATCACCTCGGTGTCGCCGCGGACCGTGTCGAGCCAGTCGCCGAACTCCTCGGCGTTCGACACGGTCGCCGAGAGGGAGACGAGCGTGACCGACTCGGGGAGGTGAATGATCACCTCTTCCCAGACGGCGCCGCGGAACCGGTCGGAGAGGTAGTGCACCTCGTCCATGACCACGTGGCCGAGGCCCAGGAGGGTCTGGGAACCGGCGTACAGCATGTTCCGCAGCACCTCGGTGGTCATCACGACCACCGGGGCGTCGGAGTTGACGCTGTTGTCGCCGGTGAGCAGGCCCACCTTGTCCGTGCCGTAGCGGCGGCACAGGTCGGCGTACTTCTGGTTCGACAACGCCTTGATGGGTGTCGTGTAGAAGCACTTCTTGCCCTGCTGGAGGGCGAGGTGGACGGCGAACTCGCCGACGATCGTCTTGCCGGATCCGGTGGGCGCCGCGACCAGCACGCCCTTCCCCGCCTCGAGCGCCTGGCAGGCCTCGATCTGGAAGGGGTCGAGGCCGAAGTCGTACATCTCGCGGAATGAGGCGAGCGCGGTGGCCTGCTCGGCAGCACGCTGCCGGGCTGCCGCGTACCGCTCGGCCGGTGAGAGGTCCTCTGTCATCGTGCTTTCGAGCGTACCGGGCCGCACTGACAACAGGACGATCATTATCCGGATCCATTCCTGTGAAACCGGGGATCGGCGCAGCTCAGGGGCAGCGCGGCTCAGGGGCCGACGACCCGCACGCCCCCGCGCACACAGCGCGCGGTCAGCGGGAGCGGGCCCAGCGGTTCCCCGTCCGCGTACCCGGTGATCCCCTCCGCGGCGATCTCGACCCGGGCCGCCCGCAGCACGGTCACCTTCGGATGCTCGACGTGCGTCCCCCGGTACACCCGCGGAAACACCCGCAGCAGCGTCGTGCGGTCGCAGTCCCCGACGACGGTGATGTCGAACAGCCCGTCGGTCAGGTCGGCTCCGGGGCAGATCCGCATGCCGCCGCCGTACGACGAGCCGTTGCCGACGGCGACGAGGGTCGCCTCGACCTCGCGCACCTCACCGTCGTCGAGGCGGATCCGGTACGGGACGGGCCGGAACGCGGCGAGTTCGGCGATCATCGCGAGGTCGTACTTGAAGCGGCCGGAGGGCCACCGCATGCGGTTGCCCCGGTCGTTGACCCGGGAGTCGAAGCCGGAGGCGAGGACCGTTGCGAACCAGCGGTCCCCCACCTGACCGAGGTCGATGTCGCGGAGCCGGCCGCACTTGAGGGCGTCGGCGATCATGCGGCCCGCGGCGGCCGGCTCGCGCACGGGCAGACCGAGGGTGCGGGCGAAGTCGTTGCCGGTGCCGACCGCGACCAGGCCGAGCGGGGTGCTCGTGCCCGCGACCGCCCGCAGGGCGAGATGGGCCATGCCGTCGCCGCCGACGGCTATCAGCGCTCCGGTGCCGCCCGCGACGGCGGACCGCGCGCGGGTGAGGGCGTCCGCGGCGTCCTCCCCGAGCACCGTACGCACCGAGAAACCGGCCGCCCGCAGCGCGGAAGCGGCCGGCTGCGCCGCACGGGCGCCCCGGCCGCGACCCGCGGTGGGGTTGACGAAGAGGGTGATCTCGCTGGTCACGCGACCGACCCTATGAGCTGGCCGCCGGTGTTCAGGTCACGTCGTCATAACCGTTGACCCGGTCCGTGCGGTCCCCGCTCGCCTGCTCGGGCAGGGCGGCGCGGCCGGTCGTCACGGGTTCGATCTCGCCGATGTCCTCGGGGGTGAGGTCCAGCTCGGAGGCCTCGTCGTCGGCGGGGCCGAGGGCCTCGCGGCGGCTGCGACGGCGGTCGTTGAGCAGGGAGAAGGCGACGGCGGCGAAGTACAGAAGCCAGATCGGCCCGGCGAGCGCCAGCATGGTCAGCGGGTCGGTGCTGGGTGTGGCGATGGCCGCGAAGACCGTGATGGCCATGATCATGCCGCGCCACCAGCCCAGCATGCGCTTGCCGGTGAGCACCCCGGTGAGGTTGAGCATGACCAGCAGCAGGGGCAGCTCGAACGAGAGGCCGAAGACGAGCACCATCCGCATGACCAGGTCGAGCAGATCGTCCAGCGGGAGGAGGTTGGACGTGCCGCCCGGCGTGAACTCGAGGAGCACCTTCGCCGTGGTGGGCAGGACCGTGTAGGCGAAGTAGGCACCGGCGACGAACAACGGTGCGCCCGTGCCGACGAAGGCGTAGGCGTACTTCCTCTCGTGCCGGTGCAGACCGGGCGCGACGAAGGCCCACAGCTGGTAGAGCCAGATCGGCGAGGCCAGTACGACACCGGCCATCAGGGAGACCTTCAGCGCCAGCGTGAAGGGGGTGAGCAGGCCGTTGATGGTGATCTGCGCGCACGGCTTGGAGCCCGGCTGCGACTTGGCCAGTTCCGCGAAGGTCTTGTCACAGCCGACCGAGTCGAGGATCGGCTTGGTGATCAAGTTGATGATGTCGTTGTAGAAGAAGGCGGCGAAGACCGTGACGACGACGATCGCCAGAATCGCCTTGGCGAGCCGGTTGCGGAGCTCGCGAAGGTGCTCCGCGAGGGGCATCCGCCCCTCGGGATCCCTCTCCTTTTTGCGGGCAGACTTCAGCAACCCACGTTCCCATCTCGTGCGGCGGGCCGGAGGTCACCGGCCCTGCGTCAGCGCTTGGTCGTGTCCGTCGGCTCGTTGACCGGACGCGAGCTGGTCACGTCACCGGGGGCGGCCTGGATGGTGCGCTGCGAGGGCTCGTCGGTGTTGGGCGGGCCGGCCGGGGTGGTGGACGACTTGCCCTCGTCCTTCATGGCCTTGGCCTCGCTCTTGAGGATGCGGGCCGACTTGCCGAGCGACCGAGCCATGTCCGGAAGCTTCTTCGCGCCGAACAGCAGGATGATGACGACGAGGATGAGAATGATCTCGGGGGCTCCGAGCCTTCCGAACATAAGTCTTTACCTTCTCACCGAGGCGGCTGTGGTGGGGTGCTGTCCGACCGGTCGGACATGTGTCCGAACGATCGTGTTGACAGCGATCGTAACGCTCAGGGGTAAACGTGGGGCAATCCCTCTGCATCCCCTGTGCGTACTCCCGTCCGCGGCCAGTGCCTCGTTAACCGGGCCGCGACCAGCAGAGTACCTGTCCGAACCGCCGAGGTGACAGGGCGAAGTGTCCCAATGCCGGACTCACAGCCACCGGCCGGACACCTCACAGGGCGTCCACGGACCGGGCCGCGCTCTCCGCCGCCCGTTCGAGGTCCTCCGCGGCCCGGTTGATACGGCGCGCCGAGTCCGTGACCTGGCTGCCCAGGCGCTGTGCCTCGACGAAGACCCGCACGGCGAGCACCCCGAGCACGGCGAGACCCACGAATCCCACGGCAATCGCGAACATCGGCCAGAACATGACGCCGAGCCTAGACCCTTCCGACGGGCCGGATTCCCCGGCCCACTAGACGGTGGAGTGCAGCCGCAGGGTGCGTACCCCGCCGTCGGTGAGCAGTTCCACGATCCGCTCCCCCGCGGGCTTGCGGACCGAGGCGCCGCACTCCGGGCAGGTGAAGGAGTAGAAGGTGGTGCGGCTCGTCGCGCCGATGGCGAGGCGCAGGGCGCCCGCGGTGAGCTCGAAGCGTTCCCGGCAGTCCGGGCAGCCCGCCCGGAACACCACGGGGGCCACGCTTCTCATCCCGGCGAACGCGGACTCCACCGTCATGCCCATCGCACCGGACGTCACCGACTCGCTCACAGCCCTGGCTCCTCTTTCTCGGGTCGTTCGCCTCCGGGGCGCCACGGCCGGTGTCGCGGGACGGCCGGCTCCGGCCGTCGACGCCGGTGGCACCCGCGGCTCACTCGCGTCTGCCGTCCGGCCCGTCCGCGACGGCGTGCACCACACGCGGCCCGCCCGCGCCGGCGGCATCCGCCCCGCCGACCGCCTCCACGGCCTCGATCCCGTCATATGCCGCCAGCGCCTCGCGGGCCGCCTGCCGGGCGCTGTCCGCCAGCTCGGGCGGCGACACGATGCGGCCGTCCCGCCCGAGCCGCAGCGCCAGGCGCCGCAGCGACGCCGGTTCGGGGGTCCGCAGAGTGATACGCAGGCCGCCGTCCGGGAGCTCATCCGCACTGTCGTGCGGGTAGTACTCGGCGACCCAGCGGCCGCCGGGCCCGACCTCGACCACGACCTCCGGGTCCTCGGCCGCGGGCTGCACCAGCGCCTCGGACAGGTCCCGCAGCTCGATCTCCGGCGGTGCCGACGGCTCGTCCAGGATCTTGATCTCGGCGACCCGGTCGAGCCGGAAGGTGCGGCGCGCCTCCGAGCGGCGGCACCAGGCCTCGACATACGTGTGCCCGACGCTGACCAGGCGGATCGGGTCGATCTCCCGCTCGGTGACCTCGTCGCGCGCGGGCGAGTAGTAGCGGATCCACAGCCGGCGGCGCTCGGCGATCGCCCGGTCGACGTCCGCGAAGACCCCGCCCTCGGACTCGAAGGTCACCGACAGCCGCGAGCTGGCGCCCGCCGCCTCGCCGGCCGCGGTCTCCACCTTGGCCGTCGCCCGCAGCAGCGCCTGCCGGTCGCTCTCGCGCAGGCCGGGCAGGGTGGCCACGGCCCGGGCGGCGACGAGCAGGGCGGTGGCCTCGTCGGCGGCGAGCCTGAGCGGCTCGGCCGCCTCCGCCGCCAGGGCGGCCGGGTTGTGCCACCAGATGCGCTCGCCGTCGGTGTCGATGTCGAGCAGGTCACCGCCGCGGAAGCTGGTGCCGCACATGGGCAGCACGTCGAGGTCGGAGACCAGCTCGTCCTCGGTGATGCCGAAGGCGCGCGCGACGTCCTCGACCCGGGCCCCGGGGCGCTCCCTCAGATACGTCACCAGGGAGAGCATCCGTCTGGTCTGGTCGATCGCGTTCACGGGCCTGACCGGTTTGCCTGCCACTGTCTCGTCCGCTCCCCCTCAGCCCTTGGCCACGGCCCGCAGCCGGTCCACCACGTCGGCCCGCAGCTCGGCGGGCTCCAGGACGACCACGTCCGGCCCGAACTCCACCAGCCAGGCGTCCAGCCCGTGGCCGTACGGAATCTCCAACTCGTCCCAGCCGTCACCGAGTTCCCGGACCGAGGTGGCCTTCGCCCGAAGGGGGTACCCCGCGGCCGAGCGCAGCCGGATCCGCGCCGAGCGGTCGGTGATCTCCCCGGCCCAGCTCGCCACGGTCTCACGGACGGTGACGACGTCCGGCACGGGAGCGGTGTACCGGCCGCCGCGCGAGCGGACCTTGCCGGTGATCCGCGACAGCCGGAAGACCCGCTCGGCGCCCCGGTCACGGTCCCAGCCCGCCAGATACCAGTGGCCCCGCCAGCACTCCAGCGCCCACGGCTCCACATGCCGCTGCTCGGGGCGGGCGGCGGTGGCCTTGCGGTAGTCGAACACGACGGGCCGGCGGTCCCGGCAGGCGAGCATCAGCGGCTCGAACGCCGCCTCGTGCACGGGGATGCGCGGCTCCAGCGCGCCGTGCGCCCCGTACGGGTCGACGTCCTCGGGGAGTCCCGCCGCGCGCAGCTTCTGCAGGGCGCCGCTGGCGGCACCGGCGAGCCGGGCCTGCTGCCACACCTTGGCGGCGAGTCCGAGGGCGGCGGCCTCCTCGGCGTCCAGGGTGATGGGCGGGAGGCGGTTGCTGTCCCGGCGGGCCAGATAGCCGACCTCGCCGTCGAGGCTCTCGACGGTCTCGATGACCAGTCCGAGTTCGCGCAGGTCGTCCTTGTCGCGCTCGAACATGCGGTTGAAGGAGTCGTCGTTGCCGCCCGGGCCGTTGCCCGGCCCGAAGGCCTCGACGTAGGCCTCGATGGAGTCGCGCAGCTCACGCTTGCTGAGCGGCCGCCGCGTCCCGAGCAGACACAGCGCCAGATTCATCAGCCGCTCGGCCTTGGCAATGGCCATCGACGCGCTTCGCCTCCCTATGGTGCTTACGAGGCATGACCGTACCGCTCCGCGGTGGCCCGGCAAAAGCCGAGGGCCCATGCCCGAACAGGCATGGGCCCCACGTGATCGAGTCTGTTCGGTTCCTGCTCAGACCCCGAGCAGGTCGACCACGAAGATCAGGGTCTCGCCCGGCTTGATCAGAGGGGACGGGCTCTGGTTGCCGTACGCGAGGTGGGCGGGGATGGTCAGCTGGCGGCGGCCGCCGACCTTCATGCCCTGCACGCCCTGGTCCCAGCCCTTGATGACCCGGCCGCCGCCCAGCGGGAAGCGGAAGGGGGTGCCGCGGTTCCAGCTGGCGTCGAACTCCTCGCCCGTGCTGAAGGCGACACCGACGTAGTGCACGGTGACGGTCTGACCCGCCTGCGCGACCGGGCCGTCGCCTTCCCAGATGTCCTTGATCTCGAGGTCCGCCGGGGGCTCGCCGCCCGGGAAGTCGATCTCGGGCTTGTCGATGCTCACTTCATCTCTCCTTGTTACGTGACCTGCGTCGGGGACAGTCTCACAGACCGGCCTGGTCAGACCGTGCCGAGGATGTCCACCGTGAAGACCAGGGTGTTCTTGGCCAGCTCGCTCTGAGGGCTCGCGCCATAGCCGAGCGAGGGCGGGATCACCAGCAGCACACGGTCGCCCACGTGCTTGCCGACGAGGCCCTTGTCCCAGCCTGCCACCACGGAGCCGTTGCCGATCTGGAAGGCGGTGGCCCCGCCGTGGTCCCAGGAGGAGTCGAACTTCTTGCCGTCCTCCCACTTGACCCCGGTGTACTGGGCGATGAGGCCCTGCCCGGCCTCGACCTTCTTGCCGTCGCCCTTGACCAGAACCTGCTCCTTGAGGTCCTTGGGAGCCTTGACGCCCTTGGGGACCGTGATGACCGCGGCCTTCTGCGACGGCGACTTCACCTCGGGCAGGCCCGCCTCGGAGGGCACCTGCTCACCCTTGACCTCACCCTTGGAGTCGACGCTCGCGGCACCGACCGGGTCGACCACCCAGATCAGCACGTCCTTCGCGGAGATCCCCGAGGAGGTGTTCAGGCTCTGGCCGATCAGGTCGCCCGCGGTGCCCTGCACCAGGACCCGGCTGCCGGGCTTCTTGCCCTTCACCGCGTCGAGGACCTTCGCGGGGAGCTGCTGGCTCGGCTTGCCGATCTGCTCGATGGACTGCCGTCGGGGCGCCTTGTCACCCGTCGATCCCGCGGCCCAGGTACCGCCGAGCTCCTGGTCACCGCCCCACTTCTCGACGGTCCAGTCCAGGCGGACGAAGTCCGAGCCCTTGATCGGGGTTCCGCTGCCCGCCGAGACCGTCTTGACCACGGTCTTGTCGGACGGCTTGCCGTCCTTGGGCACGGAGATCTCGGGCTTCGCCCCGGCCTTCCCCTTGACCTCGGCGACGCCTCCCGCCGTGTCGCCGTTGTTCCCGTCGTCCGATCCGCACGCTGCGGTGAACAACAGGGCAGGAACGGCCAGCAGCGCGGCCACGCGTCGTTTCGTGTTGTAGTTCATCAGTCCAACTGGGATCGGTGGTGTGGGGGCAATGGCCGCCACTCTACGGCGTACCCGCTCCTCACTCGCCTCACCGCGCGACACGACATCACCCGGGCCGCTCCCGTACGGACGGGTCCGGAACGGAAAGGGCCGATGCCCGCAGGTGTGAAAACCTCCGGGCATCGGCTGCGCGGACTGGCCGGAACCGGCTCACATTCCGGCGATCAGCTTCTCCACCCGGTCGTCCACGGAACGGAACGGGTCCTTGCACAACACGGTGCGCTGAGCCTGGTCATTGAGCTTGAGGTGAACCCAGTCGACCGTGAAGTCACGGCGCTGTTCCTGTGCGCGCCGGATGAAGTCGCCCCGCAGCCGGGCCCGAGTGGTCTGCGGCGGAACGGACTTGCCCTCGAAGATTTTCAAGTCGTTGCAGACGCGCGCCGCCTGCCCCTTCTTCTCGAGCAGGTAGTACAGGCCACGACGGCGGTGGATGTCGTGGTAGGCGAGGTCTATCTGCGCGACGCGCGGATGCGACATGGTCATGTTGTGCTTGGCCCGGTACCGCTCGAGGAGCTTGTACTTCATGACCCAGTCGATCTCGGTGCCGATGCGGTCGAGGTCCTCGGTCTCGATCGCGTCCAGGGTGCGGCCCCACAACTCTAGGACCTGCTCGACCGTGCCGGTGCGGATGCCTCGGCGCTCGCAGAAGTCCACGGCCTTCTCGTAGTACTCGCGCTGCACCTCCAGGGCGGAGGCCTCGCGTCCGCTGGCCAGACGGACCTTGCGGCGGCCGGTGATGTCGTGGCTGACCTCGCGGATCGCCCGGATCGGGTTCTCCAGGGTGAGGTCCCGCATGACGGTGCCCGCCTCGATCATGCGCAGCACCAGGTCGGTGGCGCCGACCTTGAGCAGCATGGTCGTCTCGGACATGTTGGAGTCGCCCACGATGACGTGCAGGCGGCGGTAGCGCTCGGCGTCCGCGTGCGGCTCGTCACGCGTGTTGATGATGGGCCGGGAGCGGGTCGTCGCCGAGGAGACGCCCTCCCAGATGTGCTCGGCGCGCTGGCTGACGCAGTACACGGCACCGCGCGGAGTCTGGAGCACCTTGCCCGCGCCGCACAGCAACTGCCGTGTGACCAGGAACGGAATCAGAATGTCCGCGAGCCGGGAGAACTCCCCGTGCCGGGCGACCAGATAGTTCTCGTGGCAGCCGTAGGAGTTGCCCGCCGAATCGGTGTTGTTCTTGAAGAGGTAGACGTCGCCCGCGATTCCCTCCTCGTGCAGGCGTCGTTCGGCGTCCACCAGGAGTCCTTCGAGAATGCGCTCGCCCGCTTTGTCGTGGGTGACCAGTTCGATCACGTTGTCACATTCCGGTGTGGCGTATTCCGGATGTGAACCCACGTCGAGATAGAGGCGGGCGCCGTTTCGCAGAAAGACATTGCTGCTGCGGCCCCATGACACGACACGGCGGAAGAGGTACCGCGCCACCTCGTCAGGAGACAGGCGGCGCTGTCCCCTGAACGTGCACGTGACGCCGTACTCGTTCTCCAGCCCGAAAATGCGGCGGTCCATGAGGGAACATTACGCCCGATCCCCTGAACTGAAACGGGGTTCGACGGCACGGTTTGGATCATTTTCCGAACCGGCGGCAACCACCCCTCCCCCACCGGGAGCTGCGAGTACCCGCCCCGTGGCCGTCAAAACCAGCAGGGACACGCCACCCGCGACACCCGGCAGCGCGAAGCCCCACAGGGCCCCGCCCGCCTCTACGACGGGCCCCGCGACGCCCGTTCCGACCGAGTGGCCCACGGTGAACGTCGTCACCAGCCAGGAGAACGCCTCGGTGACCGTACCGCGTGGCGCGTGCCGGTCGACCAGGACGAACGCGCAGGCGATGGCGGGCGCGAGGAAGACCCCGGCGAGCGCGGTCAGCGCCACCATGGGCACCGCGTCCGGCATGAGCGTCAGCGGCAGATAACACACCACCAGAAGGGCCACCAGCACCCGCAGTCGCCGCGCGGGCTCACCGGCCCACTGCCGGGCCCCGTACACCGCGCCGCCGACCAGCGCCCCGAACCCCAGG
This sequence comes from Streptomyces africanus, assembly GCF_002150735.1. Classification (GTDB taxonomy): domain Bacteria; phylum Actinomycetota; class Actinomycetes; order Streptomycetales; family Streptomycetaceae; genus Streptomyces; species Streptomyces africanus. Next base: position 15,104 of record NZ_MUKA01000350.1, read on the forward strand.
GCCGCCATCAGCCAGCCGTACACGACGTCACCGCCGTGGTCGTCCGCGTAGGGCACCGAGGCGACCGTGATGGACCCGAGCGCCATCCCGATGAACAGGAACGCCGCCAGCAGCGCCAGCAGCCCCGGCGAGCGCAGCGCGCCCAGCCAGTGCGCCTCACGCGGCGCCGACCGCCACGCGCGCGAGGGCGGCGACACCACCACGGACAGCGCCCCCAGCACCCCGACCGCGTTCAGCACGAGCAGCGCGGCCTGGGCGGACCACAGGGACACGCACAGCGTCACGAGCAGCGGCCCGACGGTGAACATCACCTCCTGGGCCACGGCGTCCATGGCGTACGCGGTGTGCACGTGCTCCTCCTTGCGGAGGACCGACGACCACAGGGCCCGCAGCCCGCCCTCCAGGGGAGGCGTGAAGAGCCCGGCACCGGCCACGGCGGCATACGCGAGGGGCAGCGATCCGATCCCCGCGAAGGCGAAGACGGCCATGGCGAGCCCGGAGAGAACGGCCGCCGGCAGCTGCACGCGCGGCTGCCCGCGCAGGTCCACGAGCCGGCCCAGCACCGGCTGCCCCACGGCGTTGGCGACGCCGTACACGCCCGCGAGCGCCCCCGCGAGGCTGTACGAACCGCCTTCGGCCCGCACGAACAGCACGATCGCGATGGCCGCCGTGGCGTTGGGCAGCCGGCCGACGAGCGTGCCGACGAGCAGCCGGGCGGCGTGTCGCGCCCGAAGGATCTCCAGGTATCCCGTGGCCATGTCCCCCGCTTAGGTTTTACGTATAACGTCTGCCTCCATACGTACCATGGCCGCTGTTCACGAGTCCAGACGAAGGAGCGGCCGACGGTGGCACGAGGCAGCACCCGCCCCACGAGCCGGGACGTCGCCCAGGCCGCCGGCGTGTCCCAGGCGGCGGTCTCCCTGGTCCTGGGGGACAAGTGGCACGGCCGCGTCTCGGAGGCAACCGCTCAGCGCGTCCGCGAGGCGGCCCGCGACCTGGGTTACCGGCCGAACCTGGCCGCCCGCAATCTGCGCCTGGGCCGTACCCGCACGGTCCTCCTGGTGGTCCCGGCCCTGACCACGGAGTTCTTCGCCGGCGTCTACACGGGAGCCACCCGCGTCGCCGCCGAGCACGGCTTCGGCGTGGTCCTCTACCCCTCCCCCGAGGGCATCGGCCCCGCCCGGGACCCCTTCGCCTCCGCGCAGGCCGCGCTCGACGGCGTCATCGCGTCCTCCATGGCCGCGGACGCGCTCAGCGCGATCCGCGGGGAGGCGCTGCCGCTGGTGATGCTGGACAGCGACCCGGCGGGCAGCCTGGGAGCGGCGACGGTCAACCTGGACATCGCCGACGGTGTCCGCCAGATCGCGGACCACCTGCTGTCCCTGGGCCACCGCCGGTTCCTCCACCTGGCGGCGGACGTGCCGTCCTGGACCTTCGACGTCCGCGCCCGGGAGCTGGCGGCCCGCCTGGCCGGGGTGCCCGGCACGTCCGTCCGTACGGCCCGCTCACCGATCTCCAGCGAGGGTGCGGTGGCCGCGGCCGAAACCGCCCTCTCGGAACCCGGCCCCCGCCCCACGGCGGTGGTCTGCGACGACGACCTGCTGGCCGCCGGCACGTACAAGGCGGCCCGCCGTCTGGGCCTGCGCGTCCCGGACGACCTGTCGGTCACCGGCCTGGACGATCTGGCCCTGGCCACGGCGATCGACCCGGAGCTGACGACGGTCCGCCTGGACGCCGAGCTGTTCGGTGAACGGGGTATGGCGGCGCTGCTGGCCGTCCTGGAGGGCCGCGAGCCCAAGGGCGGGGACATCCCGGTGCGGCTGGTCGTACGGGGCTCCACGGCACCGCCGGGAGCCGCGTAACGGCCGTTGGTGTCCGGGGCGGGGCACTGCGCAACCCGGCGGAGCGGGGTGCCGCTGCGCCCACCCGTGCCGCCCCTAGCGGCACGACTGCCCGCAGCGGGGGCAACCACGACGCACCCGCGGGTCGCCGACGGCGAGAAGGGGACGTGTCGGGGGGTGTCCGCCCGCAGCGGTTGGCGCGTCAACGGACAGTTAGTTGGCACGCAACCCCATCGCGCCGTTCCGAGGACGGACACCCCCCGGCGCGGCCCCGAC
>NZ_MUKA01000351.1:0-281 GCF_002150735.1 Streptomyces africanus
CCCCTGCCCCCGAAGCCGGTGAACCCAAGCGCCCCCTGCCCCATCGGCTGTGGCGCGGCCGGCCCGAGGACCCGCGATGGGCCCGCCCGGCCTTCCTCGCCCTGCTCCTGGCGACCGCGGTGCTCTACCTCTACAACCTGAGCGCCTCCGGCTACGCCAACTCCTTCTACTCGGCGGCCGTCCAGGCCGGCAGCCAGTCCTGGAAGGCGTTCTTCTTCGGCTCGCTGGACGCGGCCAACGCCATCACCGTCGACAAGCCTCCGGCGGCGCTGTGGCCGATG
>NZ_MUKA01000351.1:293-21336 GCF_002150735.1 Streptomyces africanus
CCTGATCGCGGGCGCGGTGCTGGCGCTCACCCCCGTCGCGGCGCTGATGTTCCGCTTCAACAACCCGGACGCGATGCTGGCCCTGCTGATGGCGCTGGCCTGCTACCTCGTCATCCGGGCCTTGGAGGACGGCCGCACCAGGTGGCTGGTGTGGGCCGGTGTGGCCATCGGCTTCGCGTTCCTCGCCAAGACCCTCCAGGCCTTCCTGATCCTGCCGCCGCTGGCCCTGGTCCACGGGGTGTGCGCACCGGTGCCGGTGAAGAAGCGCCTCGGGCAACTGGTGCTCGCCACGGTCGCGTTGGCCGTCTCCGGCGGCTGGTGGGTCGCGATCGTCGAGCTGTGGCCCGCGTCCTCCCGCCCGTACATCGGCGGCTCCCAGAACAACAGCTTCCTGGAACTGACCTTCGGCTACAACGGCCTGGGCCGCCTCAGCGGCGACGAAACCGGCAGCGTCGGAGGCGGCGGTCGCGGGGGCAACGGCGGTGGCGGCTGGGGAGAGACCGGCTGGGACCGCCTGTTCAGCTCCAGTATCGGAGGCCAGATCTCCTGGCTGATCCCGGCCGCGCTGATCCTGCTGGTCGCGGGCCTCGTGGCCACCGGCAGGGCACGCCGTACGTCGGTGACGCGCGGTGCGTTCCTCGTCTGGGGCGGCGCGCTGCTCACGACCATGCTGGTCTTCAGCTACATGCAGGGCATCTTCCACGAGTACTACACGGTGGCGCTCGCCCCCTACATCGCGCCGCTGATCGGCATGGGCTCGGCGCTGCTCTGGGAGAAGCGGGACAAGGCGTGGGCGTCGCTGACCCTGGCGGCGGCGATGACGGCCACCGCGGCCTGGGGTTACGTCCTGCTCAACCGCTCCTCCGACTACCTGCCCTGGCTGAAGTGGCTCGTCCTGGTCGGCGGCCTGACAGCGGCCCTCGGCCTGGTCTTCGCCGGCCGGCTGGGACGCGGACTGGCCCTGGGAGCGGCCGGGCTGGGCCTGGTGGCGGCGCTGGCCGGTCCGGCGGCGTACACGCTCACCACGGTGAACGAGGGACACTCGGGCTCGATCGTCACAGCGGGTCCGGCGGTCGCGGGCGGCCGGGGCGGCCCGGGCGGCGGTGGCCGCTTCCCGGGCGGTGGCCCGAACCAGCAGGACGGCACCGGCACCGGCACCGCCCAGGGCGGGCAGGGTAACGGCTCCCCCCGCGGAGGTTTCCCCGGCGGCGGTTTCCCGGGCGGTGGCCCGAACCAGCAGGGCCAGAACACCACCCCCGGAGGCCGGACCGGCGACGGCGGCCGGATGGGCGGCATGGGCGGCGGCATCGGCGGTCTGCTCAACGGCGCCGGCGTCGGCTCCGAGGCCAAGAAGCTGCTGACGACCGACGCCGACCGGTATACCTGGGCCGCGGCGGCCATCGGCTCCCAGAACGCCGCGAGTTACCAGCTGTCCACCGGCGAGCCGGTGATGGCCATCGGCGGCTTCAACGGAACGGACCCGTCCCCGACCCTGGCCCAGTTCAAGGAGTACGTGACGCAAGGAAAGATCCACTACTTCATCGCGTCCGGCGCGGGCGGCGGCATGCGCGGCGGCAGCGACGGGACGTCCTCCCAGATCACCTCCTGGGTCGAGGCCAACTTCAAGAAGGTCACGGCCGGTTCGGCCACCTTCTACGACCTCACGCAGAAGACGGGCGACTGACCGTCCCTGACCGGAAGAAGGGCGGTGGCCGAGCGCCACCGCCCTTCTCCGTTGCCCGGACCCCTTGACGCCCGGGTGGCCGGATACTCGGTTGTACGCCGTATGGGAACTATTCTACGGTGTACAGCATGACGACATCCCCCCGTGAAGAGGCCCCGCCGCGGGCAGCACCCGGCGGCCACCCCCAGCGCTGGCTGATCCTCGGTGTCATCTGCCTCGCGCAGCTCACCGTGCTGCTCGACAACACGATCCTGAACGTGGCGATCCCCTCGCTCACCCGCGAGCTGGACGCGTCGACCGCCGACGTCCAGTGGATGATGAACGCCTACTCACTGGTGCAGTCCGGTCTCCTGCTCACGGCGGGCAACGCCGCGGACCGCTACGGCCGCAAGCTGCTGCTGATGGCCGGCCTGGCGATCTTCGGCGTGGGCTCGCTGGCGGCCGGGCTGTCCCAGAGCCCGGCCCAGCTGATCGCGGCCCGGGCCGGCATGGGCGTCGGCGGCGCGCTGCTGATGACCACGATCCTCGCCGTCGTCGTGCAGATCTTCGACGACAAGGAGCGGGTCAAGGCCATCGCGCTGTGGTCGACGGTCAGTTCGCTCGGTTTCGCGGCCGGGCCGCTGATCGGCGGAGTGATGCTGAACCACTTCTGGTGGGGCGCGATCTTCCTGATCAACATCCCGGTCGCCGCGCTCGGCCTGATCGCGGTCGCAGCCCTCGTGCCGGAGTCCAGGCACAAGGCGGGCGACCGTCCCGACCTGGTCGGCGCGGTGCTGTCGACCATCGGCATGACGTCCGTCGTGTACGCGATCATCACCGGCCCCGAGCACGGCTGGACCTCCGGCCAGGTGCTGGTCTCCGCGCTGATCGGCATGGCCGTCCTCGGGCTCTTCGTGCTGTGGGAGCTGCGGACCGAGCACCCGATGCTCGACATGCACTTCTTCCGCAACCAGAAGTTCGTCGGCGCGGTCGCGGGCGCGATCCTGGTGGCGTTCGGCATGACGGGCTCGCTGTTCCTGCTCACCCAGCACCTCCAGTTCGTGCTCGGCTACGAGCCGCTGGACGCCGGTCTGCGGACGGCACCGCTGGCGTTGACCGTGGTCGCGCTCAATTTCACGGGGGTCGGCGCGAAGCTGGTGCTCAAGGTCGGTACGCCGGGGGCCATCGCGCTCGGCATGACCCTGGTGTCGGCAGGGCTGGCGGCGATCGCGCTGCTCGGCGGGCACGGGTACGGCGGGATGCTGCTCGGCCTGGTCGTGATGGGCGCGGGTGTGGCGTTGTCCATGCCGGCGATGGCCAACGCGATCATGAGTGCGATACCGCCGGAGAAGGCCGGGGTGGGAGCGGGGATCAACGGGACGCTCGCGGAGTTCGGCAACGGGCTCGGGGTGGCGGTCCTCGGTGCGGTGCTGAATTCGCGGTTCGCGTCGCTGGTCGCCGTGTCGGCGGCGTCGTTGCCGGCGGCGCTGGCGGCTGCTGACAGTGCGCAGGAGAAGGCGCGTATTTCTGACGCGTTCGCGTCCGGGCTGGAGACCAGTCAGCTGGTGGGGGCGGTGGCTGTGCTGGCCGGGGGGTTGGTCGCGGCGGCGTTGTTGCGGCGGGCGGAGCGGGCAGAATCCGCCTAGGAGCTCGGGCCTCGTCGTCGTCTTGCGGGTGCGGGTGCGTTGTGGCTGGTCGCGCAGTTCCCCGCGCCCCTGAAAGGATGATCGGCGTTGGCAAGTTGAGGAAGGTGCGCCATGGCGAAAGCGGCTCGGGAGAGTCAGCCGCGGACCAGCGTCTGGCTGGAGAGCAGAGCGCACCGGCGGCGCGGCGGTGGAGGGCAGCCCTCGGGCCTGGACCGGGCCCGCATCGTCGAGGTCACCGTCCGGCTGCTCGACGCCGAGGGGCTGTCCAGGTTCTCGATGCGGCGGCTGGCCGGTGAGCTGAACGTCACCGCGATGTCCGTCTACTGGTACGTCGACACCAAGGACGACCTTCTCGAACTCGCCCTGGACGAGGTCATGGGCGAGATGCGGCTGCCCGATCCGGACGCCGACGAGGACTGGCGGGACCAGGTGCGGGCCCTCGCCCGGGAGTACCGGACGCTGCTGGTGCGTCACCGCTGGGTGTCCGCGCTGGTCGGCGTCTTCCTCAACATCGGCCCCAAGAACCTGGCCTTCTCGCGGGCCGTACAGCACGTCGTGCGCCGGACCGGGCTGCCCGCGAACCGTCTGACGAGCGCGATCGCGGCCGTCTTCCAGTTCGTCTACGGCTACGGCACGCTGGAGGGCCATCTCTCCGCCCGGGCCGCGGCCGGCGGCATGACCGTGGACGAGTACTTCCAGCAGGCCCTGAGCACGGCGAACGCGGCCCCGCAGGCCGCCGACGTCCTCCAGGAGTCCCAGGAGATCATGGCGGCGCGCGGCGGTGACACCGTCGCCGAGATGCTGGAGCGCGACTTCGAGTTCGCGCTGGAACTGCTGATCGCGGGCATCGAGGCGATGGTCGCCCGGGAGCGAGAAGCCTGAGCTCCGGCTACTCCCCCTCGACCAGCCGCGCCGGGAACCCGCCGGTGGCCACCGGCCCCCACCGCTCCGGGGTGACGCGGATGATCGACTTGCCCTGCTTGACCATCGCCGCGCGGTACTCGTCCCAGTCGGGGTGCTCCCCGGCGATGTTCCGGTAGTACTCCACGAGCGGTTCGACGGAGTCGGGGGTGTCGAGGACCTCGGCCGTGCCGTCGATCTGGACCCAGGGGCCGTTCCAGTCGTCGCTGAGGACGAGCAGGCTCACGCGCGGGTCCCGCTTGGCGTTGCGGGTCTTGGCCCGTTCCGGGTACGTCGAGACCACGATCCGGCCGGAGTCGTCGACCCCGCAGGTCAGCGGCGAGCCCTGGGGGCCGCCGTCGGAGCGCCGGGTCAGCAGGATCGCGTGGTGCCGGGGCCGTACGAAGTCGAGCAACTCGTCGAGGGAGACGCGGGTGTTCGTCGCGATGTTCGGTGCCATGCCAGGCAGCCTACGACGCCATGGCCTCGGCGAGGTTGTCGTACACGGGCACGTCCCGGCGCAGGCCGGTCAGCTCCAGTACGCGGCTCGCGACACCGTCCGGCCGGGCCACCAGACGCAACCGGGCCCCGGGGCGCAGCCGGTGGCGTACGTCGTTGATGAGGCGGACGCCCTGCGAGTCCATGAAGTGGGTCGCCGTGAGGTCGAGGACGAGCACCTCCAGCCGGTCACCACGGGCCAGGGTCTCGGACACGATGAGCGGAAGCAGCTGCTCCGCGTTGCCGAAGTCGATCTCCGCGGGCATGGGGAGACGGACCCGGCCGGGCAGGTCTCGGGATTCGGTGGGATTCGGGAGGAAAGTCACAGCACTCACCTGGCAGACGTTCGTCCGTATTCCGGTAAGGCCGCTTCCTGACCCTCGCGCCCATTCCACCATGCCGGGGCGCGACCGCGAAAGCGCCTGTGGCGGCCGTCGGCCGGACGTCACCTGGACGCAACCGAGCAGCTAGAGTGCTGTCCGTCCTGTGCTCGCAGTCGGGAATGTGCTGCGGAGCTCTCCTGCGCACGGCCATGGTCGTGCATGCCGAAGAGGTTCGTGGTGGCTGCGTCCGAGTTTCCTGATTTGCCCCGTTTTCCGGTCGGCTTCGAGCTGGCCGAGGCCCTGACGGTGGCGGCTCAGCAACTGCACGAGAAGACCTCGCCGCACCACACACTGCGCACGGCGGTCCGCCTGGCCGTGCACATCATGCCCGGGGCCGAGCACGCCGGCATCTCCGAGATCGAGCGCGGCAACAAGTTCCGCACGCTCGCCTGGACCGACGACGTCGTACGCTCCGCCGAAGCCCGGCACGGCGGCCGCGAACCGCACGCGCACTGGGACCAGTTGTGGCACAGCCCGATGGCGCGGGTGACGGACAGCGAGGGCGACGACGGCTGGGACGTGCTGTCGGCCCTGGGACTGCGCTCGGCGCTGTCGCTGCGGTTGCGCGCCGACCGCCGCCGGCTGACCGTGCTCACGGCCTACGCGCGCAAACCGGGCGCCTTCGACGAGGACGCGACGCGCATCGGCCGGCTGTTCACCTCGCACGTCAGCATCGCCCTGGACTCCGCCACCGTGCGCGAGCAGCTCACCGAGGCCATGCACACCCGGGACCTGATCGGCCAGGCCACCGGCATCCTCATGGAACGCCAGGGCATCGACGCGGCCGCGGCCTTTGAGAGCCTGGTGCGGGCCTCCCAGCGGGAGAACGTGAAACTGCGCGATCTGGCCCGCGGGATCGTCACCGCTCACAACTCCACATGAACCGCTGTGAGTTAGGGCGGGGGCGTTAAGGGACGCCGACGGGATACCCGTACGTTCATGAGCTCCGAGACGTCCGACACGCTGGACCAGGCCATGGTGCGCAGCAGTGGTCTCGACACCCTGCTGCGCGATCTGACCGACCGTGCGGTGCAGGAGGTGCCGGGCGCCGCCGCGTGCAGCATCACGGTGCGCCGCGGCGGCCGGCTGCTCACCCTGGCCGGCAGCGACGGCCTGCCCAGCGCCCTGGACCAGCGGCAGTACGAGAACGGCTCGGGCCCCTGCGTCGAGGCCGCCGAGACCGGCGTCGAGCAGTACGCCCCCGACCTGGCCGCGGAGTCCCGCTGGCCGGCGTACACGCCGTACGCGCTGGCCAAGGGCGTCCGGTGCGCCCTGGCGGTGCCGCTCGCCGTCGAGGGCGAGACGGGGGCGGCGATCAACTACTACGGCCTGCGGCCCGGGGCGCTCGGCACGGACCGGGACACGGCCCGGACCTTCGCGGCCCGGGCGGGGGGCGCGATCGACGTCGCGCTGCGCATCGAGCATCAGCGCCAGTCGGCGGCCGACGTGCGCACCGCGCTGCTCTCGCGCAGCGTCATCGACCAGGCGATCGGCATCCTCATGGCCCGGGAGCGGATCGACGCCCGGGACGCGCTGGAGCGGCTGCGCCGCGCCTCGCAGCACCGGAACGTCAAACTCCGCGACCTGTGCGACCAGTTGGTGGCGAAGATCTCCGGACCGGCCTCAGACGGCCGGAAGTGACTCGCCCTGCACGGCCTGGATGTCCAGCTCCACCTTGAGCGTGGTGCCGATGGCGGCGATCCCGGCCTGGAGGACCTGGTTGTAGTTCATCGCGAAGTCCTCGCGGTGCAGTTCGGCCGTGGCACGGAACGCCGCGCGGGTGCCGCCCCACGGGTCCGGGCCCGTGCCGAGGTAGGCCAGGTCCAGGTCCACGGCCCGCACCACCCCGTGCATGCCCAGCTCGCCGTGCACGGTCCACCGGTCGGACCCGGTCGCCGTGAGCCCCGTCGAACGGTAGGTGATCTCGGGGAAGCGCTCGACGTCCAGGAAGTCCGGCGACTTCAGGTGGCCGTCGCGCATGCCGTTGCCGGTGTCGACGGACGCGGCCCGGATCACCGCCTCCACACGCGACTTGGTGACGTCGTCCGGGGCGATCTCGATCGAGCCGGAGAACTCCGTGAACCGGCCGTGCACGCTGGAGATGCCCAGGTGCTGTGCCACGGCGGCCACACTGGAGTGCACCGGGTCGACGGTCCACGGCCCCGGCGGCGGCAGCTCGGTACCGCCCTGCCGCGCCAGCGTCACCGTGCCGACCTCGGCCCGGCCGCTCGCCGTGACGATCACGCTGGAGGCGGCGGGCGCGTAACCGACGGCGGTGACGATCACGGTGTACGCCCCCGGCTCCAGCGGCGTCTCGTCCCGTACGGCGCCCTCCGCGTCGGCCTCGGCGCGCAGCGCCTGCGCACCGGTCATGTCGGCCACGGTGACGACCGCGTGCGACACGGCCCAACCGTCCCGGGTACGGATCCTCGCGGTCAGTCCCATCTCAGCTACTCCTCAGAATGAAAACCGGCCCGCGACAGGGGGCGCACCTCCGCTCAGAGCGCGCCCACCTGTCACGGGCCGGGGTCCGTACTACTCGCCGGGGTGGGCGAGTTCGATGTCGTGGGCGTCGGTGCCGCGGCCCGTGACCGTCAGGGCGGTGGCCACCGGCGGGTAGCCCGTGGCGATGACGGTGTACTCGCCGCCGTCCAGGTCGGTGAAGGCGTACGCCCCGTCCGACCCGGTCGTGGCCGAGCCGACGACGTTGCCCGCCTGGTCGACCAGCGTCACCCGGGCGTCGGCCAGCGGGCCGTGCGGGGCGCGGACGACACCCTGGACGCGGGCGCCCGAGTCCAGGTCGATCTCGACCCGGGTGACGCCGGTGCCGCCCACCTCGACGGGCAGGGCGCGCGGCCGGTACCCGGCGGCGTTCACCGCGACGGTCACCGCCCCCGGCACCAGCTCGGCGAAGGAGAACTCGCCCTGCTCACCGGTGGCCTGGGTGGCCAGCAGGTCCCCGCGCACATCGGTCACGATGACCATCGCGTCCTTGACCGGCTGCCCGCCCTCGGCGGCCCGCACCAGGCCGGTCAGCCCGCTGGTGCCGCTGAGCAGGATGTCGTAGGCGACCGGCTCGCCGTTCACCACGACCGTGGACGCCTGCGGCTGGTAGCCGTCGGCGGAGGCGATCAGCACGTACGACCCGGCGCCCGGCGCGTCGACGGCGTAGGAGCCGTCGGCCTGCGCCACGGACCGGCCCAGCTGACGCCCGGCCAGCGAGATCAGCGTGACGGCGGCCTGCGGCACTGGGGTGCTCTCGTTGCCGCGGACGAAGCCGCGGACCGGCACACCGTTCCCGCCGGACGCGGGCCCCTCGGCCCGGGTCGCCGTGGCGACGGCGGCGAGCCGCTGCGTGCCCTCGGGCCCGGTGCCGTCGGCGGCCTCGGTGTCCGCCACGGCCCAGCTCGGCACGGCCTTCTCCGCGGCGGGAGACTCGGCGGCCGCCTCCGCGGGAGCCTCCTCGCGGGCGTCGGCGTCCGCCGCCTGCGCCAGCCCACCCTTCGTCTTCAACGGGACCTCCTTGATGAACAGCGACACCAGCAGCGCGAGCAGCGCCAGCGGAGCCGAGTAGAGGAACACGTCCGCGACACCGTGGCCGTAGGCGCTCTCCATGACGGTGCGGATCGGCGCGGGCATGGCATCGAGGTCGGGGATGTTGCCCTCGCCCGTGCCGGCGTGGCCGAGGGCCGCGCCCTTGGGGCCGAGGTCGGTGAGACCGTCCTTGACGTAGTCGGTGATCTTGTTGGCCAGGACCGCACCCAGGGCGGAGACGCCCATCGCACCGCCCAGGGACCGGAAGAAGGTCACCGTGGAGCTCGCGGCACCGAGATCACCCGGCTCCACCTGGTTCTGCGTGCACAGCACCAGGTTCTGCATCATCATGCCGATGCCGAGGCCCATCAGCGCCATGAAGATCGCTATGTGCCAGTACTCGGTGTCGTACCGGATCGTGCCCAGCAGCCCGAGGCCCGCGGTCACCAGCACACCGCCGCCGAGCAGCCAGCCCTTCCAGCGCCCGGTCCGGGTGATGACCTGGCCGGAGACGGTGGAGGAGACGAACAGGCCCGCGATCATCGGGATGGTCATGACGCCGGACATCGTCGGCGACTTGTCCCGCGCCAGCTGGAAGTACTGGCTGAAGAACACGGTCCCCGAGAACATCGCGACACCGACGAACAGGGAGGCCAGGGAGGCGAGCGTGATGGTGCGGTTGCGGAACAGCCGCAGGGGGATGATCGGCTCGCTGGCCTTCGCCTCGATCAGGACGAACAGCGCCAGCAGCACGACCGAACCGCCGACCATCGCGTACGTCTGCCACGACAGCCAGTCGTACTTGTCACCGGCGAAGGTCACCCAGACCAGCAGCAGGCAGACGGCCGCGGTGATGAAGAAGGCGCCGGCCCAGTCGACCTTGACCTTCCGCTTCACCACGGGCAGGTGCAGGGTCTTCTGCAGGACGATCAGGGCGATCACGGCGAAGGGCACGCCGACGTAGAAGCACCAGCGCCAGCCGAGCCAGTCGGTGTCGGTGATGACACCGCCGACCAGCGGACCGCCGACCATGGCCGTCGCGAAGACGGCACCCAGGTAACCGTTGTACCGTCCGCGCTCACGCGGCGAGATCATCGCCGCCATGATGATCTGGGCCAGCGCGGACAGACCGCCCATGCCGATGCCCTGGACCGCGCGGAACGTGATGAGCATGCCGGGGTTCTGCGACATGCCGGCCGCCGCCGAACCCAGGACGAAGACGACCAGGGCGATCTGGATCAGCAGCTTCTTGGAGAACAGGTCGGCGAGCTTGCCCCACAGCGGCGTCGACGCGGTCATCGTCAGCAGGGACGCGGTCACGACCCAGGTGTAGGCGCTCTGGCCGCCGCCGAGGTCGCCGATGATCCGGGGCAGGGCGTTGGAGACGATCGTCGACGACAGGATCGCGACGAACATGCCGAGCAGGAGACCGGTGAGGGCCTCCATGATCTGCCGGTGCGTCATCGGAGCGCCGCCGCCGGAGGGGCCGTGGGAGCCTCCCCCGTGCTTGGCATGAGCCCGCACACCGGCTGGTGTGGTCGTTGCCATGGGCTTCCTTTTCTTACGTGCTTGCGGGTGTACGGGTGGTCTGTTCGACAGCGGGTGGTGCCGCCCGGGTCGCGGGGCGGCAGTCGAAGCTCTCTCTCAGCCGCGCCATCAGGTCCGTGAGCCGGCCGACGTCCTCGTCGGTCCAGTCGCTCAGGCGCTCGGCGAGGACCTCGGTGGTCCGCCGGGACAGCTCGGCGAGCTGTGCGTGGCCCGCCGGGGTGAGGCGCAGGATCCGGGAGCGCTTGTCCGCGGGGTCGGGGGAGCGTTCGATCCAGCCCCGGTCCACGACGTGCGCGACATGGCGGCTGGTGACGGACATGTCCACCGCGAGCAGCTCCGCGAGCTTGCTCATGCGCATGTCGCCGTGGCGACCGAGGATGGTCAGTACGGTCGCCGAACCGCCGGGGCAGTCGGCCGGCATGATCCGGCCGAGCTCCCGCTTCACGGCGCCGAAGGCACTGAACTGGCGGACCAGCTCTTCGTACTGCGCCCTCTCGGCCATGACACCTCCCGCTTTCGTTGCTTAGGGCAACCATAGGAGATGTTGGTTGCTACAGGCAAATAACGGGGGTGGTTGCGGCCTAAAAAGTTGGCAAAGGCAAGTATTGCGGTAGTAAATGTGCAGGTCGTGAGGCTGGGGGGTGGGGTCGGGTGAGACTGAGCGGAATGCCAACCCCCACTTGGGGAGCCCCGGCGTTTTCGCTAGGGTCTCGGGCCATGGCTAACAACCAGGCCCCGCAGGGCAATCACGACCCCGCCGGCAGCACCCAGATGTTCCGCGCGTTCGTCGACGAGGCGCCGCAGGGGCGGCAGGCCGCGGCGACGAGCGGCGGCGGGCCGCGTATCGGTCTCATCCTCGGCGTCGTCGTCGCCGTCGCGGTGGTCGCGGCGGTGGCGTGGCTGGCGCTGGGCTGACGTCGCCGGCCGTGCGGCGCGTACGGCGGTTTTACTGACACTCGGAGCTGTCCGGTTGCCCGGCGTCGCTGCCGGGGCCGGGTTGCTGCGCAGCCGGGCGCTGCCAGGTGCTCTGCGTCGATGTCGCTGCCGGGTGGGGCCGCAACCCGGCGGAGCGGGGTGCCGCTGCGCCCACCCGTGCCGCCCCTAGCGGCACGACTGCCCGCAGCCAAGTGCGCCCGCACACCCCCCGGCGCGGGCCCGACCCACCGCACCGCGGTGGGTCGGCCGCGCTCGGTGCGACGCGCTCAGTCCGAGATGAGGCCTTCCCGCAGTTGCGCCAGCGTCCGCGTCAGCAGGCGGGACACGTGCATCTGTGAGATGCCGACCTCCTCGCCGATCTGCGACTGCGTCATGTTCGCGAAGAAGCGGAGCATGATGATCCGCCGCTCACGGGGCGGCAGCTTCGCCAGCAGCGGCTTCAGCGACTCCCGGTACTCGACGCCCTCCAGGGCGCTGTCCTCGTACCCCAGCCGGTCCGCCAGCGAGCCCTCGCCGCCGTCGTCCTCCGGCGCCGGGGAGTCCAGCGAGGACGCCGTGTACGCGTTCCCCACCGCCAGCCCGTCGACGACGTCCTCCTCGGACACCCCGAGCACGGACGCGAGTTCGGTGACCGTCGGCGAGCGGTCCAGCTTCTGCGAGAGCTCGTCACTGGCCTTCGTCAGCGCCAGCCGCAGCTCCTGAAGCCGGCGCGGCACCCGCACCGACCACGACGTGTCGCGGAAGAACCGCTTGATCTCGCCCACGACCGTCGGCATCGCGAACGTCGGGAACTCCACGCCCCGTTCGCAGTCGAACCGGTCGATCGCCTTGATCAGCCCGATCGTGCCGACCTGGACGATGTCCTCCATCGGCTCGTTGCGGGAGCGGAACCGCGCCGCCGCGTACCGCACCAGCGGCAGGTTGAGCTCGATGAGCGTGTCACGGACGTACGCACGCTCGGGGCTGTCCTCGTCGAGCGCGGCCAGCCGCAGGAACAGGGAGCGGGACAGGGTGCGGGTGTCGATGGCCCCCGTGGCCACAGGCGCCGGCGCGGGCTCGGTCGCGAGCTCGACCGGAACGTCGTCGATGGGGCCGAGTGAGTCGAGAGCATGGGGAGCTGTGTCGCTCTCCGCGAGCGTGAGCACCTTCGAGCTGCCCTGTTCTGCGGACATGCCACCCCCTTTGGGTCGCGGGACGGTCGCGGCGAACGCCCCCGTCTGAGGAACGCAGCCTTCACCTGAATACCGGCGCCGAAGCTCCGGCAAACGCGCTTCCCGCAGAATGTCACATGTCGGCAACACGCTGTAGTGACATGTCGACATCTGAGACGCGAATCCGCCCTGCAAGCAAGGGGTCTGACGCCTTTTCGGCTCGCAACTGCCGGGAACGGCCCTGATGAGCGATTCCCTCGCCATGGTTATCACTCGCAACTGTTTGCGATTACGCGTCGAGGGGGCTCGCAGCCGCCCACCACCCCGGTTCGCGGCTACGCGTCGATCCGGTTCGCAGACCGCAACCGCTGGAAGCTACGCGCGAGTAGCCGCGAGACGTGCATCTGCGAGACGCCGAGTTCCGCACTGATCTGAGACTGCGTGAGGTTGCTGTAGTACCGCAGCAGCAGGATCCGCTGCTCCCTCTCGGGCAGTTGTACGAGCAGATGTCGTACGAGATCCCGGTGCTCGACCCCGTCCAGCGCGGGATCCTCGTAGCCGAGCCGGTCCAGCAGCCCCGGCATCCCGTCGCCCTCCTGCGCGGCCTCCAGCGAGGTCGCGTGGTACGACCGTCCGGCCTCGATGCAGGACAGCACCTCGTCCTCGGTGATGCGCAGCCGCTCGGCGATCTCCGCGGTCGTCGGGGTGCGCCCGAAGGCGGTCGTCAGGTCCTCGGTGGCGCTGTTGACCTGCACCCACAGTTCGTGCAGCCGGCGCGGCACATGCACCGTGCGGACGTTGTCGCGGAAGTAGCGCTTGATCTCGCCGACCACCGTCGGCATCGCGAACGTCGGGAACTGCACGCCCCGGTCCGGGTCGAAGCGGTCGATGGCGTTGATGAGTCCGATGGTGCCGACCTGGACGACGTCCTCCATCGGCTCGTTGCGGGAGCGGAAGCGGGCGGCCGCGTAGCGCACGAGGGGGAGGTTGGCCTCGATGAGCGCCCCGCGCACCCGGTCGTGCTCCGGCGTCCCCGGCTGGAGTTCCTTGAGCTGCGCGAAGAGGACCTGCGTGAGAGCGCGGGTGTCCGCGCCGCGGCTCCGCTGGGGGGCCGGTTCCGAGGATGGTGCCTGAGGTGCGGTACTGGCCAGCACGGTCAACTCCACCTCGTCATCCGTCAACCCATCCGTCAGCTCTCTCTTCCATCAAAAACGGTCATAGCATCACAAGAGATGCGCACTGTGTGCAAGCACCCCATAACTACGTGTTGAGGGATGAAATACGGCATAGATGTGCACCCACAGCAGAACAGCCCCCCGTCGGAGCGACGGGGGGCTCGAAGCGGCGGGCTCAGAACTCGTAGTCGGCGATCACCCAGGTGGCGAACTCGCGCCACAGCGCGACGCCCGCCTGGTGATCGGGATGCTCCACGTACCGGCGCAGGGCGTCCGCGTCGTCGAAGGCCGAGTTGATGGCGAAGTCATGGGCGATGGGGCGGTCGCTGACGTTCCAGCCGAGTTCCCAGAAGCGGATCTCGGGGATCGCGCCGTCGAGGGCGCGGAAGGCCTCGACGCCCTTCACGACCCGCGGGTCGTCGCGCTCGACGCCGTCGTGCAGCTTGAAGAGGACCAGGTGGCGGATCATCACTTTCCTCCGTTGGCGACCCAGGTGGCGAAGTCGCCGAGGGCGCGGGCGGCGTCCGATATGCCCTGGAAACCTATCAGCATGTAGTCAGCGGCCTTCTGCGGGTCCGTGATGATCACATACATCACGAACACCACGGCGACATAGACGGCGACCTTCTTTGCGTTCACCGCCATCGCGGCCTCCCCTGTCACTGGTGTCCCATGCAGCGCACATGATCGCACGAAGGGCCCCGTCTGACGACGGGGCCCTTCTCCAGCGGTAGCGGAGGGATTTGAACCCTCGGTGACTTGCGCCACACTCGCTTTCGAGGTCTGTTCGTGCTGGTCGGGGCGTGATCCAACGCTGGTCGTGCCCGTTCACGGCCGTACGCCGGGAGGGGGGAGGGGACGCCCGTGAACGGTGCCGGACGGTGGTGAATGAGACGGAAACTGAGACGGGCAGTCCTCACACGATGTGCAGCTTCTCTGGCGGTCCGTCTGGCCCTCGCAGCAGTAGATCCGCGCCGCCGCGTGTTTGGGCGTCGAGGTAGGCGTAGATCTGCACGGCTCGATTGATCACGTCGGCTTTCGACAAGCCGGTGCTCTCAGTCAGGTCTGCGATGGCCTGGACGGCGGGCGGTACGAACGTCACCGAGTAACGCTCAGCGGCTGAGCGTTTCGGCCTGCTCGCGGACTCAGACATTGCGATCCCTCCATATGTATCGGGCCCTCGCATCGTATCTGCACCAACTTGGTGCGTCTACGCACCACCCCCTGCTAGGGTCTGAGAGCCGGAGGGTGGGACGCGTTGTCCGTCCTTCGGTTGTCGCGGCGTGACCCGCGGCAATGTTCATTGTCCGAGTAGAAGCTGTTCCGGTCCGACGGACGTTTGTCCAGGGGTAGCTTCGAGTGCGTATTCACGTAGCAGCCAGCAGCCATTAGGGGGCGTGGATGGACGTACTACGGCGAGGTTTCAGTTGCAACCTGGGTGACGGCACCTAGGGCTGAACCTCCCGATGGGGAGTACGAATGAGCAAGCAGTGCGACGCGCAGGGTGAGGACCAGCTGACCTCTGCCGCCCATGTCACCTTCAGGACGACCCCGGATGGCCCGTCCATCGCAGTAGGGGTTCCCGCAGAGCATTCTGGTCTGCTGGTGACGTCCATTGTGGTGGTGACTGGGGTCGGGGGGTCCGTTCTCGGTCCTTACTTGATGGCACGCGCTTTGCACATGGTGGAGGCAAATATGCCCTGGCAGCTTCAGGCGGTGTTGATCGCGTTGGCGTCGCTGCTGCCTCTGGCGTATTTCCTTCTTGGCCGCCGTCGCGGCTGAGCTGTATCGCTGCTGCACATCGACATGTGCCAAGTACCCCCGGCGGGTCCGCTTCGGATCCGCCGGGGGTACCGCGTTTGCGCCCGCGGAAATGGCAAGGGTCGTTGTGTGCGGCGCCACGCGAACAAAGGCAGGGCGAGCACCATCTGTTAGGCCGCCTGCCGTTCCCAGAGGAGTCTGCGGGTGGCACCGCGCGGTCGTGCGTCCCCGTCTGGGCCCTCTCCTCGTCGGCCAGGGGACGTGGGAGTCTTGGGGGGTGACGATGGGCGAGCGGGAGAGGGAGTGTACGTGTCGCAGCAGGCCAACCCTCGGGGAACCTTCCTGAAAATCGCCGACACGTTGAAGACGTGGATCGAGACGGACCCGGACATGACGGAGCTCCCGTCCCTGGCTCAGGTCATGAGCGATCACAAGGTCTCGCGTGGGGTCGCGCTCCGCGCGTTCGCCGTGCTGAGGCAGGAGGGTGTGGCCGAACCGGTGCCGGGCGGACGGTGGCGTGTCGTGCGCGCGGGCGCACGAGTCGACCGGCGACCGCTCGAACAGCGGATCGCGGACATCATCACGGCTGACGGGCTCGAAGTGGGGCAGCCATTCCCCAGCGCTTCCGCGCTGGCCGAACGGTTCGGAGTCTCCCGTCCCACTGTGACCAGGGCGCTGGAGAAGTTGGAGACCGCCGGCGTGCTGGCGGGGGGCGGACAGGGCAGGGTGCGGACGGTCCGCGCCGTGCCGACGCGCGAGGAGCGTTCGTAGCTTGCCGAAGTTGACGGAGTGGGCTTATCCCCTGGCTGAGTCCCTGCTCGCCGAGCCGCTGCCGCGGCAGTGGAAACACTGCCTCGGGGTCGCCGAGAGGGCGCGCACGATCGCGCTCATCCTTGACCAGGACGCGGATCTGCTGGAGGCCGCGGCGGTCCTGCACGACATCGGCTATGCGCCGGACCTCGCCAAGACGGGCTTTCACCCGCTGGACGGTGCGCGCTACCTCCGGGACGTGGCCGACGCTGACGCACGAGTCATCAACCTGGTCGCCCACCACTCCTGTGCCTGGATGGAGGCGGAAGCGCGCGGCTTGCGCGAGGAGCTGGAGGGCGAGTTCCCCCGCGAGGGCGCGCACCTCAATGACGCGTTGTGCTTCTGCGACATGAACACGACGCCGGATGGCACGCCCACGAACCCGATCGACCGGATCAACGAGATCGCGGGGCGGTACGGGCCGGACAGCCTGATTGGGACGTTCATCCGTCGCGCGGAACCCGAGATCCTGGCCTGCACGTCCCGCGTACTCGAACGGGTCGCCGCGGCCAAGCGTCAGCCGATGTAAGGAGTCGTGCGCGTCCGGTCCATGGCGTGCTCGATCCGGAGCCGCATCGTGGGGTGCACGTCCAGCGTCGACAGGTCCGCAGGGTCTACCCAGCGGACCTGAGTCGTCTCGTTGCTCGTACGGAGTTCACCGCCGACCGGCCGGGCACGGAAGCCGATGCTGAACTGCTGGCGCACCTCGCCGTCGTCGTACTGCATCACGTGTCCGGGGTCCGTGTAGAGCCCGGACACGTCGACGACTTCCACCTTGATCCCGGTCTCTTCCCAGACCTCACGCACGACGGTGTCACTGATCGACTCGCCCACGTCGTGGCCGCCCCCGGGCAGTGCCCAGCGTCCGTTGTCGGACCGCTGGATCACCAGGACCTGGCCCGCGTCGTTCTGCACGAACGCGACGACGGACGGCACGACGGAGTTGGCCGGCGGGGCGTCGGGGTCATGCAGGAAGTCAATGCGTCCCATGCTCAGGCTCCTGTGATGTCGCGGTCCGTGACCTGGCGGGCGCCTCCCCAGGTCTGTTCGATGCTATTCGCGTACGTGTCGAACAGGCCGCCGCCTGGCATGCGCCGCAGGTGGAAGACGGGCGCCATGTAGGCACCGATGCCGTACACGTGGGGGTTGACGAGCATCTCGTCATCGGACCGGTAGATGGAGTTGTAGAGCGTGGTCGCGTGGATCCGGAAGGCAGGCCGAGCGCGCCGCGGCCGGGGACAAGTGGACGGATGAGGGTTGGCTCTTCGCCACGGAGACCGGACGCGGAACTTCCCCCCGAACGGACTACGACGACTGGAAGGAGTTGCTGAACTCCGCGAAGGTCCGGGACGGCCGTCTGCACGACGCCCGGCACACGGCGGCTACGGTGCTGCTGATCCTCGGAGTGTCCGAGCGGGCCGTCATGGGGCTCATGGGGTGGTCGACGACGGCCATGCCGCGCGGTATCAGCACATGGTCGACACGGTGCGCCGGGACATCGCGCGTCAGGTCGACGGACTGATCTGGAAGCCGGACGGGGGCGGGCCGTCTGAGGATGATGACAGGACCGCAGGAGCCCGGGTACTGGTGCCTTGAGGATCCGGGGGACAGAATTCCAGCCTGCCCCCCCGGCTAGTTCACGGCCTTGCCGCCCAACAGGCCAACCATCGCGCCAAAGCCCAGGTTCGCGAGGGTGGAACACGTGTCCATCGCTGACTTCGCGGCGTCCGTCGGCTTTTCAACGAAAATGCCGATGTAGAGGCTGGCCGCAAGAGTAAGAACTGTGATCACGGTTACGCAGAGGAAGACCAGTTTGAAGTGGGCGGTAACCGTGGTGACCTCTGGCGCGGCAGGAACTGCTACGGGCACTTGACCTGGGGTAAGCGCTGGAGCGACAGGGGCGTCAGTGCTGGCGTTCGCGAGCCCTTCACTCATTTGCCCCACCCCGCTCCGTGGGCTGGGTGCCGTTAGTACCTGGTGGGTGGCTCTCTCCCGTGACCCCTGCTCCGGTGCTCATGCCTGAAATGGCAATACTCCGGGGTCCGGTGACGACGATCCCATGGTTCCCAATCACCTGGGACTCGCTGTCGTCTTCCTGGCCTTCGTTCTGTCCACGAGAGGGCTCGGTGCTCTCCAGCCTAGCGTTCAGGAGTTCATCCAGCGCTGCCTGCACTTCTTCTGGGCTGGAGCCGCTCACCTCCACCCGCTTACCGTGCATCTCGACGATCACGGACGTTCGTCGCGGGCGCCGAAAGATCGCACGAAGAACGCTTCGCGCAGCGTCACTGGCCATGGCGAAGACGACAGTGAGCGAGCCGGCCACGGCCATCGATGTCCAGTCGAAGTTCATGTACCACCTTCCCCCGGGAGGATGCGACTGCGGCGGTCGCGTCACACCCCCTCTGAGATTCTGCTCCAGAGGGGCCCCATACGTGCACTGTTCTGCAGGGTGCAGCGGCCTCGCGGATGGTAAGTGAGACGGAGCAGCACGAAGGGCCCGGTCGATTGGACCGGGCCCTTCGTCTACCTGCGGTAGCGGAGGGATTTGAACCCTCGGTGACTTGCGCCACACTCGCTTTCGAGGCGAGCTCCTTCGGCCGCTCGGACACGCTACCGAGGGAGACCTTACAGCAAGGTGCGGCGTGCTTTGAAATCGGTACGCGACGACGGTCAGCGACCGCGGAAGAACTCCGTGAGCAGCCCGGCGCACTCCTCCGCGAGCACTCCCTCGATCACCTCGGGCCGGTGGTTGAGCCGCCGGTCGCGGACGAGGTCCCACAGGGAGCCGGCCGCGCCGGCCTTCTCGTCGCGGGCGCCGTAGACGAGCCGGTCGACGCGGGACTGCTGGATCGCGCCCGCGCACATCGTGCAGGGCTCCAGGGTCACGACGAGGGTGCATCCGGCGAGCCGCCACCGGCCGAGCGCTGCCGCGGCCCGCCGGAGGGCGAGGACCTCCGCGTGGGCCGTCGGGTCGCCGCCGGCCTCGCGCTCGTTGTGCCCGGCCGCGAGCACGGTCGTGCCGTCCGGCGCCAGGACGACGGCCCCGACGGGAACGTCCCCGCCCCGGACGGCCTCGGCGGCTTCCCCCAAGGCGAGCCGCATCGCGCCCCGCCAGGGGTCCCGCACCGGATCCGGCACCTCCGGCTGCCCCGGCACTCCCGGAGGTCCTGGGGAGTCCGGCGGACCCGGGAGGTCTGGCGGCCTGGGTGCTGCCGGCAGACCCTGGCGTCGCGGCGCTCCCGGGTGATCCGGCTGTCCCGGCGCTCCCGGGGTGCCTGGCGTTCCCGGATGGTCCGGCTGTCCCGGGGCTCCCGGATGGTCCGGCTGTCCCGGGGGCGTGCTTGACGTCAGCGGACCGTCTCCAGGGTTTCCGAGGCGCCGAGGGCCTCGGCGATTTCCGTGACGGCGTCCGTCGCCAGTGAGCGCAGTTCCTTCTCGCTCACGCCGAGGTCGTCCAGGATCTGGGCGTCTCCGACCGGGCCGTGCGGTACGGCCTCGCCGGTGCCGGCGACCGGGTCGGCGTCGTCGGCCTCGTCGTCGCCGGAATCACCGTCCTCCGTGCCGTCGAGGTCGAGGGCGTCCAGGTCGTCCCCGTCGTCCGGATCGCGTCCGAGCAGCTCGTCGGTGAGCAGGATCTCTCCGTAGCTGCTGCGGGCAGCGGCGGCGGCGTCCGAGACGTAGATACGAGGGTCGTCCTCGCCGTCCACGCGGACGACTCCGAACCAGGCGTCCTCCTGCTCGATGAGCACGAGCACCGTGTCCTCGTCGGGGGAGGCTTCACGGGCCAGGTCGGCCAGATCCGACAGGGTTTCCACATCGTCGAGCTCTGTGTCGCTCGCTTCCCACCCGTCTTCGGTGCGCGCGAGCAGTGCGGCGAAGTACACCGTGACTCTCCCACTGGTCATAGGCGTGCCGGTTGGGGGTCCCCCCGGCGGAGGTTACGGGCGGGGAGTGCTCGTCCGAGCCCCACCCACTCGGAATCGTGGCAGAAACAAGGCGTTCAGGGGACGTCTTCGACTCCCTGTGTCCGGCAGTTTTGATCGCGCGCTCGTTGCCGCCACCTGCGGATCGTACGCGGCTTTCCCCCGCTGCACGCACGGTCACCTCGGCAACGTCCGCGCGGTTCGTGATCTTCGCCGGGGGTTTCCCCACCCGTTTCCTACCAGCGGAACGTGCGCATGCGCATCGCGTGCCGCAGCCGTGCCACCTTGACGCGGCGCGGCTGGACGCGGTCGCGCAGCTCCCGGGCCTCGGCCAGATCGCGCAGGAACCGGGCGCGCCGCCGCCGACGCTCGGCGTCGGTCTCGCACGGTCCGGTCTCGTTGCTTCCGTTGTCGTACGTCTCCGGGCCCGTCGCGGGCTGTGCGCGCGGCGACGGATCGTCTCGGGAATCCCGGTCGGGCATCAGGTTCACCACCCCCAGTCCGTCCTTCCCACTTTCCCCCGGACGGACGGTTTGACGCCAGCGAACGGGTGACGGGCATGCGGCGGGCTTGCCGTGCGGCCCCGGTCAGCGGGCCCGGTTACTGTTGTCGGCATGCGTCTCCACGTCGTCGACCACCCCCTGGTCGCCCACAAGCTCACCACGCTGCGCGACCAGCGCACCGACTCCGCGACCTTCCGCCGTCTCGCCGACGAGCTGGTCACCCTGCTCGCCTACGAGGCCACGCGCGACGTGCGCACCGAGCAGGTCGACATCCGGACGCCGGTGGCCACGACCACGGGCGTCAAGCTGTCCCACCCGCGTCCGCTGGTGGTGCCGATCCTGCGGGCCGGCCTCGGCATGCTGGACGGCATGGTCCGGCTGCTGCCGACCGCCGAGGTGGGCTTCCTCGGCATGATCCGCAACGAGGAGACGCTCCAGGCCTCCACATACGCCACGCGTATGCCCGAGGACCTGTCGGGCCGTCAGGTGTATGTGCTGGACCCGATGCTGGCCACGGGCGGCACGCTGGTCGCGGCGATCCAGGAGCTGATCCGGCGCGGCGCCGACGACGTGACCGCCGTGGTGCTGCTGGCCGCGCCGGATCAGCTCCTG
>NZ_MUKA01000352.1 GCF_002150735.1 Streptomyces africanus
GCGGGAACTGAGCCTGCGCCGCCGCTTCGAGCAGGCCGTGTCCGTCATCGACGCCCGCGCGGGCGCGGCCGGGCCGCTCGTCCTCGTCGGCTTCAGCATGAGCGGCCAGACGGTGGCCGATCTCGTCGGGCACTACGGGGACCGGGTGGCGGCTCTGGGACTGTGCGCGCCGGCGGTGTACGCGGCTCAGGCCTGGGACGTGCCGTTCGGTGCGGGTGACGGGCGGTTCAGCGAGATCATCCGGCGGCCCGGCAGCTGGCGGGAGTCGCCCGCGCTCGACGTCCTGCGGGGGTACGAGGGGCGGGCGGTGCTCGCGGTGCCGCGCACGGACGAGGTCATCCCGCCCGCCGTGACGGACGCCGTCTCGGAGGCGCTGGCCCGGCGCGCCCAGTTCACCCACTGGGAACTCCCCGACGCGGAGCACCGGTTGGGCCGGTGGTTCCGCGACCACCCCGGCGACCTGGGGGAGTTCGTCACCGCCGTCCTGACCGGGCTCGGCGACCGGGGCTGGACGGCGACCCGCGCGTGGGTGGCCAAGCAGCTCCCGGAGGGCCGTACGGTCGGCAAGTCCACGTTCCTCACCGGCGGTTGGAGCGCCCAGATGCGGCGGCTCACCCTCGACGACGGCACCGCACTCGCCCTGCGGACCTTCGTGAAGCCCTTCTTCCGGCGGCACGCCCCCGGGCTGCTGGCCCGCGAGGCGGACGTGCTCACGCTGCTGGCCGGGGAGGACGGTGTGCCGGCTCCCGAGCTGACCGGTGTGGACGCCACCGCCGAGCACTGTGACCACCCGTCCCTGCTGATGTCCGGGCTGCCGGGGCGGGTCCGGGTCGACGCGGAGGACCTCGACCGCCGGGTGGACCTGCTGGCGGCGCAGCTCGCCCGGATCCACCGGGTGGTTCCCGTGGAGCGGCCCCGTACGTATCAGGCGTGGGCCTCCCCGGAGCGGGTGCGGGCGCCGGCGGGTGCGATGTGGGAGCGGGCGGTGGACGTGATCCGCCGCGACCCGCCGCCGTACGAGGGGTGCTTCCTGCACCGGGACTACCACCCCGGGAACGTGCTGTTCACGGGCTCGGGAGACGGCTTGCGGATCAGTGGTGTCGTCGACTGGGTGGAGACCTCGTGGGGTCCCGCCGACCTGGACGTCGCCCACTGCTCGACCGCCCTGGCGCTGCTGTACGGCCCGGAGTACGGCCTCGGTTTCCGGGAGCACTACGCGGCGCACGGCGGCCACCGACTCGCCGACGGCCCGGACCACCTGTACTGGCGGCTGCTCGACGCCCTGGCCTACGTCCCCGACGCGGCGAAGCTGGCGGGTCCGTGGCGGGAGCTGGGCCGGACCGATCTGGCACCGGAGGTGCTGGGCGGGCGGCTGGAGGCGTACGTGGCGGGGCTGCTGGAGCGGTACGCCTGAGCCGGGCCGCCGACGGACGGTTGTCAGTGGCGTTCGCGAAGATGCAGGGGAAGTCGGACGGACACGACGAGTGGAGGCCGGTATGGGCGGGGCGCAGCGGTACATCGGGGTGGCTGAGCGGCGGGCCCGGCTCGCGCTGCGCCCCGCCCATACCG
>NZ_MUKA01000353.1 GCF_002150735.1 Streptomyces africanus
CCGACACGTCTGATGCTGCCGCAGATTCGGGGGTTTGTCTGAGGCGCTATCCCCTGTGTGCGTGAGCCCCCGGCGGGGATGCCGGGGGCTCGGTCGCTTGGGTCGCTGCCTACGCGGCTGCGTCGCCGTCCTGTACGGGCCGGCCGAGGCCGACGCGGACGGTCTTGCCTTCGGCGATGCGGTGGATCTTCCCAGCGGTTTCGAGCTTGCCGAGGGCGTTGGCGAACGTGCCGTCCTTCAGGCCGGTGGCGGCGAGGAGTGCGGGCCGGTCGATGTAGGTGATGTCGAAGTCGCCGGGGTCGATGTCGTCTGCGCCGTTGAGGTAGTCGAGGTGGAGGGGGTCGGCTTCGTCGCGGAGGACGGTGAGGATCTTCTCTTCTGCGGTGGGTTCCTTCTTCTGGAAGTCGACGCCGGCCGCGATGACCGGGCTGCTGCCGTCTTCGTCGCTCCCGTCGCCGTTCTCCTCGAAGCCGGGCAAAGGGGTGTTGGCGAGTTCTTCCATCTTGTCCTGGTCGCCCCACCAGGGGACGTCTTCGGGGGCTGCGACGAGTTCGGGCCGGATGTGGGGGGTGGCGTCTTCGAGGGTGTCGATGCGCATCATGCCGGCGCGACCGCCAGGGGTGGCGAGGTAGCCGAGACCGAAGGTGCGGCGGGGGTCGTTCTCAGGGATGTCGGGGTCGTAGATGAGGGATTCGTCTTCGGTGGGCCACACGGCGGGGATCTGGGAGGGGTCGATGCCTTCGAATCCGGTGGGGAGGTCGCCGAGGTTGACCTGGTCGGAGTCGGTGCGCAGGATCAGCCAGGCGCCGCCGGTGAGGAGGTTGGCGCGGATGGCTTGTTCGCCGCCCATCTGGTCGAGGTTGACGGTCTGGGTGATGAGGACCCAGGGCATTCCGAGGGAGCGGCCGAGGGAGGCGCCGGCCTTGACGATGTGGACGGCTTCGGCGCGGTTGGGGACTTTGGGGCCGAGCATCTGGGGTGCTTCGTCGAGGATGGTGGGGCACCAGGGGCGCATCTTGGAGGGCTTGAAGTTCTTCAGGTCGAGGCGGGCGGCTTCTTCTACGCGGTGCTGGAGGACGTGGTAAGAGAGGCGCATGGCGCCGAGGGCTCCGTAGCGTTGGAGGCCTGAGTAGGCGGCCATCTTGGGGATGGCGGGGTTGGATGCGCCCTTGGGGTCGGCGTAGAGGATGGCGGCGCCGTTGGCGTGGTAGCCGAGGGAGACGACCTGGACGGCTCCGCCCTTACCGGATCCGGTGGCGCCGGCGATGACGAGGTGGAGCCCTCCGAGGGCCGGGTCGAACATCTGAAAGCGGGCCGGGTGGCCGGAGATGATTTTGCCGATGGGGAACCAGCCGCCCGCGGACGCCTTGAGGGAGTCCAGGCCCTGGAAGTCGTGCCCGGCCTCGAGGGGGTTGGAGTCCATGACGCGGATGATGGCCTTACGGACGTTGTTGGGGTTCGGTTCGTAGGAGATCAGCAGAGGTGACTTGCGGAGGTCTCCGGCGAGGTCGGTCAGGTCGGGGGCCTTGAGGGCGCCCTTCATGTCGTCGTCGGCGACGACCCACGCGGCCTGTCCGCCGGTGTTGGGGTCGTCGGTGACGTTCTCCAGGTGGGTCTTCGGCATGGTGCCGCCAGTGCAGGCGACGCGCTTCTTCCAGGCGCCTTCGAGGGTGGACGGGTCGAGTTCGGCGGGGGCCTGGTGGTTGACGATGACGCGGGCTTCGCCGGCGTGGTCGCCGTGGGTGATGTCGATCCAGCCGGGGTTGCGGCGGTAGACGGAGGACACGGTCTCCTTGGTGACGGAGACGGCAGCGCCAGCGGGGGCGACGATCCGGCCGGTCCACCGGTTGGTGTAGACGGTGACGTCGGTGAGGACTTGGCCCTTGTGTACTCCGTTGTCGGGGTTGCTGATGTGGCGGTGCCAGTCGGCCATGATCTGGTCGGCGTCGGTGATGGGGCCGACCGTCTCGTTGATGGCGGCGGCCTGCGGGCCGGGCTGGGCGTTGGTCTTCTTGCGGCCGAGGACTTTGCGGAGTTTGAGGGGGACGAGTGCGACGGCGGCCCACCAGCCGAGGGACAGGATGCCGGGGAGCGGGTTGGTGGCGATCTGGGTGACGCCGGCCATGAGGAGGTCGGTGGCTTGGGGGCCTGCGAGGGTGCCGAGGCCGAGTGCCATGCCGGTGGTGATGGTGGCGATGCCGAGGGTGTCGCGGTGGGCGCGGGCGATGTCGATGCCGGGCAGGTCGTTGGCCCAGGTGCCGAGGTGTCCGGTGTAGTTGGCGGCCACGAATGCGGCGCCGGCCAGGTATGCGCCTCCGGCGATGGTGGCGGCGGAGGGGTCGAGGAGGGGGGCGAGGGCGCCGGTGGCGATGGGGATGAGGGTCTGGCCGATGGCGGCGGCCCGCTCCGCGGTGTCGGTGCTGGGCACGGTGCGGGTGTTCGTGGACACGGGGTTGGGCTCCTTTTCGGGATGGGTGGTGCCGGCCCGGGTGGTGTGGGCCGGCACCGTGGGTGTGGGTGAGGGTGCTATTCCTGCTCGAGCCAGTCGCGGGAGACGTTCTCCAGGCCGGTGACGTTGGACCGGTCGAAGGCTTCCTGGAAGCCGCCGTGGGTGGTGCGGGCCTGGTCGCCGGCCGCTTTGGCGGCTTTCGCGGTGTCGGCACTCTTGGCGGCGTAGGTGATGGCGCCGTCGGAGACGCCGCGGATGACCTTGGCGAGCTCCTGGCATTCGGAGATGGAGTCGCGGTCGACGGACTTCGCGCCGAGGGCGTCGGCGTCGCTGGCGGTGTCGTCCGCGTGTTCCTTGATGTTGTCCGCTGCCTGTTTGACGGCTTCTGCGTGTCGGGCGAGCTTCTTCTCCTTGGTCTCCACGGCGCGCAGGAGGGTCTTGAAGGTGAGGTCGGATGCCATGTCGGTGGTCTCCTCGTCGGGTCAGGCGGCGGGGGCGTAGGAGCCCTTGTCGTTGTAGAAGCGCAGCTCGGCGGGCTTGGTCTCGTCGCTGTCGACGACGGCCTTGTACAGGGGCGCGTAGCGGGTCTGGATGTTGGTGAGGACGACCTTGCACATTTCGGCGGCCCGTTTGGCGCGCTTGGCGAGTTCGGCGGCTTCGGCGGTCTGGTTCTTCGCGGCGTCGGCGAGCTTGGTGAGCTTGCCGACGACCTTCTCCCCGCCCTTGACTCCCTTGGCCTGCTCCAGCAGGTCCTGGCAGTCCTTGGCTTCCTTCTCCGCTTCCTTCTCGAGCTGCTTGCACGCCTCGGCGATCTTCTGGAGGTCGGTTTCCTTCGCTTCGAGCTTGCGTTCGTACTGCTTGAAGTTGCGCAGCTCGCGACGCCCGTAGGTGGCGCGGGTGGCGTCGGCGCCCAGGGTGAGGGTGTTGGCGTCGATGCTCTTGACGGTGAGCGGCTTGACGTCGGTGGTCACTCCGTCGTCCTCCTGTTCGGTGACGATGACGGGCTGGGGGCGGCCGGCCTTCGTCGCGGCGGGGTTCTTCTCGGCGGGCTTGGTCTTGTGGTCGGCGTGCGCCTTGTTGAGGCGGGCGTGTTCACGTGCGTTCTCGTCGCGCTTGTCGCGGTAGCCGTCGACTGCGCCGTCCTTGTAGGCCTTGACGTGGTCGACGACGCCTCGGACGGCGCGGCCGTCCTTGTGGCCGGTTTCGCGGGACTTCTCCAGCGGGGTGCGGGTGTCGTGCTGGGTCTTGCCGTGCTTGTTGTTGTGGGCCGTGTCGTTCTTGCCGGGCTTCTTGTTCGGCTTGCCGCCATCCGGCCCGGTTGCGGCAGGGGATCCCGGGCCGCCCGATGCCCCTGCGCCGGGCTTGCCGTCGTGCTTGCCGTCCTTACCCGCGGCTCCTGCCTTGCCGGCCGCTCCCGGCTTCCCAGCACCGCCGGACCCAGCTCCGGACCCGCCGCCCGAGCCGCTGCCGCTGCCGGATCCGGGGCTCTTCCCGGGCCCCTTGCCGCTGGAGTCCTTGGTGGGCTTCGGCGTCTTGGAGTCGTGGACGCCGTGGCCCTTCCCACCGGAGTTGGTGCTCTTGCCCGATGCGCCGGATCTGGCGGAGCCGTTCGGCCCGGCCGAGCCCTTTCCGCTGCCGCCCGGGCCGGGACCCTTCGCACCTGTCCCCTTGCCGTGACCGGCGGCATCCCGGTGCCTGCCACCACCACCGGCGTTGCTGCTGCCCGAGCTGCCGCCGGGGCCACGGCCTCCGCCTCCGGATCCACCACGGCCGGCACCACCGGAACGGTTCCCGGAGGAATTCACCGGGCCCTTCGCGCCCGAAGTGCCGCCCGATTTCCCGGCGTTCCCCTTCGGCCCTGCACCAGAGCCGCCGGAATTCCGCACAGGCAGCAGTCCACCGGACTTCGAGACTGTGGTCGTGCGGGCTTCCTTGACCTGGTTCGCCTGCGCCTGGGCCTTCTTCACATCGAGGCGCTTGTTGGCTGTTCCGCCGCCTTTCGCCCAGCGCTGCGCACCCGCCAGCAGCCATGCTTTCCAGACGGATCCCTGCGCTTTGCGCTTTTGGCCGGTGGGGTCGTTGGTGGCGGCCTGGTCGGTGTCGTGGAAGGACGCGGAGGACTTGCCGGGGGCGGAGCGGTCCAGCACTCCGTCACCGGCGTCCTGGTGGGTGTCGCTGTTGGCGGTGGGGGCGAGGTTGAAGGTGGCCCGTGCGGGTTCCACGGGGGCCACCATGGACGCCAGGAAGCCCTTGGTGGCGGTCTGGGGGTTGGCCGGGGTGGCGTCCGTGCTGCGG
>NZ_MUKA01000354.1 GCF_002150735.1 Streptomyces africanus
CGGTACGGCGGGGGCGGCACGCCTAACGTAATCCGGAACGCGGAGCCCGGAATCCGCACGACCCTTGTGCGCGGAGCGACCGCCGCCGGGCCCGGCCTCCTGCGGCCCGCCCGATCCGTCCCCACCACGCTGATCACGACCCCCCTCCGCGGATCACGGAACGTCTCCCCGGGTGCGAACGGGGCGTCGGACAGTTCCGCGTGGACGTTCGGCGCGCGGGTGCAGCCGCCGCTGTCGCGGCGGGAGTCGTGGACGGTGACCGGGCCCATGCCCGTGTCCACCGCGGCGTCGATCTGGTAGATCAGGACGCCCGGGCGGCACACCGCCTCGTCGTTGCCGGCGCGGGTGCGCAGTTCGACGGCGTAGCCCGTTCCGCTGTCCAGGGGGACGACGACCAGCTTGGAACCGCCCCTGCGGGCCAGCGGCGTCAGGGTGTACTCCGTGGTGCCGGAGGCCGCCGCGCAGTGCACCTGTGCGGCGTCCAGCCAGCCCAGTTTCCACTTGTGCCAGCCGAGGAGGTCGTTGTTGGCGCCCCAGTCCTCGCTCATGATGTCCCAGTGGCCGACCGCGCCCCCGCCCTCCGCGGTGTACAGGTCGGGCAGGCCGAAGACGTGTCCGTTCTCGTGGGGGAGGACGCGGTAGCCGGTGCGGTCGTAGGAGCCGGAGCCGTCGTCCTGGCGGGAGTAGATGAAGGAGGCGTTGGCCACGGGTATGCCGTCGGCTGTCGGGGCCTCGGGGTTGCCGGCGAAGGTGACCGAGAGGACGGTGTCGAGGGCGGAGGGGCCGGCGTTCGGGGTGACCAGGACGTTCAGCAGGTCGTACGCGCGGAAGTCCACCTTCGGGTCGGCCGCGGCCACGAGGTCCTGGACCAGCGTGCGGTAGCCGGGGTCGAAGGGGGCGCCGCGCTCTATGCCGTACGCGCGGAAGGACTTCGGCATCCGCAGCCACCCCCGGATCGGGGCCGCGGGGCGGTAGTCGAGACGGCCGTAGGAACTGGTGCGGAACCACTGCCGGGTCTGCGGGAAGAACTCCCGGAAGCGGTCCAGGGCCTCGCCCTCGCCGGGGGCGTCGGAGAAGTCGACCATCAGGGTGAGGGCGCGGACGGTGCCGGTGGAACGGGCGTAGCCGTGGGTGGTGGGGATGCCCTCGGACATCTGGACCTCGCGGGCGCCGCGGATCAGGCAGGGGCCGTGCGCGGAGGTGTGGGACAGGACGATCGGACCGGCTCCGGCCGTGGAGGCGCCCGGGGCGAGGTGGCCCGTGCCGGCCGAGGTGCTGACCGTGAAGGTCAGGGCGGTCACGCAGGCGAGAGCGGCCAGGCGCCGCCGGGGTATCCGGCGGCCGGGCGGACCCGGGCCGTCCGGCCCGGGGCGCCGGTGCTGTGGCTGCATGCCAGGGACCTGCAAGGGACCTCCCGCGCCACGGCAGCCTCCGGTCTCCGGCTGCGCCCTTGCGATCACCCTGCGTCGCGGGGTGGGGGGACGCGCGTTGGAGGAGACCGATCGTGGGTTTCCCGTCAGTAGCGGCGGGTGGCGGCCGTGTCCGTCGCGGGAGGCTGCGACTCCGCCGAATGTGTGAGCCAGGTCACTCTTGAAAAGTCCAGGTGCGGGAAATACCGGGGACCCGGTCCCCGTTTAGCCATGTGTCCGACGCAAACGGGGAGCCTCTCCCCGGATCGTCACACCAGAGCACCTCACCCAGGAGTACGCCGTGCAGACCGCCACCCCCACACCGCGCAAGGCGCCCCGGCCCCGTGCCGACGCCCTGCGCAACCGGGAGCGGATCGTCACCGCCGCCCGGGAGATGTTCGTCGAGCACGGCCCCGAGGTGCCGCTCGACGAGATCGCCCGCCGGGCCGGCGTCGGCAATGCCACGGTGTACCGCAACTTCCCGGACCGTGACGCGCTCGTGCGCGAGGTCGTCTGCTCCGTACTGGACCGTACGGGCGCGGCGGCCGAGCGAGCGCTCTCGGAGACCGGGGACGCGTTCGAGGCCCTGGAGCGCTTCGTGCACATCTCCGCCGACGAGCGGATCAGCGCGCTGTGCCCGATGGTCTCGAGCACGTTCGACGAGAACCACCCCGATCTCGAAGCGGCGCGCGAGCGCGTGGAGCGGATCCTCGAAACGGTCATGAACCGCGCCAAGGCGGCCGGCCAGCTCCGCTCCGACGTCGGCGTCGGTGACCTGATGGTCGCCGTGGCCCAGCTCAGCCGGCCCCCGGCCGGGACGGCGTGCTTCAGCGCCGACCGCTTCGTACACCGTCATCTTCAGCTGTTCCTGGACGGACTGCGGGCCCCGGCCCGTTCCGCCCTGCCGGGCGCGGCAGTGACCATGGAGGACCTCCGTCAGGCCTGACCGGGCCTGACGACGCCTGACCGATTAGATCCCGGCGCCACCCCAGTCATCACCCGCAGAACTCAACGACCGACGTTGGTCGTCGAGTCGTCCCTCAACGACACCTTTTTTCCGCTTCTTTCCAGTTTTTCCGTCATCTTGTCCCGAAGTGGGTATCCCCATGTCTGAAACAGCCTCAAAGGCACTCGGCGCCCCGGCGGCCTCGCCGGACGCCGGCCGCTGGAAAGCGCTCGTCTTCATCGCGCTGGCCCAGCTGATGGTCGTCCTGGACGCCACCATCGTGAACATCGCCCTGCCCTCCGCCCAGCAGGACCTGGGCATCTCCGACGGCAACCGGCAGTGGGTCGTCACGGCCTACGCGCTCGCCTTCGGCGGTCTGCTCCTGTTCGGCGGCCGGATAGCCGACCTGTGGGGCCGCAAGCGGGCGTTCGTGCTCGGGCTCGGCGGCTTCGCCGTGGCCTCCGCGCTCGGCGGCGCGGCCACCAACGAGGCGATGATGTTCGGCGCCCGCGCCCTCCAGGGCGTCTTCGGCGCCCTGCTCGCGCCCGCCGCGCTCTCCCTGCTCGCCGTGATGTTCACCGACGCCAAGGAGCGCGCCAAGGCGTTCGGCATCTACGGCGCGATCGCCGGTGGCGGCGGTGCCGTCGGTCTGATCCTGGGCGGCTTCCTGACCGAGTACCTGGACTGGCGCTGGACATTCTTCGTCAACGTCCCGTTCGCCATCGTCGCCGCGGCCGGTGCGTACTTCGTCATCCGTGAGCCGGAGGGCGGCCGCAACCGCTCCCCGCTCGACATCCCGGGCGTCATCCTGTCCACCCTCGGCCTGGTCGCCCTCGTCTACGGCTTCACCCGCGCCGAGTCGGCGGGCTGGAGCGACTCCGTGACCGTCGGCATGTTCGTGGCCTCGGTCGTCCTGCTCGCGACCTTCGTGGCCGTCGAGTCCAGGGTGAAGGCCCCGCTGCTGCCCCTGCGCGTGATCACCGAGCGCAACCGCGGCGGCATCTACCTCTCCCTCGGTCTCGCGATCATCGCGATGTTCGGCCTGTTCCTCTTCCTGACCTACTACTTGCAGATCGTGAAGGGATACTCGCCGGTCAAGACCGGGTTCGCGTTCCTGCCGATGATCGCGGGCATGATCACGGGCTCGACCCAGATCGGCACCCGCCTGATGACCCGGGTCGCGCCGCGCCTGCTGATGGGCCCCGGCTTCCTGGTCGCCGCGCTGGGCATGCTGCTGCTGACCCGGCTGGAGATCGGCTCCTCGTACGCCGCCCTGCTGCTGCCGGCGATGCTGCTGCTCGGCCTCGGCATGGGTACGGCGTTCATGCCGGCCATGTCCCTGGCCACCCAGGGCGTCGAGCCGCGGGACGCCGGTGTCGCCTCCGCGATGGTCAACACCTCGCAGCAGGTGGGCGGCGCGATCGGTACGGCGCTGCTGAACACGATCGCCGCCTCGGCCACCACGTCCTACATCGCGGACCACATCGCCGGGGCCTCCAGTCGGTCCCAGCAGCAGCTGGTCCAGCTGGAGGGCATGGTCGAGGGCTACACGAGCGCCATCTGGTTCGCCGTCGGCATCCTCGTCGTGGCCGCCGGGATCGCCCTGACCTTCGTCAACGCGGGCCGTCCCGGGAGCACCACCGTGACCGGCTCCGGCGAGGACGTGGCGGACGAGGTGCCGGTCCCGGTCGTCGCCCACTGACGGCCGTACCGGAAAGACCCCTTCGGGCCCTTCCGTAGGTACGAGGAAGGGGACGCCTCGTACCTACGGATTCCAGGACCTGCCCCGGCTCAGCGGAGCCAGGGCAGGTCCGCTCCGGCTTCGGCCGGCTGAAGTCCCTCGGCGATGATCCGCATGATCTCGCCGAGGGACTTCTGCTGTTCCGGGGTGAGCCGGTCGAAGACCGCCTGCCGTACGGCCTCCACATGGCCCGGCGCGGTCTGCCGCAGCACCTCGTAGCCCTCGTTCGTCAGCACGGCGAACTGGCCCCGCTTGTCGTCGGGGCAGTCCTCGCGGCGCACCCAGCCGTTCTTCTCCAGGCGCGCGATGGCGTGCGAGAGGCGGGAGCGGGTGATCTTCGCCAGCATGGCGAGCTCCGTCATCCGCAGCCGCCGCCGCGGCGCCTCGGCGAGCTTGACCAGAAGGCCGTAGTAGACGTGCGGCATGCCCGCGTCGCGCTGGAGCTGGCGGTCGAGGTGGTCGTCGAGGAGGGTGACGCCCTCCATGAAAGAGCGCCATACGCGCTGCTCGTCGTCGGTGAGCCAGCGCGGTTCCGGAGGCTCCGCCACGGAGCCCGGGGTCGGTGCGGATGCGGGTGCCTTCATGTCTTCCACTCTACGTGGCCCCTCCTTGAACTTTAAACAAATGCCCCGTACAGTTTTGTTAGGGAACCATGTTTTGGAAGGAGCCGCAGCATGTCCGCCGCCACCCAGGAGCGCATGCCCGCTCTGTACCTGAGCCACGGCGCCCCACCGCTGGCGGACGACCCGGTCTGGCCCGGTGAACTGGCCGCCTGGTCGGCCGGCCTGCCACGTCCCCGGGCGATCCTGATGGTCTCCGCCCACTGGGAGGAGGCCCCGCTCGCCCTCGGCGCCACCGAGACCGTCCCGCTCGTCTACGACTTCTGGGGCTTCCCCGAGCACTACTACCGGGTGACCTACGAGGCCCCCGGCGCACCGGAGCTCGCCGAGTCGGTACGGAAGCTGCTGCGCGCCCCCGGGATCCCCGTCCAGGACGTCCCCGACCGGGGCCTCGACCACGGCGCGTACGTCCCGCTGGTCGAGATGTACCCGGAAGCCGACATCCCGGTCCTCCAGGTGTCCATGCCCACGCTCGACCCGGTCCGGCTCATGGAGATCGGCCGCAGGCTCGCCCCCTTGCGGGACGAGGGCGTGCTCATCGTCGGCTCCGGCTTCTTCACCCACAACCTGGCCGCGCTCCGGCAGGGCGGCATCCCCGCCTGGTCGGCGGAGTTCGACGACTGGGGCCGGCGGGCGCTGGAGGCGCGGGACGTGGACGCCCTGCTCGACTTCACCCGCAAGTCGCCCGCGGGGCAGCTCGCCCACCCGCGCACGGAGCACTTCGCCCCGCTGTTCGTGACCATGGGCGCGGCCGACGCCGCCGGTGAGCTGGACGCGCAGAAGTCGGTGATCGACGGCTTCTGGATGGGGCTGGCGAAGCGGTCGGTGCAGTTCGGCTGAGGCCGCCCCGGGTAACCGGGCCTACAGGTCCTTCTCGTACCAGGCCACGTCCCAGTAGCGGCCGAACTTGCGGCCGACCTCCCGGTACGTGCCGACGTGCCGGAAACCGAGGCGTTCGTGCAGCCGGGCCGACGCCTCGTTCGGCTGCGCTATGCCCGCGTAGGCGCGGTGCAGGTCCTCGCCGGACAGGGCCTCGAAGAGGGCCTTGTAGAGGAGGGTGCCGACGCCGCGGCCGCCGGCGTGCGGGGCGACGTACACCGTCGTCTCCACGGAGGTCGCATAGGCGGGCTTGGCCCGGAAGGGGCTGGAGGTGGCGTAGCCCAGAATCTCCTGTGAGTCCGGACCCGTGGCAACCATCAGGCGGTGCGGCCCGTCTACAGGGTGGGAGAGCAGCCAAGGGCGGCGCTCCTCCGGAGTGAAGATCGCGGTATCGAATGTGATCGGCGTCTCACGTACGTAGTGGTTGTAGAGGGCTGTGAGGGCTTCGAGGTCGGCCTCGACTCCCGGTCTGACCTGCACCTCTGTACGTTCCGTCGGCACCGCGCCTCCTCGTCGGGCCCGACAGGGTACTGCATGATCCGAAAAATTGGAGGACAGGTTGGGAATTCTGTCCTGATTCCAGTCGTTGTTTCCATCGGATGCAGGGCACCCGAGGAGAGTCCGGAGAGTCCCGGAGACGGAGTCCAGCGTCCGAAGGACCACCCGCTGACCTCACCATCGCAAGGGAGCACGCATGGCAACCCGTGCCGTCGCCCGTCGTCAGTCCGCCACCGGCGAGACGGCCGACGCGGCAAGCAGTGTTCGCGCCCATGGCGGCGAGATCGCCGATCGCGACCTGGTCGGCATGTACCTCGACGAGATCGCGCGTACACCGCTGCTCGACGCCGCCAAGGAAGTCGAGCTGTCCCAGGTCATCGAAGCGGGTGTGTTCGCGCGACAGGTCCTCGACGGGTACGAGGAGACCAAGGCGGACGCCACCCGCGAGGAGCTCGAAGCCCTGATCGCCGACGCGGAGCGGGCCAAGGAC
Organism: Streptomyces africanus; assembly: GCF_002150735.1. Lineage (GTDB taxonomy): Bacteria > Actinomycetota > Actinomycetes > Streptomycetales > Streptomycetaceae > Streptomyces > Streptomyces africanus. Next base: position 6,584 of record NZ_MUKA01000354.1, read on the forward strand.
GTCTTCATCCGCTCCAACCTGCGCCTGGTCGTCGCCGTCGCCCGCCGCTACCCCCGCAGCGGTCTGCCCCTGCTGGACCTGATCCAGGAGGGCAACGCCGGCCTGGTGCGCGCGGTCGAGAAGTTCGACTACCGCAAGGGCTTCAAGTTCTCCACGTACGCGACGTGGTGGATCCGCCAGGCCATCACCCGCTCCATAGCCGACCAGTCCCGTACGATCCGCCTGCCCGTCCACCTCGTGGAGGAGCTCGGCCGGATCCGGCGGGTGCAGCGCGAGTTCAACCGCGAGCACGGGCGCGACCCGGAGCCCGCGGAGATCGCCGCCGAGCTCGGCTCGACGCCGGAGCGCGTCACCGACGTGCTCGACTGGGCCCGCGACCCGGTCTCGCTGAACATGTCGGTGGACGACGAGGGCGAGACCCAGTTCGGCGACCTCCTGGAGGACACCTCGGCGGTGTCGCCCGAGCAGTCGGTGCTCACGCTGCTGCGCAGCGAGGAGCTCGACGACCTCATCGGCCGCCTCGACCAGCGCACGGCCTCGATCATCAAGATGCGCTACGGCATCGAGGACGGCCGGGAGCGCACGCTGACCGAGGTCGGCAAGGAGCACGGCCTGACCCGCGAGCGCATCCGGCAGATCGAGAAGCACGCGCTGCTGGAGCTGAAGAAGCTGGCCCGCAGCACCGGGTTCGACGCGGCGGCGTGACGCCGGCGCCGGTACTCGCCGGTGTCGGTGTTCGCCGACGGGCGCCCGGGCGTCCGGGCGTCCAGTCCGTCCCACGGCCCGTGGATGTTGTCCCAGTGCCTCTGGGTGACGGACGGTGTGCGCCCGAGGGCCGCCGCGTACGCCGGGTGGCGAAAGACCGCGCAAACATGGCGATGTAACGCCGCTTCAACCCGCGGGGCACCGGGAACAAGACTTCCGGGCCCACGAGTTCGGGCCGGGGCCGCGCCCCTGGCCCCCCAGAGCCAAGTCCCGTCGCACTCCCCCCGGCGCCGGGACTCTCCCAAAGCCGGGCTTCGGCGTCCCTCCCCCCGGGCGCCGGGGCCCGGCTCTCTGCGTGAGCGGGGAAGTGAAGGGCGGGCCACCCCGTACCTGAACCACGGGGTGGCCCGCCAGATGGCAGATTGTGTCACATGGGCATAGCCTGCCGAGCGTGAGCAGCACCACCCCGCCCCCTCCTCAGGCCTCGCTGACCGAGCGGCGCAAGGCCGAGACGCGTATGGAGATCGCCCGGGCCGCGGCAGGCCTCTTCGTACGGCATGGCCTGCGCGCCACCCGCGCGGAGGACATCGCCCAGGCCGCCGGCATCGCCCCGCGCACCTTCTACCGGTACTTCGCCACCAAGGAGGAGGCCGTCGCCCCCCTCTACGCGGCCGGTGCCCAGCGCTGGGTGGAGGCGGTACGCGCCGCCCCCGCCGACGCGAGCGTGCTCCGGGCCCTGGAGCACGGGGTGCGGCACACCCTCACGCCGGGCGTCGGCGTCTCGGCGTCCTCCTGGGAGTGGGTGCGCACGCTCCTGCGCCTCGCCGAGGCGAACCCGTCCCTGCGCAGGGTGTGGGCGGAGGTGTGCCAGGCGTCGGAACGGACGCTGGCGGAGGTACTGGCCGCGCGGCTGACGGCCGGTCCTGTGCGGACTGTCTCGACAACCGACTCCGACAACGTTGCCGCGCCCTCGGACCTGCGCTTCGCCGCCGCTGTGGCGAGCGCGGCCGTACGTGCGGCGGTGGAGTGCTGGGCGGCGGCCGGGGACGTCCCGGCGGACGGGCCGGAGGGACCGGCGGACCTGGCGTTGCGGAATCTGGGGGTGCTGCGGGACTTCCCCTGGGAGAGCCGGCGACTCGACGAGGGACGGTCACGCCCTTGAGGGGCCTTACGGTCACTCGGCCGACAGGGCCTCGTCGACGAATCCGGCACAGTCGCCTGCCGACTTGAAGGTCTTCGCGGCGTCGCGAAGAGACACGTCGAACACGGGTATCTTCGCGATGGACACCGCTTCGTCGGGTCCGGCTCCGGTGAGAGCGGCCTTGTACCCCTCCGAACTGGCCTGGGCCGGAGCGGTCCCCTGCCCGAGTTCGCCACCCATCACCTTCGTGAAAACGGTCAGGGCTTCCTTCGAGACGCCGGCCGAATCGAAGTCAGCGGCACATTGCCGGATGGCCTGCAGTTCGCCTTCGAGGTCCTGTTGGGACAGCTTCGGTGACCTGACGACGGCGAACCTGGCACTGCCCTGCTCCGCACCCTCCTCGTGCTTCACCCGGATGACGTTCTCCTTCTCTCCGTAAGGCACCTGCGACGCCTTCACCACCGCACGGATGGTGATCGTGACCGTCTCCTCCGGCACGATCTCGGTGTCTCCCTCCGTCGGACAGGTCACCCCGGTGCTCCCCGCAGTGATGTCGCAGTCGTTCTCCTCGCCTGAATCCCTCATCAGCTGCGCATGCAACACGGGGTGGATGACGCCTCCGTCAGCACCGCCCGAGGCCGACTCGAACTCGTCCTCCACCGTCACACCGGTGATGTCGTCATCCCCGTGGTTGGTGACCTTGACGGTGAAGGACTGGAACTCTCCCGGAGCGACCGCAGAGCTCAAGGGTTTGTCCCTGATCTCCAGCAGGGGCTTGTCCGAGTGCTTTTTGTTGTTTTTCTCCAGTTTTTTGAGGAATTCGTCTCCCGCATCCTTCGCCTTGTCCCGGTCTTCGTGGGTCGCCGACCGGTCGTAGGACTTCAGCAGAGCGGCGCTCAGCTGCTCCACGTTCTTCTTGAGCTCGGCCTGCTCCTTCTGCGGAAGGTTCCGGTTGGCAAGAATCTGCTGACCTTTCCCCATGGCATCGAAGGCCTCCGATGCCTTGACAAGCTCCTGCTGCGGCGGCCGTTCGGCCTGAATGCGAGCCACCGCAGTGTTGCCCTGATCAGCGCGATTGCGCGCGAAGAACCGAAAGCCTTCCGCCGCCGCTTCCTCACCCGTGACCAGCCCGAAGCCCTCGGTCAGCTCTTCAGCGAGCTCCGTGTAGGCGGCCCGCTGCTCGGGAGAGGTCCTGGGGTCCTGGATCTTCGCCAGCGTCTTGACTGTCCCGTCCACGATCCTCGTGTAGGCGGCCCGGTCCTTGCGCGGCGTGCCCGGATCCTGGATCACGCCCAGCGTTTCGGTCGCCCTTTCCACGATGTGCGTGTGGGCGACTCGCTGCTCGCGAGGCGTCTTGGGATCCTGGATCATCCCCAGCTCGCCGGTGAGCCGAGACACGATTCTCGTGTAGGCGGCCCGTTCGCCGGGCGGGATATCCGGATCCCGGCTCATCTTCAGCAACCCGCTCAGCTCGTCCCCGACTTCCACCTTCACTTCTTCCGGCACCTTCAGCGCTGCTGTGCGCTTCTCCATGAGCGTCGCTTGCTCCGAAGGGTCGACCGGTGACGTGGGATGCGACTGAGTGCCGGAGTCCGTCGGTTTGCTGGGGCCGGTCGGCTTGCTGGGGCCGGTCGGCTTGCTCGGCCCGGTCGGTTTGCTTGGGCCGGTCGGCTTGCTGGGACCGGTCGGTGTGCTGGATCCCGTCGTCCCGGGACCCGTCGGCGTGCTCGGCCCGGGAGGCGTGCTCGGCCCGGGAGGCGTGCTGGGCGCGGTCGGCGTGCCGGGTTCCGGGGTATCGGAATCCGGCGTGCCGGGATTCGGCGGTGGTGGGGGAGTCTGGGCCGGTGTCACGGCTGCGGACTGGCCGAAGGCCCCCGTCGCAGAGACGGTCACACCTCCTGAGAGCGAGAGCGCTGCAACCAAGCAGTACGTGCAGCCCCTGTAACGGCAGACTCGTCGCCGGGCGTTTCTGGCCATGGCGCATCCAGGTGCACTGTGGAAACATGCGGATTTGCCCGTACAGACACAACAACCACTTACCACCACTTTGGACCCGCTGGGGTTCTCCTGCAACTCGGCGCCCAGTGCGCTACAAGGACGCCATCAATTCTGCGACGGATACTCTTGTGGAAGTAGAGCGCGACTCGACGCCGTACCGATCCTCTTCCCTCGCGATTTCCCTTCTCAATTCCTCCCGGTCAGGGTTTTTTCTGGAGTCGAATTTGTAGGACGAGATGGCGTATGCATAGTTGAACTCCTCCCGTGTGCCGTACCAGAGTACGGTGATGTATCGGGGTTTTCGGGTGACGTTGATGATGTTGTTGTTGTGGCGGACTTTCCCTTCATGGATGACCATGTCGCCGCACCTTGTACAGTAAAATCTCCCCTCCCTCCTTTGCCAGGCGGGGTGCGCCTGCTGTAGTTGCAGGAGATCGATCTTTCCGCGATCCATTCTCATCGTCACCACGGCCAGGGATGCTTCCAGGAGATCGTATCGAACGCTCCTGGGGATCTGTATCACTTTCTCCTTTACGTGACCTTCTCCCGGATGAAGCCAGTACCCTGGCCCGGCGAATTGTCCGGCGCTTATCGTTTTGCTGCCTGATTCAGTGACATGGAGCTCTGCGTCGTATTCGTTTTCCAGAGCCTTCTTCCAGTCTCTCAGCCCCGTGTCGTCCTGCGAGTATTCAGCCGAACGCCCGTAGACCAGATACTTGTCGACAAGGATGTATGCCGGAACCTTTCCGGTGTTCTCCACCTGGAACGTCAGGGGCACATGGATGAACGGGCGCGTGGGATCGGTGTGAGGGGTGCCGAACTTTGCCGTGAGAGTGACATAGAAGGGAGCCGATGTGGGCTGATAGACGGCGGAGTATGCGAAGTTCGTGGCGGCCAGAAGGCCGGACAGGGCCACGCCGGTGGCAAATCTCTTGGGGTGGGGGATGACTCTCCACACCTGCTCATGGAACAGTCGCCAGAGGGCCCACAGTGACCAGGTGAAGACCAGTAGATATACGGGCAGGTAGAGTGTGGGTTCTCTTTCCTGGAGCCATGTGAACAGGAAAATGCTCTGGGTGATCAAGGCGATCAGTGTGCCGACCAGTACCAGGGCTCCGGAATACTTGAACTGCCGTTTTCCCTCATGGTCGAGGGTCGCCAGCGCCGCGAGGCCCTGCACCGCGCCGGACAGGATGAAGAGGAACCCCGTCATGCGCTGCGCGAAGGTCAGTGCCCCCATGGCGTCGGGTTCTCCGACGATGGTGAGCAGGGCCGTGGACAGGATCAGTCCCGCCATCATGAGCGCTGTGACCGTGCGTCTTCGCCAGGTGCGATCGGGCCATATCCCGCTGCCGGCCTCGCGCCAGACGATGACTCTCCGGTCTTCCAGATCGATGTTCTCCGGGTAACCGAGTTGTCGGAGAACCTTGCGCAGCCCGCTCGGAGACCAGGCGCTGCCCACCGCTGTGCCCCCCACGCTGACCGCGCGAAGACCTCGGCTGTCCGGCGGCTCCACGATCACCCTGGGAGTCTTCTCCATGAGGGACAGCCTTGATGATGAACGGACACCACGCAGCCGGGCTTGCTCCAACCGGCCATGCGGCAGTGCAGCCGCCCCCTGGCAACGGGCGCTTCAGGCCGTGCTCCGTCCCCCCTCGCCCGCCCTGCTCAACCGCGCCCCCAGCTCCCTCACGGCTGTCACGAGTTCCTCCGGTGCGTGCACCACGAAGTCGCACTCCAGCAGCGCGAGCCGGAGCGCCACCCACTGCACCGCGTCCCCCGCGGATCCCCGCAGCCGGCAGCTGCCGTCGTCCAGCGGCTCGGGCGTGCCCAGCCATGCCGGCAGCCGGGCGGCGACGAAGTCGGCCGGTGCGGCGAACGTGACCTCGACGTCGTAGGACTCCTGCTGCCGTTGCATCGACTGCCGCAGGTACTCCGCCGCGTTCCCCGTCGGCAGCTCGCGCGGCACGAACCGCGCCCCGGTGGCGAACGGTTCGCGCACGCGGTCGACGCGGAACGTGCGCCAGTCGTCCCGGTCGATGTCGTACGCCACCAGGTACCAGCGGCGGCCCGTGGACACCAGCCGGTACGGCTCCGTCAGGCGCCGCGACTCGGTGCCGTCGGCCGCCCGGTAGGCGAACCGCAGCCGCTCGTGCCCGGCCGCCGTCGAGGCCATGACGGTCAGGGTCTCCGGCGCGATGCTCGGACCGTCCCCGCTGGTCAGGGGAGTGGTCGCGGCCTGGAGTGTGGTCACCCGGTGGCGCAGCCGGCCCGGCAGCACCTGCTCCAGCTTGGCCAGCGCCCGTACCGACGCCTCGTCCAGGCCCTCCACCGCGTGCCCGGCCCCGGCGCGCAGGCCGACCGCGATGGCCACGGCCTCCTCGTCGTCGAGCACGAGCGGCGGCATGGCCTTGCCGGCGACCAGCCGGTAACCGCCGTCGGCGCCCTTGGTCGCCTGCACGGGATAGCCCAGGTCGCGCAGCCGGTCGATGTCCCGCCGGACCGTGCGGCGGGAGACCCCGAGCCGGTCGGCGAGCTCGCCGCCGGGCCATTCGCGGGGCGTCTGGAGGAGGGAGAGGAGCGTCAGCAGCCGGGCCGGTGTGTCCGTCGTCATACCGACGAGGATGCCGCACCAGTAGGACACAATCTGACCTAATGCCCCTCTACCTTCTGGGCATGACCTCCACCGAGACCCCTCTCAGCACCGCGGGCGGGACCGACCGCCGCCGCTGGTTCGCCCTCGCGATCGTGATGACCGCGGCCTTCATGGACCTCGTCGACGTGACGATCGTCAACATCGCCATCCCGTCGATCCAGCGGGAATCGGGCGCGTCCTTCGGCCAGATCCAGTGGATCACCGCCGGATACGCCCTCGCGTTCGCCGCCGGGCTGATCACCGGCGGACGGCTCGGCGACATCCACGGCCGCAAGCGGATCTTCCTCGTCGGCATCGGCGGCTTCACCCTCGCCTCCGCGCTGTGCGGCATCGCGGTGAACCCGGAGATGCTGGTCGCGTCCCGTTTCCTGCAGGGCGGCATGGCGGCGCTGATGGTGCCGCAGGTGCTGTCGATCGTGCACGCGACCTTCCCGGCGCACGAGCGGGGCAAGGTGTTCGGCCTGTTCGGCGCGGTCGTCGGGCTCGGGGCCGTGTCCGGTCCGCTGCTCGGCGCGCTGCTGACCGAGTGGAGCCTGTTCGGGTGGGAGTGGCGCTCGATCTTCCTGATCAACCTGCCCGTCGGGATCGCGGGTCTGATCCTCGGCAGCCGCTTCATCACCGAGTCCAAGGCGCCCCGGGCCCTGAAGCTGGACCTGGTGGGTGTCGCACTCGTAACACTGGGGCTGCTGATGCTGCTCTACCCGCTCATCCGCGGCCGCGAGCTGGGCTGGCCGGTGTGGGGGTACGTCTCGATGGCCGGCGCGCTCGTCGTCCTCGCGGCGCTGGTGGCGTACGAGCGGCGCAAGAGCGCACGGGACGGCTCCCCGCTGGTCGAGCTGTCGCTGTTCCGGGTCAAGAGCTTCGCGGCCGGGATCGCCGTGCAGACCGTCTTCGGGGTCGCGCTCGGCGTCTTCTTCCTGGTGTGGACGCTGTACATGCAGGTCGGGCTGGGCTGGAGCGCGCTGAAGGCCGGGCTGACCGGGGTGCCGTTCTCGATCGCCGTGTCCGTGGCCGCCGGGCTGTCGGTGCAGCAGCTGGTCCCGCGCTTCGGTCGCAAGGTGCTCCAGGCGGGCGCGCTGGTGATGGCGGCCGGAGTGCTGCTCTACCTCTGGGAGTCCGGGCACTACGGCCTCGGCATCGCGCCCTGGCAGATGGCGCTGCCGCTGGTCGTGATGGGCCTGGGCATGGGCCTGATCGTCGCCCCGCTGACCGACGCGATCCTCTCCGAGGTGCCGCGCGAGCACTCCGGGTCGGCGTCCGGCCTGCTCAACACCGTGCAGCAGATGGGCAACGCGCTGGGTCTCGGCCTGGTGTCGGTCGTCTTCTTCGGCACGATCGGCGACCGGCTGCGCGCGGACCAGGTGGGCCCGGCCTTCGCGGACGCCTTCCGGAACTCGCTGGGCTGGGTGGCCACGGTGCTGGGCGTGATCTTCCTGCTGATGTTCGCCCTGCCGAAGCGGCCGGCGCAGCACGTCGAGGGGGAGCAGGCGGCGACTGAGCGGAAGGAACCGGCGCTGGTCTCCTGACCACGCCTGTTCCCTCGTCTGGTCTCTCGTCTGCTCCCTCGTCGGAGAGCGGGCTCGGCACATGGGTGCCGAGCCCGTTGTTCATTTCCGATCATGCCCGATTGGGTCCGAACCTGTTTACTTCGCGGAAATCTCGGCGTAGCCTCCCGCTGAAACCACACGTTCGGGCATGGGCGGAGGCGAACAGACATGTACGCACCGGAGCGGCAGCAGGAGATCCTCCGGCTCGCCCGTGACGGCGGCCGAGTGGATGTCGTGTCGCTGGCCGAGGAGTTCCAGGTGACGGCGGAGACGATCCGCCGGGACCTGAAGGCCCTCGACCGCGCCGGACTGGTCCGCCGCGTGCACGGCGGGGCCATCCCGGCCGGGCGGCTCGACTTCGAGCCGGACCTCGCCGAGCGCGAGACCACGGCCCCCGACGAGAAGGACCGCATCGCCAAGGCGGCCCTCGCGGAACTGCCGAGCGAGGGCACGATGATCCTCGACGCCGGTACGACGGTGGCGAAGGTGGCCGCCGCCCTCCCGCTGGAGTCCGCCCTCACCGTCGTCACGCACAGCCTGCCCATCGCGGCCCGCCTCGCCGACCACCCCGGCATCCAGCTCCACCTCATCGGGGGGCGCGTACGGCACCGTACGCGCGCCGCCGTGGACGCCTGGGCGCTGCGCGCGTACGGCGAGATCCGGGCCGACGTGCTGTTCGTGGCCGCCAACGGCTTCTCCGCCGAACACGGTCTGACCACCCCCGACCTCGCCGAGGCCGCCGTGAAGCGCGCGGCCGTGGCAGCCGCCCGCCGCGTGGTGCTGCTCGCCGACTCCTCCAAGCACGGCCAGGAGCACTTCGCCCGCTTCGGCGACCTGAGCGACGTGGACCTGCTGATCACCGACAGTGGGCTGAGCCCCGAAGACGCCGTCGCGATCGAGCGCGGCGGCACGGAAGTAGTGCGCGCATGATCCTCACCGTCACCCCCAACCCGTCCCTGGACCGGACCTACGAGGTGCCGTCCCTCGACCGCGGCGAGGTCATCCGCGCCACCGGCGAGCGGATGGACCCGGGCGGCAAGGGCGTGAACGTCTCCCGCGCGGTCGCGGCGGCCGGCCGGCGCACGGTGGCGGTCCTGCCCCTGGGCGGCGCGCCCGGCGCGCTCGTCGCCGACCTGCTCGACACGCAGGGCATCGAGGTCGCACCCGTCCCGGTCGCCGGGGCCACCCGCTCCAACATCGCCCTCGCCGAAGCCGACGGCGTCCTGACGAAGATCAACGCACCGGGCCCGGAACTGTCCGACGCCGAGCGGGAACTGCTCCTGGAGACCGTACGGCAGCAGTCCCGCGACGCCGCCTGGATCGCCTGCTGCGGCAGCCTCCCGCGCGGCCTCGCCCCCTCCTGGTACGCCGACCTGGTCGCCCGCGCGCACGCCGCCGGTGCCCGGATCGCCCTGGACACCTCCGGGCCCGCGCTGCTCGCGGCCCTGCGCGAGCGGCCCGACGTGGTCAAGCCCAACGCCGAGGAGCTCGCGGAGGCCGTCGGCCGCCCCCTCGCCACCGTCGGCGACGCCGCGAAGGCGGCCGAGGAACTGCGCGGGATGGGTGCCCGGGCCGTCCTCGCGAGCCTCGGCGCCGACGGGCAGCTGCTGGTCTCCGAGGAGGGCGCCTGGTTCGGCAGCGCCCGCGTGGCCGCCGTACGCAGCAACGTGGGCGCCGGCGACTCCTCCCTCGCCGGTTTCCTGATCGCCGGCGGCAGCGGCCCCGACGCCCTCGCCTCCGCTGTCGCCCACGGCGCGGCGGCCGTCCAGCTGCCCGGCAGTGTCATGCCCAAGCCCGGCGACCTGGACCCGGCCGCGGTGACGGTCACGGCCCGGATCCCGGCAGACCGTGCGCTGAGGGAGCCGGTGTCATGACGTACGCCGAACCAGCCGGCGTCATGACGCCGGCTGGTT